>NZ_JAMYVK010000038.1:0-71534 GCF_040323975.1 Mesorhizobium sp. M0019 | reverse complement strand
TGGGGCTATGTCGATATGGCGCCCAGAATCTCCAGGGTCGCCGCCGGCGATAGCCTGCCAAGACTGTCACCCATGCTTGCCCTGGGCACCCGTAATGGAAACGATGGCGGGCGCTACCGTGACGAACAGGATATAAGGCTCTCCGGCAGCAAGCTGGGTGAGGAAAGCCCCACCGTCATGAAGCCAATGAACGAAGAGCACCTCGCGGTCCTACGCAGGCACATGGTCGAGATGATTGCAATCCATACCGACCTTGCAAGCGAAGAACTCGGCAAGGCGGCGCTCGATGAGCGGGTGATGGCAGCGATGCGGCGAGTGCCGCGGCATCTCTTCGTGCCAGCCTCGGTTGCACCTTATGCCTACCAGGACATGCCGCTGCCGATCGGCTTCGATAAAACCGTCTCGCAGCCTTTCATCGTCGCTCTCATGACCGATCTCATTGCGCCGCAACCGCACGAGGCGGTGCTCGAGATCGGCACCGGCCTGGGCTATCAAACCGCAATCCTCGCGGAACTCGCCGGGCAGGTTTGGAGCGTCGAAATCATCGAGGAATTCGCAAGCCATGCCGAGGCTCTCCTGCAGGGCCTCGGCTTATCCAATGTCGGCATTCGTGTCGGAGACGGGTCGCGCGGCTGGCCTGAGCACGCCCCATACGACAAGATCCTGGTCACCGTCGCGGCCGGGCGGGCGCCGCCGGCCTTGCTTGAGCAGCTCAAGCCGGGGGGACGCCTGGTTCTGCCTGTGGGACCTGAAGATGTGCAGTTGCTGACGGTCATCGACAAGGATTCGGCAAGGCAACTGAAGACTCGCAAACTCATCCCAGTTCGGTTCAGCCGGCTCGAAACGGTCTAATGAGGTGCGACAACTGGCGCGACCGCGCTTTTCCGACCCTCAATCAGATGCCAGCCTTCCGCGTTTCTTCGCCCTTGGTGAACGCGAAGAAACGGTAGAGTCGAGGTGTGGCGCAGTGGCGGTAGGTTGAACATATCTGTTTGCCGCCCCTTCGTCTGGCCGTGCCTTATTGGTTCAACCTTGGCTCCGTTTCCACACCCCGCTCATCGAACCGGACCTGCAGATCTCCCGCATCCGGCTCTCGGACAAGTACTCACGCCTTCACCCACGACACGCCATGTCCAAGTTGGGTCAGACGTACGAGCCCGAAGTGCTCGTAAAGATGCGAGACTGGATAGACCCCGCCCTTGCATCGTCTGGTCTTGTGTTTGGAACGCAGCCACCGGCGCAACCGCATTGCAGTGTAACTGTCGAGTGCCCGGTATGCCTTGATGGTGGTTCCTAGCGAGAAGTAGTCGCCCATCCGCGCAGCATCCGGTTTACCTTCGCTACCAACAATGTGGTCTCTTGCCATGTACCCTTTCGGTCGGTCAGCGCGTGGATGTTCTCCACAGCGCGCCTGATGCTCTTCTTCGATGGCCGTTGCGTCAAGCGGGCCGCTGACGATCCTTTCGGGTCGATCTTCCAGAGAATAGGTGGAAGGGGATCTCGCCGTGTGATGGCGCTCGGGGTGCGGGCACTATAGCTCGGGCCAGAGTGACGCAAGCAAAAGCAGCACAATTCGAACGAATGCGAGATTCCAGACGAGCGAACGAACCAGGGGAACCCAGCTGCGTAGGGCGGGAGATAAACCAGCCTGGCTGAGAGCCCGCTCCCGCCCCTATCTTCCCGCCGACGTTCCCGGCATCGGCATGTTCATTGTGCTTCCCAGCCGTAGGGGAAATGGCAGCCGAATGAATGAATACGCCCCAACAAATGCCAGCGCTACCCGAATTCGAGGCCGATTCGAATCCTTACGTCCTTCATCTACGACAGCTCACAAGATTGTTAACAATCGGAAAAAGTTTTGTTGACAGACAATTGATTTGAGCCTTCACTTACAAGAGTCCGCGTATCGGTCGAGTTCTGTCGCAACAATGCGCGGCCTCCAAAGGGGAAGAACAATGATCAACAGACGTTCAATAATCACATCCGCGGCGCGCGGCGCCGTCTTCGCGCTGGCAATCATGGCCGGCGGTACAATCGCGGTGCACGCCGCCAACAAGGAACTCAAGATCGGCTTTGTCGGCGTGACGAGTGGCGCGGCCGCTGCGTGGGGCACATCCAACGTCCGCTCGATGCAGACGCGCGCCGCCTGGATCAACGAAACCGGCGGTGTGAAGATCGGTGACGAGACCTACGACATCAAAATCGTCACCTTCGACGACCAGAAGGACCCGAAGCGGGCGATCGCCGGCATGGAGAAGATGGCCCAGGAGGGCATCCACTATGTCGTCGGTCCGAATGTCGATGACGGCGCGGCGGCGGTGCGTCCCGTGGCTGAATCCAAGGGCATCATCTATTTTCCCTACGCGTTCCCGAAGGAACTCTACAGCCCACCGGCGTCCAACGCCGTGCTCGGCATGATCGCCAACTACCAGTCGGCTCCGGCGATCTACAAATATCTCATGGAAAACAGGGGCGTGAAGAAAGTTGCCTTTGTCGCCGCCAACGAATCCGATCCGCTGAGCCAGCGGGATGGCGGTGTTGCCGCGGCAAAGGCGCTCGGGCTCGAGGTTGTGGCTGCAACGGATGTCTACCAAAACGATACCCGCGATTTCACACCGGTACTGACGCCGATCGTTCTGCAAAAACCGGACCTGCTGGTGCTTTCGGGTGTCGCGCCCGGCAATGCGCCGCTGCTGATCCGCGCCGCGCGCGAGCTCGGCTACGAAGGTCTGATCTCCACCGAAACGGCGCAGGATGCCAAGGTGCTGGAAGAGGGCGCGGGCGAGTTGGCCAACGGCTTCATCTCAGTCGGCGGCGCATCGACGCCCGAAATCGCCTCCGACACGATGAAGGAATTCGTCGACCGCTATACGAAAATGTTCGGCGAATACAATGACGAGTCCAACACCAAGGTCTACGCGCTTGAATACATCATCGAGACGCTGAAGGCGAACCCGGCCGCCATCGACAATGTCGAGGAGTTCAAGAAGACGATCGACACTTTCTCGGCCCCCAATCCCTACCTGAAGGACGATGCCAAGCTAACCTATGTCGGAATGACGTCGTTCGGCCAGAAGCGCCAGCTTTCGGTCCCGATGGTGGTCACCGAATACCGCGACGGCAAGTTCGAGACACTCTTCGTCGCCCAAGTCGATTGACGCACCTGCACTGAAGCGGATTGCCGCAGAGGCTCGTGCATTCGTCTTGAGCCTCTGAATGGCCGGGGAACCACCTGATGGAACAAGTCATCGCCAACGGGCTCTATCTTGGCGCGCAATACGCCTTGATCGCGCTCGGTCTGACCCTGATCTTCGCGCTGATGAACGTGCTTAACTTTGCCCATGGGCAGATGTACGTTCTCGGCGGCTTCATCACCTACACCGTCTATGGCCAGCTCGGCATGCCTTTCGTCGTCGCGCTCGTTGCGTCCGGGATCACGCTGCTGGTCATTGGAGCGCTGGTCGAGAAATTCCTTTTCAGAACGGTGATCAAGCGAAGCGTGCGGGAGGAAAGTACGATGCTTCTCGCGGCGGCGGTCGCATTCTTCCTCGACGCCGTGATCCTCCTCCTGTTCGGTGAAAAGCAGCGCGGGGTGCCGAAGATCGTCAACGGCGTCTTCGTCTCCGACAGCCTCATAATGCCTTACGACCGGCTGCTGGTCGGCGCTCTCGCCATACTGTTCATCGCATCCTTCGTGCTTTTCATGCAGTATAGCAAGCCGGGACGCGCCATGCGGGCCCTGGCGCAGGACCGGGTCGCGGCGCAGCTTATGGGCGTCGAGGTCGACCGTTATTCGATGATCGGCTTTGCGCTTGGCGCCATGCTTGCCGGCATAGTCGGCGGGCTGCTGGTCGCCATCACCGGCGTCAATTCGGGCATCGGCGGGCCGATCTCGATCAAGGCGTTCTTGATGGTGATGATCGGCGGCGCCGGCGTCGTCAGCGGAGCAATCGCCGGCGGCTTCATCCTCGGCATGATGGAATCGGTCGGCCTGACAGTGCTACGCCACTATGGCGACGTTACCTATCTCGTCATCTTCGCCGCGCTGATGGTGTTCCTGAGCATCCGCCCGAACGGGCTCATGGGCAAGCCGTGGGGGTGATGGACATGAAGCGTACACGCAACATCCTCGCCGTCGCTGTCTTCCTGCTGGTCGTACTCATCGGCGTGCCCTGGCTGATCGAGGCGACCGGTCGGCTCGACCTCTACTATACGCTGACCTCGGTCGCGTTGCTCAGTATCGCCAGCGCCGGCGTATGGGTGACCTTCTACATCGGCCGCATCAATATCGGCCAGGGTGCCTTCGCGCTTATGGGCGGCTATGTTTCGGCCATCCTTGTAGTCCAGTATGGTGTGTCGTTCTGGCTGACACTGCCGCTGGCCGGGCTGTTCTGCGCCGCTGCAAGCGTGCTGATCGGACTGCCCATCCTCAGGCTCCGCGGCGTTTATTTCGCCATGGTCACACTGGTTTTGACCGAAGTAGCGCGGCTGCTGGCGCTGGCGCTGCCGATCACCAACGGCGCCAAGGGCATGGTCAGCATTCCGCTCCCCGGCGGCATCTCGATCTTCGGCCTGACCATCCTTCCCGATTTCGCGACGCTCGCCAATCCACGCCCGGCGTTCTACCTCGTTTCGGTGGTGCTGATGGTGCTGTGCTTTGCCGGGCTTTACCGCCTGGTCCATTCGCGCATCGGCAAGCTCTGCCAGTCGCTGCAGCAGAACGAGGAACTGGCCTCCTCGATCGGCGTCAACATCGCCTATCTGCGCGTCATCGCCTACGCCATCTCCTCGTTCCTCGGCGGTCTCGGCGGGGCGATGTTCGTCGCCATCTCGCAGTCGATCTATCCGTCGAGCTTCACCGTCACGGACTCGGTGAATTTCATGCTGAACTGCTTCCTCGGCGGGCTCAGCTATGTCTTCGGGCCGATGATCGGCACCTTCGTGCTCTATTTCGGCTGGGATTTCCTGTTCGAGACCGGCGAGTTCCAGTTGCTGATCTTCTCGTCGGTGCTGATCGCGCTGATGTTGTTCCTTCCCAACGGCCTGCTCAGCCTCCGGCTGTTCGGCAAGAAGCAGGCGCTAGGACCATGACCGAGCTTCTCCAGATCAAGGCAGTGACCAAACGCTTCGGCGGGCTGATCGCGGTCAACAATGTTTCCTTCGCCGTCCGCGAACGCGAAATCCTCTCCGTGATCGGTCCCAACGGCGCCGGCAAATCGACGCTGTTCAAGCTGATTTCCTCTTTCCTCAGTCCGACCTCGGGCGAGGTGCTGTTTGGCGGACAGCGGATTTCAGGTCTGGCGCCGCATATCGTCGCCCGGAAGGGCGTCGTCCGCACATTCCAGGAGACGACGATCTTCAAGGGCATGACCGTGCGCGACAACGTCATCATCGCACATCACCTGCGTTCCAATGCCACCCTTGCCGGCTTCTATCTCGGCACGACTACAGCGCGGCGCGACGAGGCTGAATTCGGGCGATCCGCCGACGAGATCATCGACTTCCTCGATCTCGGCGCGCAACGGCATGAGATCGCCAGCACGCTGCCGCACGGCCATCTGCGCGCGCTGGGGATTGCCATCGGCCTCGCCACCAACCCGACCGTGCTCCTGCTCGACGAACCCTTTGCCGGCATGAACCACGACGAAACCGCGCGTACGGTGGAGATGGTGCGCGGCGTCCGCAAACGCGGCGTGACCGTGCTGCTCGTCGAGCACGACATGCCTGCCGTGATGAACATTTCCGACCGTATCGTCGTCCTGAACTTCGGCGTCAAAATCGCCGAGGGAACGCCAAAAGAAATCCAGGAGAACGAAAAGGTCATCGAAGCCTATCTCGGCGCCGAAGACGAGACGATCGGATTTTAGCCATGAGCGAACTGCTGAACGTCTCCAATGTCGAACTCTACTACGACCACGTCTATGCGCTGAAGGGCGTGTCGCTGAACGTCAACGAGGGCGAGACGGTAGCGCTGATCGGCGCGAACGGTGCGGGCAAATCGTCAGTCCTGCGCGCCATCACCGGCCTGAAAAAGATCCGCAGCGGCGAGATCCATTTCCTGGGCCGTCGCATCGACAAAACGCGGCCGGATGAGCTGGTCAGGATGGGCATCGCCATGGTGCCGGAGGGGCGGCGCGTCTTTTCCTATATGACCGTGCGCGACAATCTAATGATGGGCGCATTCACCCGCACCGACAAGGCCGACATCGCCAGGACGCTGGACATGGTGCTCGGGCGTTTTCCGCGCCTGAAGGAACGCTATTCGCAGATGGCGGGCACGATGAGCGGCGGCGAACAGCAGATGCTGGTGATCGGGCGGGCGCTGATGGCCAAGCCGAAGCTGCTCTTGCTCGACGAACCCTCGCTCGGCGTCGCGCCGAAGCTCGTGCAGGACATCGCCCGCTCGATCGTCGCGATCAACCGCGACGAAAAGGTCAGCGTGCTGCTGGTCGAGCAGAATTCGCGCATGGCGCTGCGCATCTCGCAGCGCGCCTACGCACTGACGACCGGAAAAATCGCGCTGGCCGGACATTCGGCTGAGCTGCTTGGCGACGACCGGGTCAAGAAACTCTATCTCGGCGGCGAAATATGAAGGCGCAAATGGACATACTCGTCGTCAATCCCAACACCACCGCGTCCATGACCGAGAACATCGGCAAGGCGGCACGCGGCGCGGCTTCGGCCGGCACCAGGATCATCGCGGCCAATCCGAAGGATGGGCCGCCGAGCATAGAAGGCTATTTCGACGAGGTCTTCGCCATCCCGGGAATGATCGGCGAGATCCAAAAACATCCGGCGGCGAGCGCCTGCGTCATCGCCTGCTTCGACGACACCGGCCTCGACGCAGTACGCTGCGTCGGCGAGATGCCGGTGGTCGGCATCGGCGAAGCGGCGTTTCACATGGCGAGCCTGATTGCCGGCAAGTTCAGCGTGGTGACGACGCTGTCGCGTTCGGTGCCGGCGATCGAGCACAATCTGGTGCGCTACGGCCTCGCCAGCCGCTGCGCCAGGGTGCGAGCAAGCGACGTTCCCGTTCTGGAGCTCGAAGTGCCCGGCTCTAACGCCCGCCATCGAATTTCTGAGGAGATCGAGTGCGCCATCCGCGACGATGGGGCCGAAGCGATTGTGCTGGGATGCGCCGGCATGGCCGATCTCGCCGCTGCGCTCAGCCGCGAACATGGCCTTCCCGTGCTCGACGGCGTCGCCTGCGCGGTAAAACTCTGCGAGAGCCTCGTCGGCCTTGGCCTGTCGACTTCGAAGCGCGGCGGCTATCAGGTTCCACTCGAAAAATCCTTCGCCGGAATCTTTGCGTCCTTTTCGCCCTCCGGCCGTGTATCCTGATGCGTGCAAATTTGTTGACATTCCCGCACAGGATGTTCGATGTCCGGCCTGAAACGCGGTGTTCGCGCCACTATGCGATCCGGCCGCCAGGACAATGAGACGATGGACCTGCTTGGACCAAAGACACGGGATGACGGCAAACCGGCGATGCGCTGGTTTCCGGTCTATGCCGGCCTGCGCGACGCCATCGTCAGCCACCGCCTCGCACCGGGTACAAAACTGCCCGAGGACGAACTCGCCTCGATCTATTCAGTGAGCCGCGCGGTGATACGCGCGGCGCTGCAGGCGCTGTCGCATGACCGCTTGGCCCGGCTCGAGCCGAACCGCGGTGCGTTTGTCGCCCAGCCGACCAAGCAGGAAGCGCGCGAGGTGTTCGAAGCGCGGGCGCTGATCGAGCCCAAGGTCGCGGCGCTTGCCGCCGACGTGGCAAAGCCGGCCGAGATCGCGCAACTGCGGCTTCATCTCGAAAAAGAGCACGAGGCCCTGCATGCCGGCCGCGACAGCGACGCCATTATGCTGTCGGCAAAATTCCATGTCGGCATCGCCGAAATCGCCGGCCATTCGATCCTAACCGGCTTCGTCAAAGACCTGCTGTCGCGGTCGTCGCTGATCATCGCGCTTTACTGGCGCCGCCGCGACACCACCTGCGAAAGCCAGGCCCATCACGCCCTTGTCGATGCAATCGAAAAACACGACGCAAAAGACGCGTCCGACCTGATGCGAAGCCATCTCGTCGACCTGCTGTCGGGCCTTGATCTGACGTTTGGCGAGAAGAAACCCGAGAGCCTGTCGGACATCTTGCGCTGATCTCCGCTGTCAAACCTTTCGCGGGAGTTCGCCTATCTCCGCGCCATGCTGGGCGTGATTGAAGGCATAGCTTCGGTCCATGACTACTACTGCTTCTTCGTTCCTGCCGTCATAATGGTAGCGCTCGTAGACTCCCGCGCCGCTGCCCTCCGGCTGCCGCTGCTCCTGCTGGGCCATAGAGTCAAATCGGTCCCTCCCGCACAACGAGCCGGTCGGGCAACGCGCCCGATCAGAGCTTGAAGCAATCATAAAGCGCGTGTTGGTCGCTCAAGCCGACCCGGTGAAACGCGATGCGCTCGAGCGGGACATCTGCGCAATGGCAGCAGTTCGTGGTGGACGGCTCCATGTCGCTTCAGGGCATGATAACGGCGACAGCGCGGAAATAGACATGTGAGGTGAAAGAAGCGCTTTGGCAACGTGCGAGTCGAGGTCAGCTGGGCAAGCATCCAGCGGGACGACATTGCGAATGACAATAATGTGTGCCGATCCGGACTTTGTCTCTCTTTCTTAGGCGTCAGGAAATGGCGCAACCTCCTGGTTCAGGAACCGGAACATCTGGTACAGTCGAGGTGTGGCGCGGTGGCGGTAGGTTGAACATATCTGTTTGCCGCCCCTTTCGTCCGGCGGTGCCTTACTGGTCCTCCTGAATCGATCAAAGGCCGCGGAACGCTACGGTCGTGCGATCCTTCTTTGGCCCTCACAACTTGACCTGATCAACCCCCCCAGCCGCCTCCCCCGCCTCCGCTTCCGCTCCCGCCGCTCCCGCCCGAAGGAGGAATGATGACAGGCGCAGGAACAGGCTCCTCTTCAACCGGTATAATTACTTTCTTGGCGGCCACCGGTTTGGGAGTGGGCTTGACCGCCTTTGGCCGAGGCATCGTGCGAACGACCTTCGGCGGGGGCGTGCCGACCAGCGCCGTCGGTTCAAATTTGGGTGTCAGAGAATTGCAGCCCATGAGGCCCGCCAGGACGCCGGATAGCGTTGTTCCGATGATTGTTCGCTTCAATGCCCTTTCCACCATTGCCTCCTCCTTGATCAAAACAAGTCCCGACGCGGATTGGCTTCTTCCCAAACTCGTCTGGCCGCGCGAACCAGTTGAGTGTCGAGTGAACCGGACCCGGGGATCTTCGATTTCAGTTCCTGGCGCAGCTGCTTCAACGCCGCCGTTTTCGGCTTCGGTCCGAATTTTGCCAACGTCCTTTGGGCATCCGGCAGTTCCATGCGCAGGTCGAGCGCAGCCGCAAACGCAAGGAAACGCACCGCAACGGCCTGATCGGCCTTGTCGCCCTTTTGCAATTCGAGGGCCGCGCGATCGTAAGCTGCAAACTGATCGCCCCGCGCGATCCCAATTTCGAACAATCTTTGCGCTTCCGCTAGGTTCCGTTCCACATCGACACCGTCCCGATACATGCGTGCGAGGCTGCCCGGAGCGTAGGGCTGGCCGAGATCGATTGCCTTCTGAAAAAGCGCCAGCGCCTCTTTCGGGTCCTTCTGAACGCCCTGCCCAGACAAGTAATTGCGGCCGAGCAGGTTCATCGAATACATGTCCTGCCGCTGGACGCCGGCCTGCAGAAACGCAACGGCGCGGGCCGGATCGGCGGTCACGCCGTTGCGGCCCTCGGTGAAGATTGCGGCAAGATCGTTCATTGCATAGGTGTGCCCCATCGCCGCTGCCTTGAGCAGCAGGTCCAAACCCTTGCTGGTATCAGGTTTGACGCCATACCCATTGAACAAGGCGCGACCCCACGACGTCATGCCATAGGGATCCCCCTTGTCGGACGCCGCCGCGTAAAGCGCGTTGGCCTGTGCGCGGTCGACGGCCATTCCGGTTCCCGTCGCATACATGTAGCCGAGCTCGAACACGGCACGGACGTGTCCCTTCTTGGCGGCTTCCTCGATGGCTGTCCTGCCCTCTTGGACCTTGCCTGCCGCAAGGAGCGCGCGCCCCAGTTCATAGCGGAAGCGCGGAACGGCGGGATAAGCCTTGACCGCGGCTTCGCAAACCTCCACCGCGCTGGCGCCAATTTCATTTGGGAGCAGGCCGGGGACGACGCCTTGCAGGTCGAGAGGCTCGCCGGCAGCCGTGTCGCACGGATCCACTGTTGGCGATAATTTCATTGTGGCGGGCTTGGATGATCTGCTGTCCGCCCGGATTTCGAAGCCAACCTCGACCGTGGCTTCGGCGCCGATCTGGGGTTCGTAACGCAGCCGGTCGACTTCACCGGACCTCAGGCTCGAGTCGGGCGCCAAGGTTCGATCGGGCAGCGAGAGCGTTCCCGTTGCCGGATAACCCGAAACTTTCAGGCTGACCGCGGGATCATCGGTCGGGAAGTCAAGGTTCAGCGCAACCGGACCGACACCCACGGGAACATTGAAATTTCGGTTTTCGAGCGCCTCTGCCGCACCGGTGATATGAATGCCGCGCTCCAGCACGTTCTGCTTCTGCTCGGCTTCGAGCGAGGCCATGATCTGTTCGCCTTGCGCGCCTTCGCCGCTCTTGACCCGAAATACCACGATGCCTTGGGTTTGGCCTCCCCAGTTGTCATGCGTGGCATAGGCCAGCATATCCACCTCTTCCTGCGTAGCGACACCCTTGGGAACATCCATCTGCAAAAGGGGCAGGTCCTTGCCTTGGATCGGCACGCCCACCTCGACAGGCTTGCCGTCCAGCATCAGGCGCCCCAGGGCAGGCGGTCTTTCGATGCTCAAGGTGATCGTGCCGCCGTCGACGTCGATCGGTTCTGGCAGGCCCAAGTCGACGGGACCCACTCCCGACAGCACGACCTTCTCCAGCACCGGCGGCAGCGAGGGGCGATTGCTGCGGCGCATCAGCACGACCTCGTCGATCAGCGACGAGTTCTCCCAGGGAACCTGGAGGCCGTTTGTGGCTTCCACCACATCGCGGCGCACCGCCGCCATTACGGTGCGGATCTCCTGGTTCGGGGCCAGCGCGCGACGGGAAAACGCTGCCGAAAACGGACTGAGTTCGCCGACGCCGTCATAAGCCGCCGCCCCGGGCTCGGTGGCAAAGGCAATCAGGGTGTTGAGCGAGCTTCTCACCTGCGCGAGCCCGGCATTGCCGGCGGTGATGAGCTGGTCTCTCAGCCAGTAATTCTTGCGCGGGAACGGATTGTTGCGGCAGGCATCGAGGATGATCACCTGGATCTTCGATTTCGAACGCAACTGTTCCAGCACATCGTTGAGCTTGATGGCCTGGACTTCGATGTCTGCCGCCTGCTTCAAGGAGGCATCGACCGGGATCAGGAAGTTTTCGCCGCCGATCTGGAAGCCGTGACCGGAATAGTAGACTACGGCTAGGTCGGCGCCGTCGACTGCGGCCAGATAGTTGCGAAACTGCTCCTCGAACTGCAGCTTGGTCAGATCGCTTGCGACGAAGACCTCAAAACCGGCCAGTCGAAACGTTTTGGATACGTCCTCGGCATCCCTGGCCGGGTTCTTGAGAGCGGGGAATTGTCGGTAGTCCGAATTGCCGATGACAAAAGCGACCCTTCTGTCGGCGCAAGCGTCAAAGGTCGTGAAGCTCGTAAGGATGAAGGCTGCGATGAATCCGCAAAGTCGGAGCATGGCAAATCCCTAACCGCTGTTACCTGGCAACCACGAGAACACAGCATGTGGTAGCAAGGTCCGTTAGAGGGCATGCAATCTGCCGAGACAGAAAGAGAGAAAAGCCGTCGCGACAGCGGGCATATTCCTCATTTATCAAGTGCTAAAGTACATCAGAGGCTGAGTGTCCGCAATGATTGTCAAACGGCTTCTGAACTCGGCTATTCGGACCGTGGTCGCTTTGGTCTCTTTAACTACGCCCAACGATACGAGCCGCACCGGAGCAGCGACAGCAACCATTTCCGGTCGCGCCGATGGTCCGACTGCTGGTCAGCGGTCCGCGTTTCAGCGCCGCGAAATCCGCTCGCCTACTTAGCAACATGTGTCGGAGGGCTGGGCCTCAAGACGAAAATCGGGCTGCTATTGGGATCGACGCGACATGGGGTTCACTGTGCCGACTTAACCCAATGATCCGACACTTGACTTGGTCCGGCGAGAGCTAGGAAGCCGGTCGCAGGCTAGCTGCTGCACCAATGATCTTACCACACTTCTGCAGGCCTTGGCGTGGATCGTCTCGCCGAAGCCGGAAGACTTAACCGCCTGATGCTTGCAACCCCTTGATCTCAACGCAGTCTACCTCATTCAAACAAAGCCGAAGCAGGCGCGGCATTGGTTCTGCTTCAATGCCGCGCCGACAGCGAACGCGCCCGGCTCAGGGGGTCAGAAACGGAGGTCATGCAGAGTTAATTTTCGAATGTACACCCTAGAAGGTGCGCTTGACGGATCGGCGAGGTCCGGTTTTGTAGAGGTTTCTTGTCGGAGGCTTCTTTATCTAATCGGAGCGCGACAAGGCAATCGAGATCACATTGTCAGTATCTGTTTCAGGTAGCTCGAACAGCATTGGCAAAAATTGGCCGCTCGGGCGGCGTTCTCATGATCACCGTCCCTAAGCGAGCTCGGACTTTACGACTTTCCAGGATACCTATGGTCCTGACGCAGCGGGTGGAGCTAGCGTCACTTCCCTACACCCTGTGCGCCGCCACCAATCTCGCGTAGAAGGGCCCTGGCCGAACTCGGCCCTGCGACGCGAGAACTCCATGCGAATAGTGTTGCCTGTCCTGTTGCTCGGCGCCGCCCTCGCCAGCCTGTCGCCCGCCCGGGCAGCGGCCGGCGATTGCGGCGATGCCGCCGCCCTGGTGCAGCAGGCCTATCCCAAGGCCCGAAAGAGCGCCGACGGCACCTCGTTCACGCTTGAACCCCATACCAGCATCGCCTCGACGCTCCCGGAGAGCGATGCGCCATTCGGCCTGGCCTGCAAGATCTGGCCGGCTCATGACGACCTGCTTTTGGTCGCGGTACCGCTGATTGACAGCGCTAACGGCGACCACCTGCATGTCGGCGATATCGAGCTTCTGGTCGTCGACAGGAATACGCTGCGTGTGCGCCAGCGCCTGCTCCAGCCTGGACTGATGACCGATGATGCCATCGCGATCCGTAAGGTGGAATTCGACACCGGCCGCTATGCAATGGCCCCTGAGGTCACCGCCTTCGGCCTGCGCATCGAAATGGCAAACCATTCGCAGGCCAATCCCTTCACTGAAACCGACCTGCGGCTCTATGCCCTCGCCGGCGGTGCGCTGCGCGTGGTGCTCGACGGTCTCGTGGTGGCCGGCACTGGCGGCGAAGGCGATGCCAGTTGCGCCGGATCCTTCCATTCCAGCCAGGTCAGGCTGACGATGAGCCCGGCGCGCCACCACGGCTATCATGACATCATTGCGGTCGAGCGGACGGATACCGACAATCCCTCCCCCGACCAGAATGGCGAATGCCAGTCCCATCCTGGCAAGCCTGTGAAGCGGACCTACCGGATGCGCTATGACGGCAGCCGCTATGCGGTTCCCGCGGCACTCAAGGTGATGGGGTTGTGACGCGGCCGCACACGTCCCTGCCTTGGTTCGTCAATGTGATCAATTCCAGTTGAAAGGGTATCGACCATTAATTCTCTCGTGGTAGGAGGCGCTCAAGGGGGCTCTTCCCAAAGGAGCTGATGATTTGTGGTGGTCAAGATTCAAAAGGGGTTTTGCGGGAACGTGGGACGACAGACTTGACGGGCTATTCTCCGCAAAGGTCGACTACGCCGGAAAATCCATTCTCGATGTTGGCTGCAATATGAGTGTTGTCGCCTATGAGATATCCAAGCTGAAACCCAGTTCGATCCATGGGATCGACATTGCCAAGCCGCATATTGAGACTGCAAAGATGTTGTTGAGCGGCTCCCCGGTACATGCCCGGTTCGATCGCCTGAATCTTGGCAGCCGGCGCCTCGGCAATATCCTTCTACCGAAATACGATATCGTCCTGCTGCTGGCCGTCTATCAGCACATGCAGCGCAACATCGGCCCAGGCAAGGCGCGAAGGGTGCTTTCCAATATTGTGAGGCGCACCTCAAACGTCGTTGCTCGCGTTCCGCCTGGAACGGATGGCGAATTTATCGAAACGCTTTCTGACGAGGGGTTCAAGGTTAAGAGCACTCACACATCACCTCTTGGCAGTCATGTGCTGGTGCTTGAGAAACCTGCCTTCGGAAATCCGCAGCCATGATGACACATTGCTTGTGGTGATCTGCCTCTTCAACATCCCATGTGCCAGCAGCGGGCGCAGACCCGCTGCCTGCCTGCAACTCGGCCCGGGCAACGCCGATTCGCCGGCAGAAAGCATCTTGCGGATGGACCTCGCGACAATGCCGTTGATATTGAGGGCCGCGGCTGCGGTGTTCTTTGCCACTGCCTTAACAGACTGGATGCGCCCGTTGGTGTAGGTGACGAATACCAATTTGGCCGTCACGGCGAGAGCACTGGCCGTCCCGCCTGCGGTCAGCGCGCCGCCGGTGTCGAAATTCAGCCATGTGCGCTATCAGCTTGCAGGCGCCCGTCCAGCGCTCTGGCTCAGGGCGCCGGGCGAGTGAACAGGGTTCGGAATAGCTCCTCAGCACGCCGCAGTCCTTCATCTGTCAGAACCACTGACTTCGCCTTGTTTGCCGGATTCGCGATCAGCCCCTTCTCGTTCAAGCGATCCAGAGCATTTCAATCCAACCCCTTCCAGGCCCCTCTCTTCATGCAGCGTCAGCTAAAGCAGGCCCATAACGGATCGTCGATCTTGTCGGTGTTGATCTCCATGCAAGCAGTTTAACACGCGAAAGCGCCGCTGCCACGATCCACACCGTAGGGTTATTCCTCGCGCAACGGTTCGCCTGAAAATAAATGCTTCACCTAGGCGTCGCATGCGCGACGGCGTCATTTGGGGGGACGAGCCGGGATGGGATCCGAGTTCATCATGGTGCCTAAGCGGCCGTGGCAGCCCTTGCCGCTGGCAATGAAATGCGAATTGGCGAAATCCTCGTCGTCGCTCTGGTTGCGCTTACCGCAGGCGAGCGGCGCACCATTCAGGTGCGCGTCATGCTGCCGGCAGCGCGCGTCACCCCGCCGCGGTGTCCCATTCCATAGTGCGACCGACGCGCGGATACGTTTTGCGGGACACTTTCTTCTCCGACCCGCTCTCCGGCCGGAGAAGTCTCAACCTTGCCAGAGGTGAATTTTTGGGCCCTGAGCGGTTATCGCGGAGCGCATTCCGGGCCACAACCGACTTTGCGACATCCCTTCACTGATTCACTGCCCGTCTAGCGCCAGATTGCGAAATCCGCTGTGAGGGTCGGGGCTTCGCAACAACCGCTCAAGGTCGTTCCGACATTGCAGGGCTGACGTGTTTTCATCGAGCCAAGACTGACTCTGGTACCGTGCCGGGAATGAGCTATAGTTCACATACTAAGGCGGCCGGGCGCTTGCACAATGGCTGGACTGGGTGAACAGATTGCGCGTCAGCAGCGCACCATGGGACCGCTCCTGGTGGCGGCAGTGGTCATCGGCCTTATCGGTCTGCCGGTCGCAGCCTGGCTCGACCTCCGAGACCTGTCGGAACGGATGCTGCGCAGGCAAGCCAGCGAAATCAGCCGCATCATCGACGAAATGCGCGGATTTTACGGCAGCGACGTCGTGGGACGCGTGCTGCAAGCTAACGGCGCCATGACTGCGACGCACAACTATCGGGACGTGCCAGGTGCGATCCCTATTCCAGCAACCCTCTCGATCGAACTCGGCAAGCGCATCAGCGCTCATGACGGGTCGGTCAAATATCGGTTCGTCTCGGATCTGCCTTTCAAAGGTCGCGCGCCCCACCAGCTCGATGTTTTCGAGCGGAATGCAATCTTGGCTTTGCGCGCCAATCCGAAGGACCCGATCATCGAAGTCTCGGGCTCACTGTTTGACCGGCAGGTCCGCGCCGCGGCCCCTGTCATAATGGGACAAGTGTGCGTGACCTGCCATAACTCACACCCGGACAGCCCCAAGACGGACTGGAAGGTAGGGGATGTCCGAGGGATCCAGGAGATATCAGTCAATCAGCCTATTGCTGCGAACGTGCTGACCTTCAAGTATCTGCTCCTATATTTCGGTTTCGCGGCGGCGGCGGGCCTGACGTTCATTCTCCTGCAGCGTCGGCAGTCCGCGTTGATCCAGGGCATCAACAAGGAGCTTTCGGAGGCAAACGACTTCCTGGCCGCGATTTCATTGAAGATCGCCAAATACCTTTCGCCTCAAATCTACAAAAGCATCTTCAGCGGCCAGAAGGACGTCACCATCGCGACCGAGCGCAAGAAGCTCACGATCTTTTTCTCCGACGTCAAGGATTTCACCGCGATCGTGGAACGGCTCCAGCCCGAGGACCTGACGCTTCTCCTCAACGAGTACTTCACCGAGATGTCGACGATCGCGCTCAAACACGGCGGCACCGTCGACAAGTTCATCGGCGACGCGCTTCTTGTGTTCTTCGGAGACCCCGAGACACAAGGCGTCGAGGAAGACGCGAGAGCCTGCTTGCGCATGGCTGTCGACATGCAGCGTCGGCTGGAGCAGTTGAACAGGGTGTGGCATGACCGCGGAGTTGAACGGCCCTTCCGAGCTCGCATGGGCATCAACACGGGCTATTGCAATGTTGGGAACTTCGGTTCCGATGATCGGATGGACTACACGATCATTGGAGCCGAAGCGAACTTGGCGGCCCGGCTGCAGTCGATTGCCGAGCCCGGCGGCATCTGCCTCAGCTATGAGACTTACGCGCTCGTGCGCGACCTTGTCCGGGCGCGTCCGTTAGCCCCGATTGCCATGAAGGGGATCAGCCGGGAGGTTGTCCCCTACGAAGTCGAGGGCCTCCTGGGTGAACTCGCCCAGCGCCCTCAGGTCATCAGCGAGCATGCGACTGGTCTCGACTTGTTCCTCGATGTTGAGGCAATCGACGAGAACGGGGTGGAGCGGGCGAAGAAACGACTTTCGGAGGCGCTCCTGGCCTTAACCATCCGAAGCAAGCCCGCCGCATTTTAGGTTCTTGAACGTGATCCAATCTGGACCGTGGCCAGCCAAGTAAAGTCCGGTTCAACACCGTTCAGCCGCGCCGGGTCCCGGCCAGGAGTTCGCGCGCATCATCCTCGTTGGTCATCAGCGCCGTCAGGGCCGAGGCGTCGATGAACATCAGTCATTCTCGTACAGGCTGTCGCGAAACGCCTTGTCGGCGGGCCTGCCGTGATCAGGCTTGCCCCGGGCTCGCAGATCACGGCAGAACCTGACGCCGATCTCTACCAGGGACGGTCTAGCCTGTTCGCGCTCAAGCTCATGCTTGAGCGCGGCATGGACGGCCTCTGTCAGACCAGTCCTCTTAAGTGCGGCGACCCGGCGGGCCAGTGCGTCGGTCTCGGGATTTTTGATGTGGAACGCCATCACTCGCTCGTATAGCCGTTCAAGTGTATCGGTATACAGCAATTTGGATACACCGTGTGAAGGCCCCGCAGCATCGACCGGACACGAAGCGAATCGGCCACGCCGACCCAACTGTCGGCTGGATGGGCATCGTACCGCCGTGTTTACAGATCTAGAGCAGTATCTGAGGTCGCTTGCATAAGTCACTTGCAACACCCGCACTTTCGTACGGGTCTGGAACTGCGCAATCACCGTCTAGCCAAATCCAGCAGCCTTGCCGCTTGCGATAAAATGCGGGTTGGCGAAATCGTCGTCGTCACTCTGGTTGCGCTTGCCGTAGGCGAGCGGCTCACCATCCAGCGTGCGCGTCATGCCGCCGGCGGCGCGTAGCACCGCGTCACCCGCGGCCGTATCCCACTCCATGGTGCGGCCGAAGCGCGGATAGACGTCCGCCTCGGCGCCGGCGACAAGGCAGAATTTCAGCGACGAGCCGACCGAGACGATCTCGGCAGCGCCAAGCGCGCGGATATAGGCGTCGGTTTCCGGCGTGTTGTGGGAGCGGCTGGCAACGACGGTCAGCGGCACCATACCGGCCCTTGCCGAAATCGGCTGGCGATCGACGATCTGATAGTCGTCATTGATCGCGATCGCTTCCGCTTTGCCCGGCCGGCCGGAAAAGAAGCGGCCTGTGCAAGGCGCGAAGACGACGCCGATCTCCGGCACGCCGTGACGGACCAGCGCGATATTGACAGTGAAATCGGTCCGCCGGTTGACGAACTCCTTGGTGCCGTCGAGCGGATCGATCAGGAAAAAGGCGTCGCCGAGATCCGGCGCCATCATGCCGGCAGAGGCTTCCTCCTCTGCCACGCATGGAATGTCTGGAAATGCGGCGCGTAGCCCGGCAAGGATGATCTTTTCGCTCTCGCGATCCGCCTCCGTCACTGGCGAACTGTCCGACTTGCTGTCGACCGCACAGCCGACACGAAAGACACGCATCACCTCGCGCCCTGCCGCCAAGGCAAGGTGCTCGAAGACGGCGAGCATCGCTTCGTCGTCAGATACCGCCGCCGCTATCATATTGGTCTTCGGCAATGTCCCGCTCGTTCAGCCAGTGTTCCAGGGCGTCCACCATCTCCTCGGCCGATCTGCCGAGGGTCTTGAGATGGATTTCGGGCTTTTCCGGCACCTCGTAGGGTGAATCAACGCCGGTGAAATTCTTGATCTCGCCGTTCAACGCCCGCGCATAAAGACCCTTCGGATCGCGCCTGGCGCATTCCTCGAAGGGGGTATCGACAAACACCTCGACGAATTCGCCGTCGGCCATCAATTCGCGCGCCATGCGCCGCTCGGCGCCGAACGGCGAAATGAACGACACGATGACGATCAGCCCGGCGTCGGCCATCAGGCGCGCGACTTCGGCGACGCGCCGAATGTTCTCGACACGATCGGCGTCGGTGAAGCCGAGATCGCGGTTGAGGCCGTGACGGACGTTGTCGCCATCCAGAATGTACGTATGACGGCCGGTGGCGAACAGCTTCTTTTCGAACAGATTGGCGATGGTCGACTTGCCCGAGCCCGAAAGCCCGGTGAACCAGAACACGGCCGGCCGCTGGTTCTTCATATCGGCGCGGGCGCGCTTGCCGACATCGAGCGACTGCCAGTGGATGTTTTCGGCGCGACGCAGCGAATGCAGGATCATGCCGGCACCGACCGTGGCATTGGTGATGCGGTCGATCAGGATGAAGGCGCCGGTGGTGCGGTTTTCGGCAAACGGATCGAAGGCGATCGGCGACCGCGTCGAGATGTTGCAGATGCCGACTTCGTTCATCTCAAGCGACTTGGCCGCCTCATGGGCAAAGTCGTTGACGTTGACGCGGTATTTCAGGTCGGTGACGGTGGCGCTGGTCTGGTCGGTCTCGGTGCGCAGGATGTAGGAGCGGCCGGGCAGCAGCGCATGTTCGTCGAACCAGACGATGTTGGCGGCGAACTGGTCGGCGACCTGCGGCCGCGCCGCCGGCGATACCAGCATATTGCCGCGCGAGACTTCCACCTCGTCCTCGAGGACAAGAGTGATGGCCTGGCCGGCAATAGCCTGCTGAAGATCGCCGCCATGCGAAACGATGCGCCTGACGTGCGAGGATTTGCCGGATTTGGCGACGACTATCTCGTCGCCCGGCGCAACCGACCCGGAGGCTACGGTGCCGGCGAAGCCGCGAAAATCGAGATTGGGACGGTTCACATATTGGACCGGAAACCGGAACGGCAATTCGACCGCGGCCTCGTCGACCGAGACCGTTTCGAGATGTTCGATCAGCGTCGGGCCGGAATACCAGTCCGTCCTGTCGGAACGGCCGGTAACGTTGTCGCCATAGCGGGCCGACATAGGGATGGGCACGATCGTCTGGAAGCCGAGCTCACGTGAGAACTGCCCGTAATCCGCGACGATCCGTTCAAAAACCGCCTCCTCGAAGCCGACAAGATCGATCTTGTTGACGGCGAGCACAATGTGGCGGATGCCAAGCAGCGAGGCAATGATCGAATGCCGCCTGGTCTGACGCAGCACGCCCTGGCGGGCATCGATCAGTACGATGGCGAGATCCGCCGTCGATGCACCCGTCGCCATGTTACGCGTGTACTGTTCGTGGCCGGGCGTGTCGGCGACGATGAACTTGCGCTTTGGCGTGGCGAAGAACCGATAGGCGACGTCGATGGTGATGCCTTGCTCGCGCTCGGCCTCGAGGCCGTCGACCAGCAGCGCGAAGTCGACGTCGTCGCCGGTGGTGCCGTGCTTGCGCGAATCGCGCTCGAGCGTGGCCAGCTGGTCCTCGAAAATCTGCTTGGTGTCGGAAAGCAGGCGCCCGATCAGCGTCGACTTGCCGTCGTCGACCGAGCCGCAGGTCAGGAAGCGCAGCAGCGACTTTCGTTCCTGCGCCGCCAGATAGTCGCGGACATCGTCGGTCGGGGCGAGGCTCTTGGCCATGATATGGCGCATGCTCAGAAATACCCCTCGCGCTTCTTCTTTTCCATCGAGCCGGCTTCGTCGCGGTCGATCAGGCGACCTTGCCGCTCGGAAGTGCGCGCCGTGAGCATTTCGCCGACTATCGCCTCCAGAGTGTCGGCTTCCGAGTCGATAGCGCCGGTCAACGGATAGCAGCCGAGCGTGCGGAACCGCACCATCCGGTTCTCCACCGTCTCGCCGGGCCGCAGTTGCATGCGCTCATCGTCCCTCAGGATGAGCATGCCGTCGCGCTCGACGACCGGCCGCTCCTTGGCCAAATACAGCGGCACGATCGGGATGTCTTCCTGGAGAATGTACTGCCAGATGTCGAGCTCGGTCCAGTTCGACAACGGGAACACCCTGATCGATTCACCGGCAGCGATGCGGGTGTTGAAGATCTTCCACATCTCCGGCCGCTGGTTCTTCGGATCCCAGACGTGCTGGGCGTTGCGGAACGAGAAGATGCGCTCCTTGGCGCGCGACTTCTCCTCGTCGCGCCGCGCGCCGCCGAAGGCAGCGTCAAACCCGTATTTGTCGAGCGCCTGCCGCAGGGCAACCGTCTTCATTACATGGGTGTGGGTGTTGGAGCCGTGGTCGAACGGGTTGATGTTGTCGCGCACGCCGTCTTCGTTGACATGGACCAGGAGGTCGAAGCCGAGCTTTTGCTGCATCTGGTCGCGAAAGGCGATCATCTCGCGGAATTTCCAGGTCGTGTCGACATGGAGAAACGGAAAGGGCGGCTTGGCCGGATAGAATGCTTTCATCGCCAGGTGCATGAGCACGGACGAATCCTTACCGACCGAATAGAGCATCACCGGCTTGGCGAAAGCCGCGGCCACCTCGCGAAAAATATGGATGGATTCGGCCTCAAGCCGCTGAAGGTGCGTAAGCGCGATGTTCATGGACTGCGAGCGTTCTTTCGTACCGATCCACGGAAGGGCCTGCATCGGAGGCGACCTTCAGCCGCCCGATTCAAACTGCACTTCCGGACAATCTATTCTCGTGCGGGCGTTCTAGCAGATCGTTCCGGTCCAGAACAATGCAAGACAGGCTTGCGGCAGAATGGTTCGGGAATGAATTTTCCATGCAGATGGGTAAACTGGGAAATTTCTGCTCAGCGAGCGATTGCACTTGGCAGGGGCAGGAAAATGTTGCCTGAGCCTCGGAACCCGAGAGCCAGGAGCCGGCTCGCCTCACAGCGGTCCGCCACGTTCTGGCGACACCAGCCGTGGCGACGAGGTCGCTAGGACGAACGTTCGATGGGAACAAGTAGCTTGTCACCATTGTGATCGATCTCGATCATCTCGCTCTTGCGGCTCAAGCGTTCTGCAAATCCTCTGTGAAAGATGATGGCGTTCATATAGGCAAAGGTCATCGCCAGCGCCCCGGTTCGCAATGGGTAGTCAACCAGCGAGTGAATGAGAAGAAAAGATACCGAGAGGAATGCCGCTTTCTGCAGTGGGTCACGGCGAATTCTAACCAATGCAATCAAAAGCAATACGAAATAGCCTACCATAAGCAGGATAGCAGGAATTCCCCCCTCGAAGGTAATTTCAAGGTATTCATTGTGAGCATGATTCACATACTCCCTGAAAATCATGCCTGCTCTTTCGTATATTTGATAGGCCTTCTGGAAATTCCCGAATCCAATACCTATCGCCCAATTGTCTTTGATGCCCTCGATTGTGGTTCGCGCAAATTCTCCTCGCCCGAACGCCGGATCAAGCGCCTGTGCATCCAATTTGGTCCAGGCGCTTATCGTGTAGATCGAAAGTGCGATAAAGATCAGGAGAACGCCGAACCCACTCGCCCTCGAACGAGCTGAGAGAAAGACTACAGACAATACAGTGATCGCCAACCCGATCAGAACACCGGCGCGAGAACCGGCGGCCAAAAGAAGCAGCAAAAGCGCGATCAAGCCGAAGGATCCGGACAAGAGATGCCCGCGGAACAGACCATAATAGACGACGAAGGGAATAGACACAAAAAGCAACGCCGAAAAATGATTTACGTTGGCAAAAAGGCCGGCATTGATCGTAAAAGGCAACAGCCCGACAATAGCGACGTCGTCGGAGAGCGAATATTGAATCGCTCCCGCCAAACCATTGCAGATAACACCCATGAAGAAAAACGGAAGGAGCGCGCTGACCTGCTCGGCACGCAAACGCAATACGGCCAAAAAAAACGCTGCGGCGGCCAGAAGATAAAGCAGGCATTCGACCGTCCGGCCGACCCCTACGCTGATGAAACGAAATCGGCTTTCTCCAACCCAGGGATCTCCGAGCAACAGTTCCGGCCGCAATCCTTTGAATATGGCTGACGGCAATGGGACGATTTGCAAAACGATCAACGCCATAGCGAAGACCAGCAGCCACAGAACAGGCCGGGCGATTGTCTGGCCGGGGGTTTGCGAAAAGACGGCCGCGGCCGAAACTATCGCCGCGACCTCGATCAGAGTGTCTGTGTAAAGGCCGCTCGCAGTACCACCACCGATCAGCAGCGATACAAACAAGACCGTGCCGAGGAGATATTTATCCCATTCCGACGGCCGGTCGTTCAAGATGGAAGTCTCTCAACGCTCAATTTGTGCATTATCAAGGTGCCGACATATCGAAATCGCCAGCTCTCGGCAATGGCGGCGGTCTGCAGCGTCAATAGTTGCATGGGGCAGCCAGTCGGTACAACCGAGAAGTCCTGGCTCAGCTTTTGTCGGTTATATGTACCCTCGGGGATGTTGAACCTCGCTATTTCGCCAGCCGGCCCTAAGCATTTGATCGACCAGAACAATTCCTTTGGAAGCTTCAGGTTTCGCGCAGAGGCAACGAGGGAAATCTTATACGAGCCTGGAGGCAATTGAACATATTGCTGAAGGGCAGTGTTCTTGACCGGGGTATTCAAGAACCGGACCGTTGCCCCACCCTCGCCCTCCACAGCATCCTGGGATGCTGCAAATGTCACTTCCAAGCCCGATTGACCGGGAACCTGCCAATCGAAGGGCTTGCCGCTGGGGACCGGCTCGAACGTGCTGTTAAAAATGTATCCGCCTAATTTTCGCTCTTGCTCAGACAGGGTGAAAAGAAACAGCCGATAGGCTGGTTCATATTGCTTCTGACGAATATAGCCGCTGATCGCGGCTGTGAGTTCACTCGAATTCGGTGGTGCGCTTGATCCGGTCAAATCGAGCAGCAGCCGATTTGCGAAATTGATCTGCTCAGGAGTTTTGATAAGAGCGTAGATCAGACTGGCTCTCCAGGGCGCCTGCGCCCTGATGGCCGTCAGCACGGCTTGATAGCCATCGGGATTCGAGAGAATTGGCGGCATGCCCTCGGCGATCGCCGGAAATTGGTCCGGCCAGCGGCGCAGCAAAATGTCGATCTCGCCAACGGCCTTGGGCAAATCACCTGCTTCGATGTTGCGGCCAATTGACCTCTGTAGCGCATGGATCTCTGTCTTGGACAATTTTCGGGCTTGATCGAAGAGCTGGTAGGCCTCGTCTTTTTCGCCTTGCCGGTATTTGATCTCACCAATCAGGCTATAGAGACGTGCATCGGCCAAATCGAAGGTGAGCGCGCGCTTGGCCTTGGCAAGCAAGGCATCAAGATCGGTAGCATTATTCGTATCGTTCAGGTCACTGCTGATTTCAGCTGTCAATGCGTCGGTGTTGAGCGGGTCCAGCACAAGAGAAACAGCCGGTGTTTCTGTTTCAAGAAATCGACTTAGCCCGATCGAGGAAGCCACCAACACTAGAACGGATGCGACGAACCAAACGACTGAATGTCGGAGACTTTGCATAAGCGGGCTGGCTTGCTCCATCATCGACTTTGCCCTCAATCTTGGGAGTATTCGTGTCCGTCCCGTAGTTATAATACTGATAGTTCATATATTTGTAGGCATAATTGTAGTCGAACTTGTTCACCGCAAACTTTGACATCGCGGCTCCGACCACGTTCGCGCCAGCAGCTCGCAGGCGCTTCAACGCGGTCTTGGCCGACTTGCGCGTCACCTGATTTGTAGAGATGACCATCAATGTGCCCTCAGCGAGTCGGCTGAGAATAGGAGCATCAGAAAGGCCGACAATCGGCGGCGCATCGATAATGACAAGATCGAAGCGCTTGCCGAGATTGGTTACTATCAGAGCCATCTTCGGCGACGAGAGCAGATCCGCGGGATTTGGAGGGATTGTTCCCGAAGTTAGAACGGTCACGTTGGGATATTTCGTCGCCCTGAAGATGCTCGCCAGATCCTCCTTGCGCACGGTATTTGTCAGCAGATTGCTTAGCCCGATCGTATTGTCGAGACCAAACAGGCGATGAAGATTTGGTTTACGGAGATCGCCGTCGACAATGAGAACCCTTGCGCCGAGTGCTGCAAAATCTTGTCCGAGTTTAAACGATGTGGTCGACTTGCCTTCCGAAGGCTCCGAACTCGTGACGACCAGCGATCGTGGGGCGCCTTCCGCACCGGAAAACTGTAGCGATGTTCGAAGCGAACGATAGGCTTCCGACAAGCCGGACTTCTGATCGGCAATACTGGCCATGAGTTCCCGGTCCTCGACGAGCGGCAAGATGCCGAGCATCGCCAGTCCCAATTCTTTTTCGACCTGTTCGGGATTGGTGAAGGTGTTGTTCAGCAGTTCGATAACATAAATGACAGACGCGCTCAGAGCCATGAAAAGGGCCAGCGCGATTGCAAGATTGATGCTCAAGCGCGGGGAATATGGCCGATCCGGCAATGACGCGAAATCGACGATTGCGGCACTTTGCGTCTTGAGCTCGGAGCTGACACCAACTTCGTTCAGTTTGGCGATAAGGTTGTCATATTGCGACCGGTTCGAATCGACCTCGCGCTTGAGAATTGTGTATTTGATGTTCTTGTCGTTGAAGATGACCTGCTGCTTTTCCATCTCAGCAAGTTTGGACTTGAGATCGGCCTCCTTGTTCTGCGCCTCCTGATATTTCAGCCGCAGTGAATCCGTTATAGCAAGCACGCCGTTGTTATAGAGCCGCTGTAACTCCTTGATCTGGGACTGAAGCTGCTGCATTTCGGGAAAACCGGGCTTGAGAATGCCCAGCTTCTGCTGGTACTGGCTGGTCAAATCCGCCAGTTTTTCATTGAGCTTCTGCAGACCTTCGCTTTCCAAAACTGGGGCCAAGCTCGAACCGCGACCTTTATCTATCTGGTCCACAACACGTCCTGCGTCGAGACGGTCCTGGATCGCTGTCGCAAGGGCGGTATTCAGCGCCTCGATGTTCGATCCTATCAGCGACTTGTCGTCGCCGGTTATCGTGATGCCGGCATCCTTCGCGTAAGCGACCAGATCCTCTTCCGATTTCTGGAGCTTCTGCTTCACCTGCAGAACCTGTTCCTGGATGAACTGTCGTGCAAGGTCGGATGTTTCGCTGGTCTGGTCGAGGCGTTGGTCAATAAAGCTTTGCGCGACCTGGTTGGCGATATCGCTTGCATATTTCGGCTTCTGATCGACGAAGGTGATCGATAGCAGGCTCGTGTTGGTGACCAGGTTGACCGTGAGGTCGTCCAAAACACGCTTGATAGCAATTTCCTCGCGCTCCTCTGGGGTCTTCTCCTCAAAGGAAGGCGATTTGGAGATACCGAACGCGCGATAGAAAATATTGCTTAGGGAAAAGGCTGGTGTGGGAAAAAGGAAATCCGGCTTTTCGCTGAGACCCAGTTGAAACACAACACGCTGCGCCAATGCGCGGCTTTTGAGTTTTTCACGTGCGGTCAGGAAAGCCCGCACGTCGGCATTTTCAGAAACTACCTCGATGTCCTGGAAGACCTTGGCCGAAGGGACCAGCACTTCCAATTGCGTCGTTGCCTGGTATTTCGGCGTCTGCATCATCGTGATGATGACACCGGCGACAAGCCCGGCTGCCGCCATAATGACGAACAGCCACCGATACTGGACGACGTAGAAGAGCAGCTTGAGCGGATTGAAGCCCTGTTCCTGCTCCGAATAATCGCGACCGTAGGGACTGTAGTTTTGCCCGCCGTCATAATAGAGGTCGGCGGACAAGGCTTGGCCATGTCCTGGACCTGCAATTTGATGCTGCCTGTTGCGATCGAGCATGGTGAGAAGTGATCCTATTCGACTGACCGGCTACGAACTATATCCCAGGGATGACGGCAATTCGCGCGGCACTGGAGGCTATGCCTAGCGCGTCCTTGAGATTGTTCACGGCAATCTTCGATTTTGAGGCAAAGACGACGACCTTGTCCCCACCGTAGATCCGCGGGTTACGGGCCTTGCCGGCACGAATTTCCTCCACGTTGTAATTTGCGACCAAGGTATTCTGGCCGATATTGCGATAGACGAAGACCTTGCTTGCGTCCCCAACCGGGCTGAAATTTCCTGCCAGAGCGATCGCGTCCAGAAGCGAGGAATTACTCGTTACCGGAAAGATACCGGCCCTGTTGACTTCGCCATCGACGGTTATGCGCTGCCCAATTGACTCCTTTACGAAGATCGTCACATCGGGTGACTGCAGGTAGTTGGCGCCGTAGGCCGTCTCGATCTCTTGCTCCAACTGACGAACGGTTTTGCCTGCCGCGGTAATGGTTCCGATAAGCGGAAGCGATATCTGGCCGCTGGAGTCGACTTGAACTGTTCGGCTCAAATTGTCGACCTGGAATACATTCACTTCGAGTACATCGTTCGGAGACAAAGGCTGCTCGTTGCCGTTCTGGGTGTTTTGCGGCGGAGGCAGGTCCTTCACCACTTTCAGCGCGCCGCCGCCTGAAAGTGGCGTCGATGACGACGTCAATTGCAGCGCATCCACCGCACTCGAGGAAGTAGGTGTCGTCGACGAGGTGCTCGTGCATGCCGACGCTGCAAGCGAAGCTAGTAAGACGAGTGCCATGCCTATGTGGCTTTTTACCAAATGAAAAATGCCCATCACGCGGTCCCGCCCTTGAATAGGCGGCCCAATCCTCCAAAACGGCCGGCGTTACCGGCGGTTGGGTTTTTCGGACGTGCTTTTCCGATCGGCTCAATGGGCCGGTTCGCCAATATTTCGCCTGGACGTTTCAACACCATGTTGCGGGCCTCGTCTTCCCCACATCGCTTGGCAGCAGCAGCAACCGCCTTGGAAAGCCCAGGACGGCGGCGCGTTGCGCTATGAGTATCCGATGCGATGATATCCACCCTGCCCTCGTCAATCAGCTTTTCCGAATAATAAAGCGCCGTGCGTCCAAAAGCACCAACAATCGAGTCCGCGGTAAGCTGGATGAGGCAGCCGACCGCATTCAACCTCTCGATAACGTCGTAATTCGTTTTGATCCAGGTCAAACGCTCCGGATGAGTAAGAATCGGGATAAAGCCGGCATTTATCAGGCGTAGAGCAAGATCCTCCATTCGTGGAGGTAGAACATGATGCGGCGGTTCGAACAGAAAATAGCGCGACCTATTTAAGGTTGGCACGCTGCCCGCCGCCAATTGGTCCGGAAGATCCGGCGCTATGTGAACGTCTGCACCGACGTAGAGAGCAAGTGGTATTGCGGCGCCGCGCAATGCCTGGTGCAACTCTTGAACCGCCCGAACGATGTTCGATGTTCCGTTTTCGTAGACGCCGGGCGTCACGTGTGGCGTGCACGCCATATGGGTCGTTCCGTCGGCCACCGCCAGTCGAGCCATTTCCAGTGATTCGGCAAGACTGGGCGAGCCGTCGTCGAGGCCGGGCAAGATATGGGAATGTAGATCGATCATGGGCGTTTGTGACTGCAGCGAAGCAACGTGGCGACGTCATCCCCAAAAAGTATAAATGCGTCATCCGCAAGACAGCGAATGACGCATTTGTCAAGTTCATGCGATACGATGGATACTAGGTCCCGGCTACTGGCGGACAGAGTCGTCGTCATCATGCAGGCCGATGATCAGCGCCGCACCGGCGGCAAAAGCTGCGCCTGATGTTTCGAGCGCTACACACATGCCGCCCTTCCGCAGGATTGACCTTGATCGTCGCGTTTGCCGTATCCGAAACTTGCACCAACACGCAGCAGCAACAGATTGCGATTCGACCATCTTGCCTGGATAGACCGGCACTTCGCCCCTCATCCCGGCATGTTCGCCAGCCTCAGACATCCGCATGCCGCCTTGGCTTAGGCGACCCCACCGACGCGGCACCAGCATACACGCCAAGTGCGCTCCACCGCCAACAACAGACACACAGCAGAAGCGCCATACGCCTCTGCTGCCGTTGCCTTATTTACTACGCGGTCAACTTAGTCGCTAACGGCGTGGCCGTGATCTTTGTCCGCCGTTGCAGCCAGAACACCAGCCCCAAGAGCCATGCCGCCAAAAATAAGGGCCGGCGTGTAGTTGGTGCTGTTGGTATTGCCCGTCTGGGCGGTCTTCTCAGAACCCAAGACATTGAGGCAGATCTTATTCTCGACACGCGAGATATCGAGCGTCGAATTCGCCGGGACGCTCACATTGCAGCCACCAACCTGAACCGAAGCCGAGCCCTTGGAGCCAACCACGACACGGCTGCCGAAATCAAGCGCGCCGCCCGCTTGCGCCGGGCCATAGCCAGCCACCTGCGAGATCATCACGTCGCCATTGACGCTGCCGAGCGATCCAATCGGATTTACGCCGTTATAGGCGGTTGCACAGGTGCACGACCCATCCTGCGCGAAAGACGACACCGGGGCGAAGCCGGCCAACACAACAACTCCGGCCAACGCACTTTTCAAAACTAGGTTCATCCGCATCAATCCTTCTGTCCCACGTTACCTGAGGCCCACCCAACCGCTAGGTACTCAAGAGCGCGTAACAGCTTTCTGCGCCAATTCCAACCCATTTCGCATATGCGAGATAATTTTTGGTTTCGGTGTGGTTGATTGAACACACCATTAGAATATCGAAATGTATCATCTTTACTGTCGGCCGCAATAGAGCGCGTTTGCCAGCGAGCCAATCCGGCGTTCCTTGGGGCGCTGGCGTCACCTTCGTTTCGACGGCTACGCCACGGGTCCGCAGGAGCTACGAGCCCGGCGCGCAAGGTTTATAGGTCGAGCCCGCCTGCGCGGGCTGCCCGCACAGAATGCGTGCCTCGACGAGCTTCGCAGCAAGATCTGTTCCGCCCAAGGTGAGACACTGCACTACGACGGCGTCACGAAATTTTGGCGCGACATTGCCGTCGCACGGTGTCCCCAAGCCTACGGGTTTGCATGTCAATGCGAGTCCTTGATAGTCCCGGCGCATGGCCTCGGTGACCATGACGCGCATTGACTGGGGCTTGGCAAATGCGACGCCGCACAGCACGATCTTGCGGCCGGCGACCCGCAGATCGTCGATTGATTGGACGTCAAGCTTGCCATCGAACGATGTGGGGACATCCACCGGCTTCGGCGCCGGTGCGCGAATATTTGTTCCCTTGTTGATGACGATGAAAAGAAAGCCGCCCGCAAACGCCAGCGCTATGAATGTAAGTGCGGCTACCTTCCCGATCGACAATTCCCACTCCCGATTGAACGATCAACGCGCGGCGGTTTTGGTCTTTTCAAATAAGGCAAGGAGTGCTGCCGCGTAACCTCGTCGGCGGAGCTGTTGCCGGCCTTGCAGCACGGCGATGCTGTCGCGGACAAAGCGTGGGCGCTGCCCGATTTCGAGCAGACGCTGCGCCAGGGCTTCCGCATCGTCAGGCGGGAAGAAGAGCGCGTCCGGAGCCTGCTCGCGATGCAGCCGGATATCGGACAGCAACATGGGAGCGCCCAGCGATTTCGCCTCTTCAACGGTGGTCGACCACCCCTCGAAATGGGACGGGTTTATCAAACAGTCCGTTGCACCTATCAGGGCGACGACGTCGTCATAGGGGATCAATCCGAGGTGTCGAAAATGGCCTTCGAGCCGATGTGCTTGCGCAAGGTCCATCAGATGCTTGAACAAGGTCGGATCGCGTGGATCCGTGGTGCGCCCCGTCATAATTATTGGCGGCAAGGCGTCCAACGCTCCGAGCCGGGCTATATGCTGCAACGCCTCGACGACCACTTTGTGGTTCTTGTGGATCCAAAACTGGTTGGGCAGGAAAAAGAAGCGCTCGGGCAGATCGTGCGCCCAGCGCGCGGCTTCGGTGCGCGCCATGATGGTGCCTGGATCGAGATCGATGGCGAAGCGCACGACGGCGGTCTTGCCGCGCGAGGCCGGATAGAATGTTTCGCAGTCGGCGAGCGCATCCTCGCTCGAGAGCATTATGGTGCGATTGCCGGACGTCTGCAGACGGAAACCGAGATCTCTGCGCCACCAGGCGCGGCGTGGAAACAGATGCGGCAGGCGACGGTGCTGAAAATCCGGAATCCACGAAATGACCGGCAATGGAAATCGGTTGCCTAACCACTGAGCGACTTCAAATACGAGATCGACAGCGTGTGCGACCATAAGATCGGCAAAAGCCCGATCGCTTCCGCCAGCGAGTGCGATCAGCCCTCGCTTGCCGAGCCCGGCGCCCGTGACCCGGTCGTCGACGATAGCCGGCGCGGCCAACATGTGATCAAAGGATGCGCCGACGCTCGCGTGCTGCTCGGGCGTCAAAAACAGCTTCGCCTGAACCTTGCCGCCCAACTCCGAGGCGATGACGCTCAGCATATTGCGCAGATAGGACTCGCCGCCGGACCACGTCCCGCGGCCAATGAGCGTGAAGCCGACGGTGATCAAGGCGCGAAGCGTCGCAAATCGCCGACCGGCTCGCCGAGAACCTCGGCGCGATACCAATCGACATATCCCGCAATGCCCTTGCCGAGCGGCATCTGCAACCGAAGTCCTTCCGGGACGCCGGAGGGATCCGAGATCAGATTGACAGGGTCGCCCGGCCGGGATGCTCCCGAAAACGCGAGGCGATGCTTCCCGCCCCAGGCTTCCAGGACCATCCCGGCAATCGTGCTGACGGACGCGGCGGCGCCGGCACCCCCATTATAGACGGCGAAGCTTGCTGCATTGGCGGGCAAGACGCGATGGATCAATCTCACGACATCCGAGACATGGTGCCAATCTCGCATTTCCGCTCCGGTGCCACCAAGCACAATGTCGGTTTCGCCGGCCGCGAGCCTGCCGCAGAGGTCCCAGAGAAGTTGCTTGCGCAGCCCCTCGCCGTAGACGGAGAAAAGCCGTGCCACCGAGACCGGTTGCCCATATGCCGTGCAATATGACCGGCCCAACTCCTCCACCATGCGCTTGTGATAGCCGTAAGGGGAATAGGGATCGAGCGCTGCATCGACACCGATCGGGCCGAAATGGCTACCGCCATAGACGGCCGCGGACGATGCCAGAACGACGGAGGTATCCGGTGCATGACGACGCAAGAAATCGAGGATGCAAGCCGTGGAACCGACGCTTTGTTCAAAGTCCTTCAGCGGCTCGGCAATCGACCGGCCTACCGTCGAGCCGCCTGCCAGATGATATACGGCCGCCGGGCGACCATATGCGGCCAGAGCAGCGCCCATCGTTTCCGCGGTCACCCCGCCGGAAAAAAAAGCGCCGCCAGACGCGATGGCGAAGCCAGGCGCTTCGCTTCGGCCGAAGCCGAGGACAAGGTGGCCTTGCTGGGCAAGAAATCGCGACAGGTGCAGGCCAATGAAGCCACCGGCTCCAGTCACCCAGACAGGCTTCGCCTCGTTCAGCTGCGTCACCAACTCAGCCCTTCCCTTGCTTATGGCAAAGGAAAGAAACCAGGCGGCCGGGCCGGCGGTCGAGCAGTGCTGCTACCGCGGCAACGGCACCGAAGGGCAGAGGCGACAGGGCCGTGCGGACGAGCCCCGACAGCGGGCCGAAGACTCCCGCGAGCCTCTCGCGAATTTCGGATGCTGTCATCGGGTCATAATTCACGACGGATTGGAAAGAGCTCATTTCGCGATCGATCGTCAGCCCTGCCCCCTGCAGCGCAGCGCGGTAGTCTGTTAGCGTGAAGGCATTCTCCCCGCCATAGAGATGATGCAGCGGATGAGCGCGCAGAAACGGTTCCAGCTGTTTCGGTCCGGAAATCACATGGTCGCGCAACGACAGGAACGTCGCGCCATCGCGGGAGAGCCGCGCAACTTCGCGGCAGAATGCCGGCAGGTCATGGGCATGATGAAGCACTTGCCTGGCAACGACCAGATCATAGCCGGCGGCGCTCAGCGGGATAGCCTCGCCGAACGCTTCGAGCACATCGATGTTCGTGCCTGTCTTTTCGGCAAGCGTCCGGATTGCAGCAGCACCGACCAGCGCGCTGGGATCAGGCTCGACAGCAGTAACCGACCAACCCTCGCGCGCCAGGGCATAGGAGAGGATGCCGTTGCCGGCGCCGAGATCAAGAGCACGCCCCGCCTTGCGCGGGATCATGCCGCGAACCGCCTGAAACTCCGCACTTTCGTGGTAACGCTGCGCCGCGGCGACCGGATCATCGAAATAAGCGGCACGGGCGAGATCCTTCATCGATGGCTCGTTCATGCACCAGCGAACGGCATCTTCCCAGGTCATGGCCATTTCAGGCATGGAGAGAAACCATGTGTTGAATGATCCGCGCCGGATGTTCGGCAACTGCGTAAGGCGGCACGTTCTTGGTCACAGCGATCTCGATCTCCTCGTCAGATTTGTCAGATGCGTCCACAACGGCCGCCGCGAGGCCCAGATTGGCGCGTGCAGCAGCGCCTCGGTCATAGGCTTGCGTGCTTCGCTCGTCCACTGTTCCACCGCGGATAATTTCCGGCTGCTAAGAAGCACGGCCTGCCCCTGTCACCCTGCGACAATGCATCCCTCTCTTCACCAGGACGTTGTTCGAATTTTCCAGCTACGCTACCGTTTCTTGACTCGTCAAGTTCAGGTCATGAGGAATTCAATCCATGCGATTTTCACCAGCGCAAACGTTCGCGAATTGGCGAGGCCGGATGCGCAACGTCTCGTTTTTCAAGACTGTTTCCTGTGTGATGTGCCTTTTGGCCGGCACGTGGCCCGCATTGCCGCAGGCTCGCCAACCGTTCAAGGTTTTCGAGACTTTGCTGTTTGAGAACGGGCCAAAAGATTTCCGCTCGTTCGGCCTGGACCATCTCACGATTGCGGATCCACACGTCCTGGGATTGGACGTGCCGAATGCCAACCAGGTGCGGCAAGCTCTAGAACTGCCAAGGAGCAACCATTTCCTGGTGATCGACATCGAAAACTGGCCGTTGGAAGGCCCCGACCAAGCATCTTCAATTGCTAAATATCAACAAACTTTGAGCCTTTTCAGAAGGGCAGACCCGAACGTCAAGCTCGGCTTCTACGGCGTCATGCCGATCAGGGATCATTGGAGAGCGATCGGCCATGATGGTGCCGCGGCTCAGGAGGACTGGAAGCAGCAAAACACCAGGATCGCCTCCGCTCTTGTCCCCTACGTCGACGCGCTGTTTCCATCCCTCTACACGTTTTATGGGGATCAGGATGCCTGGATAGCCTATGCGCAAGCCAACATCGGTGAAGCCCGACGGGTCGCGCAAGGAAAACCGGTTTACTGCTTCTTATGGCCGCAGTTTCAAAAGACCCTAGCTTTCCTGCCCGGCGACTTCTGGTATGCTCAACTAGACACTTGCAGAAGATTGGCAGACGGGATCGTCATCTGGGGTACGATGCGTGGCGGTCTAAGCGACGGGCCAGTAAAATGGGATGAAAAAGCCGAGTGGTGGCAGGCTACCTTGAAATTCTTGAGCGAGATTGACGAAGCGCAATAGTGCCGAAAATACGGCGAACGCGCATCTCACTTCCGAGCGGCAACATTATTCGCTGCCCAACCCTCGCCGGCCACAGCAAATCGAGCAGGGGTACGCCACGCCATGCGCCGCTGCGACCATTGGTCAAATGACCTCATGGCATTGACCCGGAAAATCAAGACCGTGACGACGATCCAGAGGAATGCTGACCCCCAAAGGGATCCGGAGAACTGCGCGCCGACGATGGCTTGCGTGGCCAGAAGCGGCAAAAGCACCAGGCGTTTGTCGGCTAGGAATTTTATCGCCATTCCCAGTTTAACGAAAACCGGGATAAATATTGCCATACCGAGAAGACCAGCCGATTGAAGGATCTCCATGAACATATTGTGGGGGTATACGAACAAAGGCAATTGCGTGCCCCAGCCAAACAAAGGGCTTTGCTGAAACAGTCCCCACGAGAGCGAAATCGATCCGAGCCGTTCGGTGGTCGAATTGTCTTTCCCGATCACCGTCAGATGGAATTTGTCGAGCAGCGGCGTTATGTCAGTGATGGCCAACGCCAATACCGCTCCGGCAACAAACAACAAGCACACGAGCATGGTCGTGAAATTCGGACGGAGTAAGGGAAATAAAACGATACAACACCCCAAAGCGACAAGCGGCCCGCGGGCCGCCGCTAGATAGATAGCGACTGCCGAGGCAGACACTACACTCAGGATAACAATCTTTATGATCTTGCTTTGATCAAACCTAAGCAGGGTGTATGACGCTATAAGTGTCGTCAGGCCGGCATGACCTACGGATATGGGATTCAATCTTTCGAAATAAACACGATCTGTCGTATCGACCAGCACTGCATTTGAACCACTGTATTGGAGCCAAACGATACCCGCCACACTCAATGCGCCGACGGTGAAAAGTGCCCACGCCACGTTGATCTCCGACCACGTATTTGTCGATAACGCCAGAAGAGCAGCTGGCACAACCGAAGTGATCAGGGCAAATACGAGCGCGTCCGACGCTCCATCGATGTTGTAATCGGCATCGATGCCGAGTTTTGTTAGGTAGAGCGCGGCGAAGGCAAATAGCCACACATCTCCGAATCGCCATGCCTTGTGCCGGTCCGACCAAAAAAATGCGATGCCGCTTAGAGCAATTACCAAGATGCGGAAGGCGATCGATAATTTTGCGTCCTCCCGCCCCGTAGCAGACGAGAAAACTCCTATTAGTGGATAACCGGCAACCGCCAGGGCGAAACTCCAGGCCCATAAGTCCTTGTAGATCGGAACGTGTTTGCTGATGTACATGGGGCTGGAGGTTCACTAGTTAAACGGCAACAGCGATACCATGCCTTGTCCAGTTGAGACAACGGTTGGCACCGGCTCATCATACATGTTGGCTAAAGTTGCCGTTAAGCTTGATCCGGTGACACGCCGCGGTTCTCGGGCAACCGAATGCCCAAATGGAATTTGCGAGCCGGCTTCCGCGCCGTAGCGGTCGAGCTACTTCCACAAGTCCATGATCATGGACAATGGACGTGGGCGGCTCGCGACACGGGGGTCTCTATATGAAGTGCGCAGCACCCGTCCATATGATTCGTCGACGGGCTTGATGATCGCGTTGCCGTCCGGATCGTAACCTTCAAGCACCTCCCATTTCGAGAATGGACTTGCGGCTGCGAGTGCAGTGACGCTTTCGTATGTCGGGAACCACAAATGCCCGCCGCCGGTGACGACGCCATTTTCATATCTGCCGCCACCGACAGGGTCGAATACGAACCGATCGCCATCCTTGACGGACCGATCCCGGTAAACATCGAAACGATAATCGGGCACGCTCATCCGGAACAATCCGCCCGGCTTCAGCACGGTATGGATGTACGCAAAAATCTGCGGCAGTTTCTCGTACGCTACGTGTTCAAAGACATCCTCGGATTGATAAATATCGATGCATTCTCTTAGCGGCATCGGCTGCGTCACATCGTGGTTGATGTTGCGAGGTGACGGGCTGTAGGGCGTCAGTCCGATATGCGTATCGAACTGAGGGAGATTGCGTGTCAGCCGCCCCGCGTAGAGCTTGCCGCACGATCGCGCATCGTCCCAGGTGGCGATACGAAACCCGAAGGTTGCCAGGCGCCGTTCGACCTCGTCGGCAATTTTTCCATACATGTGCGTATCTCCAAAAAAACCAATCGTCTGACAAAGGCTCGCCTCCCACGAAGGAGCCTCAAGGGCCAGCTATGACAAGAAATTCCTGCAGGTGTTCAGAGCAAGCATACCAAAAATTCGTTGGCACACAGAGGATTCCCAGCCATCAAAACACAACGTCGCTATTGGCCGTGAAGTCAATGGGCGGCTAGGCCAGTTCGACAAACCGCTCGAATTGGCGCTGCTTGCTGTATTCTTCACGAATCGCGCGGTTGCCGGCCCAGCCGATCCTGTCCCAGCTCCCATCGTCCAGCCGCTGTTCGATTCTTTTCGAGACGTCTTGCGGCTGCTCATAGACAATCATGGTTTCGCCATCGCGCATCGGCCCGGGGTAGTTACCGGAGTCGGAAACCAGCAGAGCTCCAGCGCCCATCGTTTCGAAACAGCGCATGTTGCCACGATCCGGGCCTGCCATGTCGATCGAGGCATTGATCACGACCTTGGCCCTTCCAAGCTCTGCATACATGGCGCGACCGAATACGGGAGGCGCGCTGACTTTGCGGATCGCAGGCGGGCGGCGCACCGCGCTCAGCGGACCGAACCAGCCAAGCGGCGTCTCTGCGAGCGGCGTATAGCGTGACAAATGCAAATGAAAGACAATGTGGCGGCGGCCGGCAAGACGCGCGACCGTCTCCAGGATCTCCCGCCGACGCTGGTGGTGGCGACTATAGCCGCCGAAGAACAGGACATCGATGTCTCTGTTCCGATTCGCAGCCACTCTATCGAGCTCCGAGTCGTGAGCCGGAAAGAAGTCCGCCGTCCTGGCGCCCTGCTCTTCCCAGATCTGTCGCATGGACGGAAAGTTGCAAAGCACGAGGTCATAACCAGAAAAGTCGATCTTGCCTGGTGCGGCGCGCCAGGCAATCTTTCGTTTCACGTGCCCAGGCAAGCGGCGCACAAAAGCGGCGCCGTAACGAAATGGGTCCAGATTGTAGAAGACATCTGTCTTATGATGCTCGATCTGGGCAAGAAGGATGTCTTCCAATGGCGTGTCTTCGCCAAGCCCGTTTTCGCGTGCCCACGCCCGCTGCAGCGATTCGTCATCGCCATTTGTAAAGAACGCCTCCGGATGACGGTCAAGCACCGGCAAAAGAATGTGCGCGGCGCCGTAGCGATCGTTCAAAAATACGTCCTTCTGCTGCTCGAATCCGCTGGCGCTGCCGACGAGATCGGCCAACCGAGGTTGATAGGTAGGATTGATCCCGGAATTTTGAAAAAGTCGCATGGCCTCGTTCTTGCTGGCAGCTAGTCTGCGGGTCTTATGGCGCTGATGACGAAACCTGAACAGAAGACGCGCCAGTCCAAGGCCGCACAAAGGTTCTCGAATAGAGCGACGGAAACATAGGCAGGCAGAAAGAAAGCGAAGTAATCGCTGGCACGGTAGAATGGCATGACATCAATCTTCTCGAATCCTTGCTGGCGAAACACCTTTGCCATATCCGAGGGCGAGCAATGGTCGAAAAAGGCCGGATACCCAGTAACGCCCACCGCCGACGGCCGGAGGTAAGGAATCAGCCATTTTTGCATAACTGGCCCGACGAGCCGCAGCGCGATCGAATAAGGATGCCATTTCGAGGGCATGTAGTGGTGCATCGCACCGCCTGGCCGCAATGCGGAAAACATCGAGCTCGATGCTGCTCTGTTGTCCGGCACGTGCTCCATCAACGTGATGGAAATAAGCATATCTGCCTCGACATTGACTGGCTGCTCGATCGACTGGACGATAAATCGATCGTAGACGGTATAGCAGTCAGGCCGCTCCTCGATATCCAGGCCAATATAGCTAAAGCCGTGACCGCGCTGCAGAAGTGGCCGGTCGATCCCGCCGACCTCCAGGATTGCCGAAGGCCTGAGCCGTGCAATGTCGTCGGCGATACGGCGCTCGAGCTCCGCTTTGTAGGACGGGGCGCCGAAAACCCTGGGCAAGCGGCGTTCGAGCCAGGCGGCGGCGCACCTGTTCCAACCGATAAACCTCTTGAGAACCACCGCACCACCCTTCGTGCCAACTGTTTGATTGGGAGACAGCATCTACATTGCTATCCTTAGATTCATGCCATTACCCGTTCGCTCATCTCTGCCTGCAGACTTACCGCTCTCGTCGCCCGGTCGCAAAATGCCAAGTGAAGAGCATAGCTGACGGCAGTTGCCAGACCATACCAGACCATGACGGTTGCTGGACTGCCCGGTTCCACCCACCAGACCCAGCCGAAGACACACAGCGTAAAGACAAACCTGCTCAGTTCCCAGGTGAACTGAAGCGATTGGCGATCGACAACGACAAGAGTCATGGTCACCGCGATTGCCACAAAACGCATATATGCGATCGGAAATCCGATGGCACACAGTTTTCCGGCTAGTGCCCAGTCTGTTCCAAAGATGAGGGGAACCACCTTCGCCGAGAGCAGCATTCCCAAAATCGTTGGCAAAAGGCCGACGGCGAGCAAGTAGAGGAGCGAACGTCGAAATGCGCGATTCAAGCTCCTTTTGTCAGAGCGATAGAGCGTAGAGAATTCCCCTGTAAAGACTTGCGAGATCGCCATCGCGATGATCCCGACGGGCATCAAAATGAACCGCTCTACAAGTGCGTACTGTCCAGCAACTGTGAGGTCGAATAGGGCGAAAAAGGCAAACGGCACAATAGCTGCGCTGAGCGCAGATAGAAGGGCTCCCGGGAACGTGAGAAACCCGAACTTTTGGAAGCGAATTGCCGTAATTTTCATTACAGGAAAGGAGGCAGGAGAGATCAACGTTCGCCAGAGCTTGCCGCTACCAAGGAGGATAGAAATACTTCCGACGACTCTTCCGAACGTGTCGGCCAGAACCAGGCCAACTCCTACGAAAGACAGAACGGCACATCCAAGGGCACCGACCGAGAAACCCACCGATTGAGAGATCTTCGAACGTGCACTGAGGCGGTAGTCACGTTCGCGGATCGGCAAATAGCTGAGCATCTGATAGATTCCCGCGATTGCCATCGCGGCCGGCAAGAAGAAGAGAACGCCCTTCAAAGATGATGCGACGCCTGGCATCCACAAGTCGACGGTGCCGGAGACGAAAAATGCAATGATGCTGGTCAACATGCAGAGCCGAAATGTTAATTTCAGCAGGTTCTCCAAAATTGGCCCCGGTCTCGCGCTTAGGATCGCCAATTCGTAACGGAAGGCGACAAAGATGACCGCTACGTTCAGTATGGAAACATAGATCTGATAGCGACCGAATGCTTCCGCATCGTAGAGTCGTGTCAGCGCGGGCAGAACAGCAACTGCAATGATCTGCGCAATTACCGACCCCGACAGGACCGTCAAGATGCTTCGAAACATTCGGCCTTGCCAGGTTTAGAGGAAGCGACTGATTGCACTAGGCCGGACCGCCCCGCTGCAAGTGACGAGAAGCCACGTGACTAGCTTCCTCGCCCAGGAAGACAGCACTCATCCTCGCCTAACCTCGCCGCGCGAAAACGAACTGCCGGATTTTCCGCGCCGGTTTGGCAATGAGCGCATAGTCGACGGGGCCGGATCCGAGCCAACGGCGCCTGGCACGCAACGCTTCCAGGTTGTGCCCGATATGCGAACGGAAGCTCCTTGTGCTGGCGCCTCCGACCATCATGTCGACGAGGACCTGATCGATTGTCCCGATCCTGAAGCCATGGAGCTCGACGGCCCTCAGCATCCAGTCGTAGTCCGAGGAGACTTTGAGCGTCAGATCGAACGGCCCGTTCTTTTCGGCAACGGCGCGGCGGACATAGAAGGTCGGGTGGGCAGGCATCCAGCCGGAGCGGAACCCGTCACTGGGTCTCGGCTCTGCTCGCCAGCGGCGGACCACTCGCTTGCTTTCATGGTTTTCAACAAAGTCGAGGTGGCCGTGGACAATATCGCTTTCAGCAAGCGCCTCGCTGATCTTGCCGAGCACGGAAGCGTCGTGAAATGCGTCGTCCGCGTTAAGGGCTCCGATCGCCTCACCCGTGCAAAGTGTCAGCCCTTTGTTCAACGCGTCATACATACCGCGGTCGGGCTCGCTGATGACCTGCAATCCTTGCCCAGCATAGGAGCGGACAATCGCGAGCGTTTCGTCGGTCGATGCACCGTCGACGACGATCAATTCCTTGTCCTGGTGATCCTGGGCAAAGAAACTGTCGAGCGTATGACGAATCGTTGCCGCCGAATTCCAGCAGACCGTTAGAACGGAAATCTTCATGTTCGCAGGGCTCGTCGCGGCTACCGGGCCGCCTTGCGGTTGTGCTCTTCGTCAAGCCGGCGATGCTCGAATTCGCGCGCCACCACCTTGAGGTCGGATTGAACCATCTCGCCCACCATCTCATCTAGCGACGTTGTCGCCTTCCAGCCAAGGATCCGTTCGGCCTTCGAAGGGTCACCGAGCAGCAGGTCGACCTCGGTCGGCCGGAAATAGCGCGGATCGACCTCGACCAATATTCTGCCGGTTTTCGTGTCGACACCCTTTTCGTCAACCCCGGTACCGTTCCACTGAATGCGGACCCCTACTTCGGCGAAGGCGAGTTCGACAAATTTCCGAACGGAGTTCTTGATCCCTGTGGCCAGCACATAGTCGTCCGGGGTTTCCTGCTGAAGGATCCTCCACATGCCTTCGACATAGTCGCGCGCATGTCCCCAATCGCGCTCGGCAGACAGGTTGCCGAGATAAAGCTTGTCCTGAAGGCCGAGGCTTATCGCGGCAGCCGCGCGCGTGATCTTGCGGGTGACGAACGTCTCGCCGCGCATCGGGCTTTCGTGGTTGAACAGAATTCCGTTGGAAGCGTGAATGCCATAGGCTTCGCGGTAGTTCACCGTGATCCAGTAGCCATAGATCTTGGCGGCCGCATAGGGGGAGCGAGGGTAAAAAGGCGTCGTTTCCTTCTGTGGAACCTCCTGCACCTTGCCATAGAGCTCGGAAGTCGATGCCTGATAGAAACGCGTCTTTTTTGTCAGGCCAAGCAGCCGGATGGCTTCCAGAAGCCGCAATGTGCCGATCGCGTCGGCATTCGCCGTATATTCCGCGGTTTCGAAGCTCACCTGGACATGCGATTGCGCCGCGAGATTGTAGATCTCGTCCGGCTGCACTTCCTGGATTATGCGGATCAGGTTCGTCGCATCGGTCATGTCGCCATAGTGCAACGAAAAATTGACGCCGGTTTCGTGCGGGTCCTGATAGAGATGATCGATACGGCCCGTATTGAAAGACGACGAACGCCGCTTGATGCCGTGGACTGCATATCCCTTGGCGAGCAGGAGGTCGGCGAGATAAGCACCGTCCTGGCCGGTGATGCCCGTAATTAGCGCGGTTTTTCGGCTCATTTCATACCCTTCGGCAGCTTTAAACACATGATGGCCAAGCATTGTCCTGGCCCTGTGTTCGACAGATAAATTTTGATGGAGGCAAAATTCAGCACGGTCTCTATCGAGATCCGAACCCACTTAGCAGAGTCTTCAACGTTCTCAACACGATGACGAAATCAAGCCACGGCGAGAAATTCTTGATGTAGTAGAAATCATAGTGCAGCTTCTCGGTCTCGTCGTCGTCTTCCGACACATATCCTTGATTCACTTGAGCCCACCCGGAAATTCCGGGACGGACGATATTTCGGTAGCGGTAGAATGGCAACGCTACCGAATAATGGGATGACAACACTGTCGCCTCAGGGCGAGGCCCGATCCAGCTCATTTCCGAACGAACGATATTTATCAACTGCGGCAGTTCGTCAATTCTGCTTCTGCGAAGGAAGCGACCGAGCCGGGTAACCCTGCTGTCACCCGGCTTGGTGACGGCGAGGCTGCGAACGTTTGCCGCCTCAGGTTCACTGACGGTCATCGTCCGGAACTTGTAGACCGTAAATGACTTTCCGCCGAAGCCCAGGCGCTCCTGGCGAAATATGGCGGGTCCGGGAGATTCCAGCCTGATCATCAGCGCGATCAACAACAGGAAAGGCGCCAGCACGATCAGCGCCAACAGCGCACAGACCCAGTCGATCGCCTGTTTGATTTTGATATAGGCCTGGTTGGGATTAATTGAGCCCAGCGTGTTTTCGGATAAATGCTCGATTTCGACGCGACCAGTCAGCGATTCGGTGATTTGCTTGACATGGTAGACCGGAACTCCCGCAAGCGCCCGGTCGGCAATGTAGCGCTCCCAATCGTCGGACAGATCGGCGCGCAGATCGGCAACGACGCCGTTGACGCGATCAATGATCATGTCAGGGGAGACAAGCCAATGCCAGTTCACCCCGCCTATCTCGTCTAGACGACCAACGGCGCCGCCTGGAACCACAGCAAGACTGTAAGGATCAAGGCGCCGGCTTACGATGGTCAAGACAAAGTACCAGAGAATTGACAACGTCAAGCTGCTGGCCGCCTGGAAACCACTATATTCAATTCGAAACAGGAAAATCGCCAAATAAACAAACCCATAAGACAATGCAAATGTTGGAAATATGTAACCCGAAGCCGCAATGCCTGGGAAATTACCGATTCGCCGAAAGGCGAAATAGCCTATTGTATGCGCGACGATGCCTGCAAAGATCGTAATCTGCAGGTTTGTATAATACGCAAGAGACGGGTCAACCAGAATCCGGATCAGCGCGGGGAGCAGGATTGCGAACGCCAAACCGCCCAGGAGTTGAAACCTGACCCTGTGCACAAGGTGCCGCTGTCTCGGCCGATTCATCATGACTATGTTCAAGTTAAAACGCTCTCTTGCGGGCTACTGGATTTAAGTTTTTTCCAAATGCGTCTGGCTGCTTCCATAGTTCTCCGCAGAACTCGGGCAAATCGAAATCCAGGTCGCCGGACGTTCACCTGACAACATGCCGCTCTCGGCCAACGCTGGAATAGGCTATCCCTTGCTTCACGACGTCCTCGCTGCGGTAGACGTTTCGCAGGTCGACCATTATCGGCGTCGCCATGAGCGCACGGAGCCGCTTCAGGTCCAGTGACCGAAACGCGTTCCACTCGGTGACGATGACGATCGCATGCGCGCCGTCGGCCACCGCGTAGGCGCTTTCCCCGAATTCAATGCCCTCTATCATCTTGCGCGCCTGCTCCATGCCGACCGGATCATAGGCCTTGATCGAAGCGCCTGCATCCTGGAGTGCCTGAATGATGGTCAATGAGGGGGCGTCGCGCATATCGTCGGTGTTCGGCTTGAACGTAAGGCCAAGGATACCGACAGTCTTGCCGCGCACAGAGCCGCCGCAGGCCTCAACCACCTTGCGCGCCATCGCCCGCTTGCGCTGGTCGTTTATCGAGACCGTCGTTTCAATCAGCCGCACCGGGCTTGCCGCGTCCTGCGCGGTCTTGACCAGTGCCAGCGTATCTTTCGGGAAACAGGAGCCGCCATAGCCCGGTCCAGCATGAAGAAACTTTGCACCGATGCGGTTGTCCATGCCGATGCCGCGCGCGACGTCCTGCACATCGGCCCCCAACCGCTCGCAGAGATCGGCAATTTCGTTGATGAAGGTGATCTTCATGGCCAGAAATGCGTTGCCAGCATATTTGGTAAGCTCAGCCGTACGCCGGCTCGTATAGAATATCGGCGCGACATTCAACGAGAGTGGACGGTAGATCTCGCCCATGACGGCTTTGGCCCTTTCGGCATCGGTCCCGACAATGATGCGGTCGGGCCGCTTGAAGTCCTCGATTGCCGATCCTTCGCGAAGAAACTCCGGATTGGAGACCACCGCAAAATCGGCGGCGGAATTTTGCTCGCGGATGATCCGTTCCACCTCATCGCCGGTACCGACAGGGACGGTCGATTTCGTCACCACGACCGTAAATCCTTTGAGCGCGCGGCCAACTTCGGCGGCCGCATCGTAAACGAAGGACAGATCGGCGTGCCCATCGCCACGCCGTGACGGCGTGCCGACGGCTATGAAGACGACATCCGATTGAGAAACGGCATCGGCCAGATTGTCGTCGAAACGCAAGCGACCTTGCGCGGTATTCGTGGTGACGAGGTCGTCGAGCCCTGGCTCATAGATCGGTATCTTGCCGAGTTTGAGCATGGCAAGCTTTTCCGCATCCCGGTCGACGCAGCAGACCTGATGGCCAAAGTCGGCGAAGCAGGCGCCCGAGACGAGCCCTACATAGCCGGCACCAATCATTGTTATCCGCATAGCGCGTACTCTCATTAGCGCCGACGAGACGATCTCGTCAGACAGCGCCTAGTCCCACCGAAGAACGGCTACCGCACTCCCGGGTGAAAACCCGAGAGCCGATCCTACAACAATTTGCATCGCCTCGCCGCACCTCGATGCTTACGACTATGCGATGGCGACGAGATCCCTGGTATCAAGGTCGACAGGTATCTCGCCATTCATGATCGCAACCAGAACCCGAGCCCTTCCGGCTGGATCGAGCCGGTCAAGGCGACCGATCATTTCCGCGAACGGGCCGGAAAGGATCCGAACCGAAGCACCGGCTGCGAGGCCGCCACTGAAGTCGAGCAGGCCGTGCCTGCCGGTCAACGCAATGAAGCGCTCTACCAGACCGGAGGGGACAGGCAAAGGCCGGTCCCCTTGCATGACGAGGGAGCGCACACCGAACGTTCCGTTGATCGAGCGCCAACGTTGCAGCGCGACGTCAAGGGCGATGAACATATAACCCGGGAAATAAGCTGCGGACCGTGTTTCGAGCCGCCGGGCATGACGCACGGTTTTCTCGCAGCGAGGCACAAAGGGCTCGAATCCCTGGATCCGGAGATGCCGCTCTGCGACATGCTCCTTCCCGGGAAAGACGCTGGCCGCATACCAGCGCGTTGCCGGCGCGGCGGTCGGCTCAGGCGACAGGGCTGTTGCCTTGCTCGTTGTTTTTTCCGCGCTACTCACGTGTCTTCCTTCGGCGGTCGGCGGCATGATCTCAGGTCAACGGTTACGACAGTGTGTGGATACCAGCAAGCAACCAAGCCACTAGAGTCAAGGCGGTTGGGTTAAGAATTTCCTACACATTGTCCAGAAATTTAGCTGTGCCTAAATAATCATCGAGCCGCTTTCTTTTTCAGCTGGCTGAGATGCTGTGTCGAGCAATTTATTTCCATGCGTAGGTGCTTGGTTACGCTGGTCGTGACGAATCGCCCGTTGGTCCTGGTACTTAGTCCGTCGACTTGAAGCTAATGTGACGGATGGCGTCGCGCACAAGCCTGCCGCCAGCGACAAAGATCCTGCACGGCCACACCAACTACGGCGAAAAATCACTGTCGCGCAGAACAGGTTATCACCGCTCGACCGGCTTCACGAACGCTTCAACAGCGACCAGACAGCCGGCACCAGGCTCGCGGCCAGCGCAACCTTGATCAGATCACCGACGATAAAGGGCAACACCCCGAACTGCCAGGATTTTTCCGGGCCGATCAACAGCGCCAGCCAGGCAAAGCCCATTCCCATCATGACGATCTCGGCCACCAGCATCGCATTGAAGAGCTTGATAGGATGGCGATCCCAGCCACGGTCGGCAGCCCAGCCGACGATCGCCGCCATGACGACGAAGCCGGCTAGATAACCGCCGGTCGAACCGAGCATGTAAGCGATACCGATGCCCTTTTCGGGCGTGCTCTGGAAAACCGGAAGGCCCAACGCGCCCTCCGCCATGTAGAGAAGCAGCGTGGCGACGCCAAGGCGCATGCCGAAGGAGGCAGCGATCAGGAAGACGGCGAGCGTCTGCATCGAGATGTCTACCGGTCCGAGCATGACCTTGGTCTTGGCAGACAAGATCAGCAGCAACGTTCCGGCGATCGCCAGCAAAAGCTGTCCTGCCAGCCGGGCCGCGCCCTTTTCAGGCAGAGCGAGAGAAATAAGCGGACGCATCGTCGTTGCAATTGCCATGGTCTTCCCCGTTCCGGATTGCCGCCGAACGCGGCCTTGCGTTTTCCTATATTGGCTTCCGTGCTATGCGGCAATCGGTTTTGCCCTCGCCCCAAAAAAGGTCGCGACGTTCGCATGGCGCTGAAATTCGATACACGCTTCGATCCGGCCTATGGCCAGGGCGTAGCCGTTGCGCCTGGTATTCAACGCGTCACCGCCAGGAACTCCAGCCCGTTCACCTTTCACGGAACTAACAGCTATATCGTCGGGCGCGAGACGCTGGCGGTGATCGATCCCGGACCGGATGACGAGGCACATCTTCGAACACTGCTCGAAGCGATCGGGACCAGGCCGGTCAGCCATATCTTCGTCAGCCACACGCATCGCGACCATTCGCCGCTGGCGGCGCGGCTGAAGCAGCATACCGGTGCGGCGGTGCTGGCGGAAGGCCGCCATCGCCCGGCGCGGCCGTTGCATACCGGCGAGGTCAGTCCGCTCGATGCCAGCGCCGACGCCGACTTTGTTCCTGATATCGCGCTGCCAGACAATATGGTGATCGACGGCGACGGCTGGGCGATCCGGACGGTGCTGACGCCCGGCCATACCGCCAATCACGCGGCCTTCGCGCTGGAGGGAACCGGCATCCTTTTCTCGGCCGATCACGTCATGGCGTGGGCAACCACGATCGTCGCACCGCCGGATGGCGCGATGGCCGACTACATGACATCGCTCGATCGGCTGATCGAACGTGGCGACCGGCTGCTGCTGCCCGGTCATGGTGGGCCGGTGACCGAGCCGCGCAGCTTCATGCGCGGATTGAAAACGCATCGCAAAATGCGCGAACGCGCAATTCTGGAGCGGATCAACAGCGGCGACCGGACAATCAAGGACATGGTGGACGCGATCTATCGAGACACCGACCCGCGCCTGCATGGCGCGGCCGGCCTGTCGGTGCTTGCCCACCTGGAAGACCTGGTGGCGCGCGGCCTGGTCCACACCGATGGCGCGCCGGCTATCGACGGCATCTATTCGCCGGCAACGTAGCACACTTCGGATATCATTCCGCCGGCGCCACGCCCACCTGGCCGGCGACTTCCTGGTCGAGTTCGGAAAGGAAATCGGTGATGCGCGCTGCATTGTCGCCGAGGTCGTAGCGGCCGTAACGCGAGGCCGAGCGCATATCGACGATGACCGCATCGCCGTCGTCGGTCACGCGGATGGCGACATCGGCGGGAAGACCAAGCAGCAAGCTCTTGGCCAGCGCATCGACCGTCACGTCGCTTTGCCCTGCTGCGTCTGGAAACGGCGCCGTGAGCTGCCAGCCGCGCCGATCGAGCACCGTTTTGACCGCCTCCAGAACGCGATCGAAAGGCAAGGTGTAGCTGCGTCCGGTAACAAGCGGATAAGCTTCGATTTGCAGGCGCTGCTCGCCGGGTGTCGGCGGCAAAAGCTCGTTCATATCCTTTGTCCGGGTAGAAATATCGAGCGCCGGCGGGTCGTCGAAATCCGTCGAGATGTCGCGCAGCGGCGGATAGGTCGCCGCCCAATAGGCCCCGACAGCGTAAGGCATGAGCACCAGAAACGCCAGCAAGGCGCCGGCGGTCAGGTCTTGGCCGCCACGATCACCGAAGTTCCACAATCGCGCGAAGGCAAACCCGGCAAACAAAAGCGCAAACGCGGCCAGCAAGGCGACAATGCCAAGCACCCATAGGAAAGCTTGGGTCTCGACGAGGTCATAGCGATGGCCGATGAGAGCGGTCAGCAGCAGGACTGCCGAAAACGCACCGGCGCGCCGCGACCAACCGGCAGCCCTCGACGTTTGTCGCTCGGGAATTCCCGTCATTGGTTTCCGCGCTGCCCCAACCCGAACACAGGCATAGTGCCTTTCAGCGGCGGCTTGAAGACGCAAAGACGCCGCATCTCCGGTCAATCCGTCGGCAGGTGATAATCCCGGAACTGCTGGCGCAAGGTAATCTTCTGGATCTTGCCAGCAGCGGTGTGTGGGATTTCGCCGACAAAAGCGACGTCGTCCGGCATCCACCACTTCGCCACCTTGCCGTCCATGAAAGCGAGAATATCCGTCTTGGTCGGCTCCCTGCCCGGCTTGCACACGACCACGAGCAAAGGCCGCTCGCCCCATTTCGAATGCGGAATGCCGATGGCGGCGGCCTCCGCCACATCGGGATGGCCGACCGCGAGGTTCTCGAGCTCGATGGTCGAGATCCATTCGCCGCCCGACTTGATCACGTCCTTGGCGCGGTCGGTGATCTGCATATAGCCTCCGGGGTCGATATGCGCGACGTCACCGGTATCGAACCAGCCGTCTTGATCGAACTGTTCGGATCCGATGCCGCCATAATAGGCGCGCGCGATGGCCGGCCCGCGGACCTTGAGCCGGCCGAAGGTCTTGCCGTCCCATGGCAGTTCGTTGCCGGCGTCGTCCGTCACCTTCATTTCGATGCCGAACGGTGTAAAGCCTTGTTTCTGCTGGACGCCGAGGCGGGCCTCGCCCTTCAGCCCGGCGTAATCCGGCTTCAGGGTGCACAGCGTGCCGAGCGGCGACATCTCGGTCATGCCCCAGGCGTGGACGACTTGGACATCGTAACTGTCCTGAAACTTCGTCGTGAGCGCGCGTGGACAGGACGAGCCGCCGATGACGACTTTCTGCAGATAGGGCAGTTCCTTGCCGGTCTCTTCCAGATACTGGAGGAGCATCATCCACACCGTCGGCACGGCGGCGCTGAAGGTCGCCTGCTCGGTGTCGAGCAGTTCGTAGAGCGAAGCGCCATCCATTTTGCAACCCGGCATGACCAGCTTGGCGCCGACCATCGGCGCGCTCTGGGCAAGGCCCCAGGCATTGGCGTGAAACATCGGCACGACCGGCAATATGGTATCGCGCGACGACAGGCCCATGGCGTCGGGCATCGCGGCGATCATGGCGTGCAGCACGTTCGAACGATGGCTGTAGAGGACGCCTTTCGGATCGCCCGTCGTGCCCGAGGTGTAGCACATACCGGCGGCGGTGTTTTCGTCGAATGTCCTCCAGGCGAAGTTGCCGTCGGCTTCAGCAAGCCATTCTTCGTATGCAACCACATTGGGCAGCGCAGTCTCCGGCATATGCGCGTTGTCGGTCAGCACGATAACCTGCTTCAGCGACTTGACCGCGCCGGCGATCTTTTCGAGCAGCGGCAGGAAGGTCAGGTCAACGAAGATCGCCTTGTCCCCGGCATTGTTCATGATCCAGGTGATCTGCTCGGGAAAGAGCCGCGGGTTGAGCGTGTGATAGATGGCGCCGACACCCATGATGCCGTACCAGGCCTCGATGTGGCGCGCGGTGTTCCAGGCCAGGGTCGCGATGCGGTCGCCAAGCCCGAAGCCGCCACGCTCGAGCCGCTCGGCGACCTTCAGGGCACGATGATGGATTTCGGCATAGTTGCTGCGCACGATCGGCCCCTCGATCGAACGCGACACGATCTCGCGGCTGCCGTGCTGCCGCTCGGCGTTGTCAATCAGCTTATGGCAAAGCAGCGGCCATTCCTGCATCAGCCCGAGCATCTTGTTCCTCCCGTTATTTTTTCGCCATTGTGGGACGAACCGGCGGATTGTCCAGCCAGGATCGGGCTGGAGCGGGGCATGGAGCCAATTGAGGCCGAATTCGCCACAATCCGGCCATGCTCGGCGTTAACGTTGATTAACGGCGGGGCGCGATTGGCGAATGAAAGAGGTTCGCATGGACGCGCAGCTCGACGACAAAGCCCTGGAAAATACGCTTGCCGAAAGCCTGGCCGATTTGGTAGCAGCCGATGTGGCGCAGGATGATCTGGTGCCTGACGCCAAAGCCGTTTCCGAAGATGAATTCGTCGAGGTCGTCGGCGGCGCCCTCGAAGCTGTCGGCGGCACGCTCTTGTTCAAGATGTGCGTCGAGAACGAGGGCGAAGCCCAGCACGTCGCCGCCGCATCGGTCGGCGATGGCGGCAATCGCCAGTTCCTGCTGCTCACTTTGCCGACCAGCGGTGGTGCTTTGAAGGTCGAGACCACCTCGAAAAGCACCAATCCGGTGGCCGGCATTGCCGCCGCCTATGCCGGGCTGATGGACGCCTTCCAGGCCGCCGCCTGAGTTTCGGCGAAGCGGAAGAAAGAGGCGAGACTTCCCCGCGGGCGACGCCCGCCTGGTGGCAGGCAGATCTTGCGCAAGGCTCTTGGCAGACACATCTTGGGTTGAGGCAAGGAGACCCGACATGGACCAGATCGCAAACCCGGCACCCGGCTTTCAGCGCAATCCCGGCAAGATCATCATCGTCGAGCCTTACAAGGGCACCGTGACGGTGCGCGCCGGCGATATCGTCATCGCTTCGTCCAACAAGGTCAAAGTGCTGACCGAATCGCCCTACCCCCCGGTTTTCTACATTCCGTTCGGCGACATCGACTTCAAACAGCTTGGCAAGACCGAACACTCGACCCATTGCCCCTATAAGGGCGATGCCAGCTATTGGAGCGTGCTGCCCGCCGGCGATGCAGGCAAGGATGCGATGTGGGCCTATGAGCGGCCGTTCGACGAGATGGCCGATATCCGCGACCACGGCGCGTTCTATCCGAACAAGGTGACCATCGAGGCCACGCCCGACTGATCAGTCGGTGGTGCCTTCATCGCCGACGCCGTCGGCATCGTCGAGACGCACGAAGGTGAGACCCTTGGCCTTCAGCGCCAGAAGTGCCTGCACCACGCCTTCGCCGGCCGCATGGGTCGGCTGGTTGATGTGAGCGATGATGACGTCGCCGTCCTTCGCCGCGGCAATGCGCCGGGCGGTCTCTTTTGCGCCGAGCAATGAGCCGCCATCGCCGTTGATTGAGAACCCGGCGATCTTGAAACCAAGCTTGCGTATCATCGCGATTGCCGACGGGCTGTATTCGGCGGTTGCGCCGCGAAACCATTTCGGCGCCGGTTCGCCGGTCACGGCAAGAGCGGCAGCACCCGATTCGACCTCGGCCAGCACGGCCTCCGGGCTGCCGGCACTGCGAATGCCGTAGATCTTTTGCGGCGTGTCGACAGCCGGGACATGGCGGCCGCCATGGTTTTCCAATTCAAACAGTTCGGGATGCGCCCGCATGATCTCGACGGCGGCGGCGTTGTGCTTCAGCCAGATGCCGGTGACGAAAATGGTGGCAGGAATCTTGTTTTCCACCAGCGCCGAGACAATCCGTGTGTCGGTCCTTCCGCCGCACGCATCGAGCGTCAGCGCGACGCGGCCGCCGCCCGCCTCGGCCTTGATGTGCAGCGTCGGTGCGACGAGCAACTGGGCGTTGCCAGGAGAAACAGCCCACAGCGATATCGCAATGGCGCAAAAATACTTTTGGAACGGGCGCATCGATTATTTCCAGGTCGGCCGGATCAAAGTTGAAGCGGCGACCCCAAGACCGCCATCAAGGCGGAAATCGGGACGATGCCCCTGCAAAAGCGTCGGCAGCGGCAATTTGACCGCCGGCCTGACCTTTGGCAAGCGCGAGGTCACAATGCGTGCTCCACGTCCTTAACCTTACGTGAAAGGATCGCGAGCACTGCGTCGATCACCGCTTTGACCTCAAGTCGCCAGACGCAGCAAGCCTTGCTCGGATCGGGTCGGCGGCACAGGTCCCTGGCTATGCACTCGCAAGGCATGGAGGGCCGCGGCGTAACACTGGCCACGCCGACAGGGCCCCAGACGGCCGGGTCGGTCAGGCCGAACAGGCCAACAACCGGCGTTCCCGCGGCGGCGGCCATGTGCATCGGGCCACTCTCGTTCCCCAGAAACAGGCATGCCTGGCCGAGGATCGCCAGCAGCGTTGCCAGCGACAGCGCCCCGACCACGTTGACGACCGGCGAAGCGGCCTTGGCGACGATGCGCTCGGCAGATGCCCGTTCATCGGAGCCGCCGACAAGCGGGAAGTCCAACCCGGTCTGCCGCGAGATCTCGTCGATCGCCAGCGCAAAACGTTCCGGCTGCCATTGCCGCCCCCGGAAGCTCGCTCCTGCATGAACGGCTATGAAGGCGTTACGCCGGAGATGATGCCGGTCGAGAAGCGCCAATGCCCTGGCGGTCTCCAGCGGCAGCGGCTCAATCGTAGGGACCGGCGCACGCAACTCCACGCCAAGCGCCCCAAGCGGCGAAAGATAGCGGTAGAGATAATGCTGGCCACCAAAGCCAAACGGCTTGGCTAGGACGTTGGCGGGCTGGCGTTCCAGCCAGCGCAACGGTTTTTCGGGAGGATCATATCCGACGCGGGTCTTGGCGTTGACGAGCCTGACGATGATGCGTGAGGTTTTGGAATCGGCCAGGTCGATGGTCAGGTCAAACCGGAACCGGCGCAGAGCGCGCACCATCGCGTAAAGCTCGCGACCACGCTGCACAGGGGTGCCACGCATCCGTACGCGTCGGAACGCCACCACGTCCGAGGCGATGCCATGAGCCAACAGGAAACTGGCAAAGTTCGCCTCGCAAAGGAACACTATCCCGGCCTTTGGATATTGGAGGCGCAGGTTTCTGGCGAGCGCGGAAGCGAGGACAAGATCGCCGATGAATTTCGTCTGGAGGATGAGAATCGAGCGGACGTGCGTGGGCGGGTTCTGCAACATCTGTTTCTGGCACCGGGGCGGGTTCGGGGGCCGGAAACTGGGCAGAAACGATGTCGGGATTTGGAGCCGACAGACGCACGTTCGCGTGAATTCGGTTACAAATCAGTAAGGTCAGATGCCGGTGGACTCCAACTCCTATCCGCGGCCGTTCTTTGCAGCCTGCACCGCCGCTTGCGCGGCGGCCAGCCTGGCGATAGGCACCCGGTATGGCGAGCACGAGACGTAGTCGAGGCCGACCTTTTCGCAGAAATGGATCGAGGCCGGGTCGCCGCCATGCTCGCCGCAAATACCGAGCTTGATGTCGGGCCGCGTCGCCCTGCCCTTTTCGGCCGCCATCCGCACCAGCTCGCCGACACCCTCTATGTCGAGCGACACGAAGGGATCCTGTTCGATGATGCCTTTTTTCCGGTAGGTCTCGAGGAATGAGGCGGCATCGTCGCGCGAGATGCCGAAGGTGGTCTGGGTCAGATCGTTGGTGCCGAAGGAGAAAAATTCGGCCGCCTCGGCGATGACGTGGGCGCGGATTGCGGCGCGCGGCAATTCAATCATCGTGCCGGTCAGGTAATCGACCTTGACGCCGGTCTCTTCCATCACGCTTTTGGCGACGGCGTCGATGCGTGCCTTGACGAAGTCGAGCTCCTTCACTAGCCCGACCAGCGGTACCATGATTTCGGGGACCACCAGCGCGCCGGCCTTCCTGCCGGCCTCCACGGCTGCCTCGAAGATGGCTCGTGCCTGCATCTCGGCGATTTCGGGATATGAGACGGCAAGCCGGCAGCCGCGATGGCCGAGCATCGGATTAAACTCGTGCAGCGCTTCGGTGCGCCGCCTGAGCTTGTCCGCCGACACGTTCATGGCGGCGGCGACCTCGGCTACCTCCTCTTCGGTCTTGGGCAGGAATTCGTGCAGCGGTGGATCGAGCAGCCGGATCGTCACCGGCAGGCCGGCCATGATCTCGAACAGTTCGAGGAAATCCGAGCGCTGCATCGGCAACAGCTTGGCCAGCGCCGTTCGCCGATCCTTTTCCGTATCGGCCAGGATCATCTCGCGCATGGCAATGATGCGGTCGCCATCGAAGAACATGTGCTCGGTGCGGCAAAGGCCGATGCCTTCGGCGCCGAAGGACCGCGCCATGCGCGCATCCAGCGGCGTCTCGGCATTGGTGCGCACCTTCATGCGGCGCGCGCCGTCGGCCCACTCCATGATGGCGGCGAAATCGCCCGAGAGTTCCGGCTGCAGCATCGGTACCGCGCCTTTCAGCACCTGGCCGTTGCCGCCGTCGATGGTGATGATATCGCCCTTGCGGAACGTCGATCCCATCGCCATCAGCGTGCCGGCCTTGTAGTCGACGCGCAGCGAGCCTGCGCCCGAAACGCAAGGCTTGCCCATGCCGCGCGCCACAACAGCGGCGTGGCTGGTCATGCCGCCGCGCGTCGTCAGGATGCCTTCGGCCGCATGCATGCCATGGATGTCTTCGGGGCTGGTCTCGATGCGCACCAGGATCGCCTTGCGGCCTTGTGTCTTGGCCTCCTCGGCGTCATTCGAGGAAAACACGATCTCGCCGGTGGCAGCACCTGGCGATGCCGGCAGGCCGACGCCGATGATATCGCGCGCCGCTTTTGGATCGATCGTCGGATGCAGCAACTGGTCGAGCGAGGCCGGATCGATGCGGGCGACGGCCTCCTCCTTCGAAATCAGCCCGTCCCTGGCCATGTCGACGGCAATCTTCAGTGCCGCCTTGGCGGTGCGTTTGCCTGACCTGGTCTGCAGCATCCACAATTTGCCGCGCTCGATGGTGAATTCGAGATCCTGCATGTCGCGGTAATGCTTTTCCAGGCGGTCGGAGATGGTGACGAAAGCCTCGAAGGCGTCCGGCATCAGCTTCTGCAGCGACGGCTTGTCGGACCCGGCGGCAATGCGCGCCGCCTCGGTGATGTTCTGCGGCGTACGGATGCCGGCAACGACATCCTCGCCCTGGGCGTTGACCAGGAACTCGCCATAAAGCTGCTTTTCGCCGGTCGACGGATTGCGGGTGAAGGCAACGCCGGTGGCCGAGGTGTCGCCCATATTGCCGAAGACCATGGCCTGGACATTGACAGCCGTGCCCCAGCTTTCGGGAATGTCGTGCAGGCGCCGATAGGTGATCGCGCGGTTGTTCATCCAGCTGGAAAACACCGCACCGATGGCGCCCCAGAGCTGCTCGTTCGGATCCTGCGGAAACGGCTTGCCGAGCTCCTCCTCGACCTTGGCCTTGTAGAGCGCGATTACGCCTTGCCATTCGATGGCTGTCAGCTCGGTGTCGAGCTCATGGCCGAGCCCACCCTTCTGGTCTTCGAGGATCTCCTCGAAGACCTCATGGTCGAGGCCCATGACGACGTCGGAATACATCTGGATGAAACGCCGATAGCTGTCATAGGCAAAGCGCGGATCGCCTGAATCGGCGGCCAAGGCTTCGACCGTCTCGTCGTTGAGGCCGAGATTGAGCACGGTGTCCATCATGCCGGGCATGGAAGCGCGGGCACCGGAGCGCACCGACACCAAAAGCAGTTTCGACGGATCGCCGAAACGGCGCCCGGTCAGCCGACCGATGTGATCGAGGGCGACCGCCACATCCGCTTCCAGCGAGGCCGGATACGCGTGGCCGTTGGCGTAATAGGCGTTGCAGACCTCGGTGGTGATAGTGAATCCCGGCGGCACCGGCAGGCCCAGGCTGCACATTTCGGCAAGGTTGGCGCCCTTGCCGCCGAGCAGATTGCGGTCGCCGGCACGGCCTTCCGCGGCGCCGTCGCCAAAGGTGTACACCCATTTGGTCATGCTTGCTCCCCGGTTGCAGGAGATTGGAAATATTGGCAAATCGAGCGATATGATGCTGCAGTGCGAAAGGCAAGGCATCGACCAAGCCGGCCGGCCTCTACAATCGATTAAGAGAAACCGGCGCCGAAAAGACTTGCTTTTTGGAAAGCTTTGTTGTAGAACATATCGAGAACAAAAGGCAGAGCGATGGGAATGACCGGAAAGCTCGATTATCTGGAAATGCCAGCGACGGGCGGAACGCTGGACAGCGTGAAGGCCCGGCCTTCTCATGGTCGTTCACCGATTACGGGCCGACCTATTCAGCCTTTGCCGAAGGGCTGGACGGCGGTTTTCAGGCGGATGGCCAAGATGCGCCGGCCGCTGCCCGTGCTCTATTCCGAAAGGCTGGAGGAAACATTGAGCGCCGTCGAGAATGCCGGCGGCACCATCGTCAAGCCGATCTTTTCATTCCCCGGCGGCAGGCGGTTCCATTTCGTCGATTCGGCCGGCAATGAAATGGCGGTGTGGGGTGAATAGGTCCGTTCAAATTGACGATTGCAAAAACCGGTGGGTCGGTCGCGCATAGTCGATATGTCGGCATGTCGGCATTGAGCTTTCTCCCGGCTCGTCCTATAAGGCCGCGCGCACAGCGGGCATGCTCCGGCTGTTGGGGCGTAGCCAAGTGGTAAGGCATCGGTTTTTGGTACCGACATTCCCAGGTTCGAATCCTGGCGCCCCAGCCAGTTCTCCAATTGTCCAACCCGGAGACATAGGTAACAGATTGTACTTAAGACATGGGTGACAACCTCGTGCCGAACGGGTTGTCGATGGTCTGCAAGGTCCTCTGTTCCAAGTCGATATACCCGAGATCGTAATGCATGAAGCTGACGAGCCAAATGCCGTCGTCGACCTCCTTGATTCCCAGCCTCTGACCGGCGAGCACGGTCGAGACGTTGATCTTCTTCCTGTGCATGCAGATGCGGCCGCAAGCGGTAACCAGGATGTCGCGGTCGTGGAAGGGGTATTCCAGTTCCGGCAGGCCCTCATAGGCTCTTGAGGACGGCGTGTAGAGCTCGGCCGGGGTGCGCATGGCGAGCGCCTCGTGTGGCCTTTCCTCGTTGAATTCGCTGATGAAAGCGTCGAACCTCGCCTGCTGCTGGAGGATGTTCATGCCGGGCGGCCTGGTCGTCTCTTTCTTTAAGGTCAGATGCATGCGCTCGTGGCGGCCGTTCTGTTGCGGGTTGCCCGGCTGGATGCGCTCGATGACGATGCCGAGCCTGAGCCAGAACACCGACAGGCGCGAGAGATTGTAGAGGCTGTTAGGCGAAGCGAAGGGGAGCCCGTTGTCGGAGCGGATGGCGGCGGGCAGGCCGCGCTCCCTGAACAGCCGCACGAAGGCTCGATGACCGGCGTCTCCTTTGTCGATTCGAGCGCTTCGCAGGCGAGCACATAGCGCGAGGTCTGGTCGGTGACCGTCAGGGGGTAACAGTAGCTACCGTTGCCGAGCCTGAACTCCCCCTTGAAGTCGGTGCACCACAGATCGTTAGGGGCGGCGGCTTGCGACAGCGGCGTGCCCACGGCCTTGTTCGCCGGGTTCCTCTTGCGGGCCTGGCTCACAAGGCCGTGACGGTCGAGCACGGCATGCACGGTGCTTTTGGCCGGGATACGCACATCACCGGCGAGCTTCCTGACCAGCAACTCCCTGATCTTGCGAGCGCCCCAATGCGGCTTCTCGCGCTTGGTCTCGACGATCAGCCGCTCGATCTGCTCGGGCAACTGGTTGGCGTACCTCACCGGCCGCCGCGATCGGTCGCAAAGCGCCTCCAGCCCTTCCTCCCTATAGCGGTTGAAGATTTTGTAGCCAGTCTTGCGCGAAATCCCGAAATCCCGGCACACATCGCTCATGCCTTCTCCCTCGAGAAGGCGGGCAACGAAACGTAGACGTTCCTCCATCACCGAACACTCTCTCCACGGCATCAACACCTCCGGCCAAAAGCCAAAAGTGTTACCCATGTGTCCGGTACAAAACGTCACCTATGTCTCAGGCCGCGCAAATTCTGACGATCTCCCGAGTCGTAATCTCAGTTGCAGACACCTTGGTCGCGGACTGGTATCTGCGGTATCTGTCCACAACAAATTGGTGTCTCCGGCAGAGAGCGCGATCCGGCTGGCATCTTAGTTTAATGTCGGCTCAATTGGCCGGCAGTCAAATGCATCTTGTGGAGAAAAGCAGTTTTTCTGCCACGCTTGGCGTTCGATCTTATAGTTTGAGACTTTTATGATCCAAAACATCGGATTTTTTGGTGCTTTTCTTCAGATATGTCAGCGCCTCCAATGCCTCTCTAGTAGCAAACTGGCGGCAATCATCAAACTAATTTTAATAAAATTCAATTTCTTTTTTTAAACGACGGCGATCATGTTATCTTGCGCTGTCAGTAACAAGTAGAATGTTGTAGAAATATCAATAAGCATCTCTCGGAAAACAACGTGGGCAGCTCTGAAGTTAAATTTGCTTTTATCGGTGTCGACTATCCGTAAGTATATTTTTCGCCGCAACGTGGGAATCCTGCCGCCGATCAACCATTCTATCAGGGCGTGCAGGTATGTGATTTGGCGCTAATATACACCTTCTAGTAGGCAGGCATCCGCGGGGCGCTATCGAATCAAAATGAGGGATTATGGATGGCGACTCTCCATTACACGTCGGGCGGATCCGGCACGGACATTGCAAAAGCCGGATTCAATCTGGCTAGCGTGCAATATGTTGACCAGGTCAACGAGCTGCCAGAGGGCATGAAAGGCTTGGTCTACCTCGACGAGGCCAACGGAGTAACCCAATCCTTTATCGACAAGGTTACTCCTTTCCTCGGCAATCCGAACGTATTTGGGTTCTTCCTGGTTGACGAGCCGGATCCCACCGGCCAATGGGGCACCTACGCCTCTGCCGCAAATCTGAAGGCAGAATCCGACTGGATCCATGAGCATTTTCCAGGCGCCAAGACCTACATCACGATGATGAGCTTGGGCACGTCGGCGAATCCGGATTTCAGGGGCACGTACAATCCCGCCAATACGGGTATCGATTACTACGGCATAGATGTCTATCCGGTCCGCACGGATGGCCCGGTCGACTACAACATGATCGATAAATTCGTTGCCGCCGCTCAGGCATCGGGCATCCCGACGAGCCAGATCGTTCCGGGTTACCAGGCGTTTGGAGGTGGCGAGTATAACACCGATATGGGTGGCAAATATGTGGTGCCCACCGCCGCCCAGATGGAAATCATGATGGAGCACTGGGCCAAGCTGGTTCCGTCACCCGCCTTCGACTACGCATACGCCTGGGGTTCGCAGCGAGGCGACACAGCGTTGGAGAGCTCTTCGGAACTGCAGGCCGTTTTCCGGGAACACAACCTTGCAACGACGGGGACCACTCCGCCTCCCGTCGACACAAGCGACACCTTGTATGGCACCAGCGGCGACGATGTGTTTCACGGGGCCGGCGGCCACACAATGATCGGCTATGGTGGCAATGACACCTATTATGTCGATGATGTCCGCGATAAGGAGATCGAGGCGGCGGGTGGCGGTACCGACAAAGCACTTGCCTCCCTAAGTCACGTGCTTTCGGCCGGGTCGGAGATCGAGCTTCTCGCCACCAGCAATCCGTCCGGCACGACGGCCATCAATCTTACAGGCAACGAGTTCGCCCAGACCATTCAGGGCAATGCCGGCGCCAATGTCATCAACGGCGGCGGCGGCGCCGACAAGATGGTCGGCTATGGCGGCAACGACACCTATTATGTCGACAATGCCGGCGACAGGGTGTTCGAGGCGGTGGGCGGTGGTACAGACAGGGTGTTCGCTACTGTAAGCCATACGCTTTCGGCCGGCTCACAGATCGAGCTTCTTGCTACCAACCCGTCGGGCACATCGGCAATCAACCTCACCGGCAATGAGTTCGCCCAGAGCATCGGGGGTAACGCCGGCGCCAATGTCATTAATGGCGGCGGTGGCGCCGATACGATGGTCGGCTATGGCGGCAACGACACCTACTATGTCGATAATGCCAGCGACAGAGTTTATGAGGCGGCGGGCGGCGGTACAGACAGGGTGTTCGCTGCTGTGAGCCATACGCTTTCGGCCGGCTCGCAGATTGAGCTTCTTGCTACCAACCCGTCGGGCACATCGGCAATCAACCTCACCGGCAATGAGTTCGCCCAGAGCATCGGGGGCAACGCCGGCGCCAATGTCATTAATGGCGGCGGTGGCGCTGATACGATGGTCGGCTATGGCGGCAACGATACCTACTATGTGGACAATGCCGGCGACAGAGTTTACGAGGCGGTCGGCGGCGGTACAGACAGGGTGTTCGCTGCTGTCAGCCATGCGCTTTCGGCCAGTTCACAGATCGAGCTTCTCGCCACCACCAGCCCGTCCGGTACGTCTGCAATCAACCTGACGGGCAATACCTTTGCCCAGACTATCCAGGGCAACGCCGGCGCGAACATCATCAATGGTGGCGGCGGTGCCGACATCTTGACCGGTAACGGAGGCAATGATGCCTTCGTGTTCAACAGCGCTCTTGGAGCGGGCAATATCGACAGGATCACCGATTTCAACAAGCTTCAGGACAAGATCCAGCTCGACGACGCCGTTTTTGCCGGGCTTAAGCTGGGTAGCCTTTCATCCGATGCTTTCTTTGCCGGCACGGCTGCGCATGACAGCTCCGACCATATCATCTACAACAGCTCAACCGGGGCGCTCTCTTTCGACAGCGACGGGATCGGCGGGGCAGCTCAAATACAGTTCGCCACTCTCTCTCCAGGTCTGTCGCTTGCAGCAGCTTCGTTCCTTGTGATCTGAATGACCCGGAACGGCGGACCTTCAGCTCGAGCCGGTCCGCCGCTCTATCTTTGTTCAAGCACCGGATTTCCAAGCGAAGTAACCAGTCCGGGTGGCGCTCTTCTCCTGGGGCTGGCGCGACGTACTCTCCATAAGGTTCGCCCGAAAAGTGGAATGTATCGTCGTTACCCTCGTGATCTCCTTAAAGGGAGGCCTAGATCGTTTCACTCAATGTCAATACTGAGATCTGGGGATAGCACGCCACGGCCAAAAGCGCTCAAACGTCAGCGATTTGTCGCTGCATTGACCTTGAGCAAAGATGCGGAGCTCCATTCAACTCAGGACACTCAATTATGCGCTTGTGGTCGCAGAAGAGGGCAGCTTTCTGCGCGCGGCGCGGCGCGCCGGGATCGATCACACTGCGCTCAGCCGGCGCATACGCGATCTCGAATACGCGATGGGAACGACGATATTTCATCGCCATGCCCGCGGCGTTGGGCCAACCCCGGCCGGCGAGCGTTTCCTCGATCGTCTGCGCTCCGTGCTGCTCGAACTGGACAATACTCTGACGCTGGCCAGGACCGGCATTAAGAATGAACAGCAAAGGCTTTCCATCGGCTCCAACGGACTCATCCTCGCCGGGCGGGCGCTGGATGCGATCATCGAGTTCGGTAAATGTCATCCAAATGTGACCGTTAGCCTGATAGAGGGGTCCCACCCCGAGCCTAGCGCTGCTCTGGGCGGCATCGAGGTCGACGTCACCGTGACCTCCTCCTCGCGCTCCAATGGCGGCCCATTCGAACTAATGTTGTGGAAGGATACTCTGGCCGTCGTTGCTGCTTCAAATCATTCTCTCGCAAACTGTCCCGTGATCGAGTGGTCGGAGCTAGGCCAGGAGACGCTGCTTGTGCGCAGGGGCGAAGCATTTCTGCTCGCCGACGCTGTTGGAAATGGCGTGCAGCTTCCCGCAATCGTCGAACATCACGTCAGTGCGGGCATCCTTCTGCGCCTCGTCGGAAACGGTCTGGGAGTCGCTCTGATCCACGACGGAGATGCCAACGGTGTTCCTGAAGGTGCCGTCTGCCGTAAGCTGCGGATCGGGGGCAAGCCAATCCAGATCTGCAATTTTGCCCGTTGGCGCCCGGACAACGCCAATCCTGCCCTGCCGATCTTCATCGCGTTCCTGCGCGATCGGTATTCGTCCTGACGGCCGCAATGACCCGAATAGTCATCCCGCCTTCAGGGTTCGTCGGGCTCTAGCAAAGGCTCTGTCCGTTGCCATGAACCGGGTCAGCATCGGCGCTATGAGCTTGCCGGATCGGCGACTATCTGTCCGGTCTCGCGGCCGAGCAATTCAGCATAGGCGACGAGATCGCGATGAACGGCGCCGGGCAGTTCGACCGTGATCTTGACCGGACGGTCATAGGGAATGGCGGAGAGTTTCAGCTTGGTCATGACCGATCCTTTGGCGCCGCACCCGGTCAGCACCAAAGCTTTCGGCGATGCGCACCAAGTCGCTAAGCGCTGAACGGATTTGCGGCCAAGGAAATTCGGAGCATTCCTCCCATGCCTCGCCCTCGCGCAATACGGCATCGAGCTTGCCTGCCACACCGGCGACAGTGGTGGCGGGAGTCGCTGAAAACGCTTGCAGCAGATCTTGCATTTTCTCGCCAGCCTCGCGCTCGGCTCTGAAGGCGGCGGTGTAGCCAGTTTTCTCCGCAGCCGCATCCCAGCGTGCCTGATGCGCCGCGAAATCAGCTTCGGCCTTATTGCGGAGAGTCGCCTTATCTGGCGCTTTGCCGAGCACTTGATCGAGCATCTCGATCGAATGGACCGTCACCTGCTCACCCTCAGCCAGGCGAACGGTCACACAGGGAAAGCCGATGCTCTCGACAAGCATTGTCTCCAGGCGCTGCTGCCTGCGGCAAAGCCGCTCGGTCTGTTTGTGGACTGTCTCCCATTCCCGCCAAAGCACCAGTGCAGGATCAGAACGCACATTCGTGCTTCCGGCGCCGCTTGCGGACGCGTTGCCTTCGAGCGTCCACGCGGTGGTGGCCACGACTGTTCCCGCAAGCACTCGCCTGCGGGTGACGTAAGGCAGAGTCGTGGTATTGTCGGAATCAGCCATGATCCGAGCTCCAATCAGCTTGGGTTGCGGTCAGGCCGGGCGGGATGGTGCAAACATCCTGTTCGGCCGCGAATTTGCCGCACGTATAACCGGGACAATTTGACAAGTTACCGGTGAAAAGTCAACCCAAGAGACAAACGTTTGACCTATAGTAAAATTTCTGCCGCGCAGTGTCGGGGCGCTCGCGCGATGCTGGGGATAAGTCAGCGCGAGCTGGCGGACGCGGCCAAGGTATCACGGCCTACGGTGGTCGATTTCGAGCGAGGCGCCCGGGTTCCGCATCCGAACAATATGGCAGCGATTCGCCAAGCGTTGGAGGTTGCCGGTATCGAATTCATCCCAGAAAACAGCGGCGGACCCGGCGTACGACTGGTACGCCATCTCGAAAGTAAATGACCTCACGGCAGCGAGCAAACCGAAATGCGGGGGCATCCCGCGACTGTATCGTGCCGCCAGCCGCACTCTTGTTACAACCTCATCGAAAACAGGACCGACAAGACTCGTTACGGTCGATCTTACCAATGCGGAACGGCTCGCTGCCAACGAGTTCGGCGGCTCTGGCCGACATTGGCACCACCACAGTCGCGGATTCTCGACCTTACTCCGCCGCTCCGCGCTCAGCGCATTGTTCAAGGCGATGAGATTTTTTGCCCCGGCCAGGCATCCGGGCTGCTCATTGCAATAGCGGGGTCCGATTTCCATAATGAGGGCGATCCCCGGCAAGAAGGCCAGCTCAATGGAGATGTCATCCCATTCGATATCGCCCCAGCCGAGAGGCACGTGCAGGTCGCCTATACCCAGAGCTGCACCCTGCGGGAGGTAGGTTCTGTGGAAGCCCTGCGGGCAACCCGAAGGAGTCATGGACATGCAGGTGCCCTGCCATCGGCGCCATGGTCCGCAGCTGCTCGCGGAAGTTCAGGCCGCGATGGGTCGATTCAATATAGGCGTGGCTGAAATCAATGAAAGCCACCAGATTGGGATGACCGACCGCCTTTACCGTCTGCGCTGCCTCGGCCGGGGGTCTGCCAGCACTGACCCGGGTCCATGGCGAAGAGGTTCTCGATGGCGATGCGCACGTCATAGGGCTTGCGGAATTCGGCGAGCTCGAAACAACGCTTCGCGTTTGCGTTCCTCGAAACCGGGACCATCGAGAAGCTGGTCGGCGCGACAATGCCCGCTATGCTGGACAAGCACCCGCGCATCGATCCGATCGGACAGTTCGACCAAGGCTTTGCCGGCATCAATCTGGTAGCGGCAGACCGCCGGGTCCATGAGGTTCGATGGGACAGCGCCGTGAACCATATTGCGGAAATCGAATTGGCTGGTCAGTTCGATAAACCTCTCGGCTCTCTCGGGGACGACGCGGCCACCCGCTATGAGATCGAGGGTCGTCAGGGTCAGTTCGACGGCTTCGACGCCCATATCGGCAAAGCTGCGAAAGTCCGCTTCAAGGCCAGAGACTGAGTTAAAACCTGTGGCGATAGTGCTGCTCATATGGCATCCCCCGATGGCGGGCCAGGAATGCCAGACCAGTCCGGATAGCTGATCAGGTGAGATGGTAATTACCGAACCGATGCCACTCTCGAAACAAGTTTTCGTTCGCCCCCCAGGTGCGATCGAGCGGTCTAACCGCTATAATCCGTAGGCCGGCCTACATTAACTCGGATCGGAGCGCGACGACCTCGAGTCTCACAAAGCAGACTGCCTGCTCCCGGACCTGCAAGCTCTCAACAGCACCTCTCGTTCCTGACAGACTTCAAACGCTAAACTATTACGGTTTCACGCAAATCACTTGTCATCTTGGCGAATTCATTCGCCTCCAGATCTGGTGAAACTGGCAAGATGCGCCGGATGAGGCAATCAATTCGAACGCCGGAGAGCCTGCCTCTGCAGAATTTCCGGGTTTAAGTTTCATTGGTGCGGCGTGCTCGCAAAGCCCAAAAGACCGGTGAAGTTCGCAACACGTCAAATTCTCGGCGACACTCTGACGTTACAGCCCGCCTGTATGCACCCCACAATGGCTCAGATCTGTCTGGGCTCGGTCCACTAGGCGCGCCGAGAGGCGAAGACTTCCGGATCGAGGCGCTTGGGCCACTGCGCGCCAGACAGAGCGATCCGATCCGTGTCATACTGTCAGAGGCAAGACACTAGCAATGGGGGCGGCGGCAGATGAAGGAAGAGAACGACGTTCAGAAGTTGGTGCGCACGCTGCGTGCTCGAGCACCTGATGACGCGGCTGAATTGCTGGCCCGAGAATCTCCCGAGTTCATCCGGGACACACTAAAATTATTGCCGGATGGGCACGCCCGCAAGGTGGCGGAGCATTTGCCAGCGCATATGAGGCCTATCAAGCCTGATACCGATGGCAAGGATTTCGTGATCCCCGATTCGCTCATCGAACTGATGGACCCGATTCCCGCCAGCGTTCCTGTCGCGACGACGGTAGCCGCCGCAGTGGAGGCGGTCAGACGCGCCCAGGTGCCGACCGAGCTCACTTATCTCTACGTCACGGACGGAGGCGATAAATTGGTTGGCCTGGTGGTCCTGCGCGATCTGATGCTGAGCGAACCGGACGCGATGGTCGATCAGATCATGCTGCCCAGGCCGTTCGCCCTTAACGTCGGTCTCTCTTTGAGCGACGCCTGCAAGGCGGCGGTACGCCGTCACTACCCTGTCTATCCGGTGGTGGACGCGGACAACCGTCTGCTCGGGCAGGTTCGCGGCTGGCGGCTGTTCGAGCAGCAAATCATCGAGATTTCTGCCCAGTCTGGCCAGATGGTGGGTGTCCAGAAGGAGGAGCGTTCTTTTACGCCGCTGTTTTCAGCCTTCTTGAAGCGTCATCCGTGGCTGCAGCTGAACCTGCTGACGGCCTTCATGGCCGCTTTCGTGGTCAGTTCATTCACAGGCACGATCGAGAAGATCGTCGCCTTGGCAGCGTTCCTCCCGGTCTTGGCCGGGCAGAGCGGAAACACCGGCTGCCAGGCACTGGCTATGACGCTGCGTGGCCTTGCCCTGGGGGATGTGGACAAACGACCGAAGCTGCACCTGGTGATGAGGGAGGGCGCGCTCGGGATCGCCAACGGCGTGCTCGTCGGCCTTGTGGCGGCTGCGGCGATGTGGTTCTACGCCTCGCGGCAACCGGAGTCGGCGGCCCAGGCGCCCATGCTGGCACTTGTGATCCTGCTTGCCATGTCCGGATCGTGCCTCATGTCCGGAATCTCCGGCGTGCTGATCCCGTTGGGCCTGCGCCGGGTCGGCGCCGATCCGGCGGTCGCTTCGGCGATCTTCCTCACCACCGTGACCGATATCGTAGGCATGGGCCTGATGCTGGGGCTGGCCACCATGCTCGTGCTGTAGCAAGACGCGTCCGGTGACGCGTCCCTGGGGGTCGGGGGCGATAAGCTGACCTCGTAGCGTTCAACGAAATTGCGAAGGCCAGCACGCAATCGCGCAGGCCATTGCGGAAAGCACCTTCCGGCAGCTCTCCGTCCGTTTGCGCAACGCCGCGGAAGACCTTGGATGAGCCGTGGGGTGAGCTTGATAGCTCATTTGGTGACCAGATACGCGCAGAATCGCGCAAACAACATTAATCTTGTCGGCTGTGCAATCCACGACTGGTGAGGATTTGAGTTAGTTGTCCATGGCGCCGAATACTTCAATTTCTACAGCAACGCTGAGAAGATTTTTTTACAACCAGCGCAGCCGAAATACGAATAAACCTAATGGTTTGTTGCGCAGCTGCAACAGCTGCTGAGACTCGCATGGTCTGGTGACCGTTCAGTCGCCTTTTTCTTGTAGTCGTGCTAAGTCCTTCGCACTAGTCGGGTTTGGGGTGGGTTCTCGGCATGCAATCTTCGTTTCGAACGATCTTCGGCTGCGCCGCGGCGCTGCTTTGTACCGGCGTATTGCCGGCCGGCGCACAAGGTCTTTTTACGGCATATGACGATGCGTTTTCGGCCCGCATCGCCAGTCCGGCCGACAACGGAACGCTCGCCCAGTTCGTCACGGTTGCCGTCAACGCGGGGCAATACGATCAGGCGATCTCCTCAATCGAGCAGTATCTGATCAAATATCCCCGCGATGCGCGCGCCCGGCTGGCGGCCAGCCGGTTGTACTATCACGTCGGCTCCTATGAATTGGCCCGGCGGCAGGTGCAGTACGGCATCGAAGTCGGCGGCCTGTCGGCAAGTGAGCAGCAGGAAGCCGTTCGCCTGCTCGCCCGCATCGATCGCGCCTTGCGTGGCGTCACCTGGGAACTCGCCCTGACCGGCGGCGTGTTCAGCGCCTTTACCGATTTTGAGCCGGACGGGGCGCAGGACGACGACAGCTTCGTCTCGCCCTATGGGCGGGCGGAAGGCTTTGTCCGGTGGGACCTCGGCACGCCAAGTGCCGACGCTCTCGTCCTTTCAGGGTCGTTGACGGCGACACAGCGCTTTTTCACGGAAGACCTGTCGGTTCCGGGTAGCGAGAAGACTTTCATCCACGGCAACGCCGCGATCACCTGGGACAAGGGACTGCCCAACAGTGGGATCGATTCGCTGCGCCTGCTGCTTTCCGCGTTTACCGTTACAGATCGCTTCGACAGCGATATCCATGAAACCGGCATCGGCGTCAGTGGGCGCTTTCTTGTGCGCCCGACGGTCGAGACGACGCTTTTTGCAGGCGGCGGCTATATCGAGCTAAGCGCCTCACAGGGCATTTTCGCCGATAGTAGGGTTTTCTATGAGGCAGGCGGCAGCTACCGCTTCCGCAATGGCCAGGCGCTCGGACTGCGCTTTGTCGGCTCGAATGACTTCGCTTCCGGATCTGGCGAAATCGGCCGCAGCTACACGGGCGAGGTCCGCTATGGCGGCCTGTTGATGAACGTACCGGATCTTTTCGCATGGTCGCACCAGATCGCCTTCTCGGCCGGCCACAGCGACACTCCCGATCTGTCTGTCGGCATCGGCACAAATATTAAGAGCGACTTCTGGCGCATTGCCTCCGAAAGCGATTTTCAGCTGACGGAGGCGCAGAAGATCAGCGTCGATCTCGCCTATCGCGAAACCAACTTCGACATCGCCAACCGCGACCGAAAATCGTTCGAAATGCTCATGAGCTATACGTTGACGCTCAATTGAAAGAGGCCGCGATGAGGACCCCGTACCGTCAGATCGCCATTTTTATCGCCTGCCTTGCCTTCGCGGCACCATCCGCCGCTGAGACGGTCGGGTCGATGACGGCCTATCAGACCAACATCGTCCGCAACAACGGCGGGACAATGAACGTTGGTGCCGGCGTCGAACTCGGCGACCAGCTGCGCAGCAATCCCACCGGTCTTGGAATGCTGGTGTTCCGGGATGAATCGAGCGCCAAGATTGGTCCGAACACCAGCCTGACGATCGATGAATTCGTCTACAATCCGGGCTCCGGATCGGGAAAGATCGACATCGGGATGAACAGCGGCCTGGCCCGTTTCTATGGCGGCCAGGTTTCGAAAGGGGGCGTCATGCAGGTTGCGACGCCGCACATGGTGCTCGGGGCGAGAGGCGGCATCATCGAAGTGCTGGTGGCAGCCGGCCAGACCGTCGGCATACTGCGCGCCGGCCGCATGACCTGTACGATCAATGGCAAACGGCTGGTCATCACAAACCCGGGCTACGCCTGCACATCGGAAGATGGCAAGCTGCTGACCGGCTACGGCGGAATCGACACCTTCCCGATATTGGACAGCATCGACCGGATAGCCGGCACCGGCCTGCCAGGCGCACCGGGTCCTGGATTGGACGTAAGCGCGATTTGTGCGTCGGCACTCGGCGGCTCGCTCAAAGTCTGCGAGTCCACGGACGGCGCATTGCCAGGAGTGGCCATAGAGTTCCCCGACAGCCTAACGCCACCTGTGGGCGGGGGCGTGGATAAGGGCGAGTGTGAGGGTGAGGGTTGCTGCTACTACTGCAATTAGGCCTGGCCGCACGACATGAGCCTCTTGGTCGGTTGGCGCTGGGCTGATTGGCGGCAAGCTGGCAGGCGCAAAATATCCGGCCTTGCGGTCGTGCTCCTGCTGCTCGCTTGCCATTTGGCTTTTGACGGGCCGTTGTCGCGCCTGCGTGAGCGGACGTACGACTTCTACCAGTTTCTCGCCCCACGCCAGGCGACGAGCAGTCCTGTCGTGATCGTGTCGATAGACGACGCCAGCCTCAAGGCACATGGGCGATGGCCCTGGAACCGTGGCCTCTTGGCCGATCTGGTCGATGGCATCACCGAATCCGGCGCGGCGGTGGTCGGGCTTGCGCTGGTACTCCCCGAGGCCGACACCTCGCCTGCGGGCATCGCCGGAGACAAGCGGCTGGCAGCGGCGCTGGCGAAAAATCGAACGGCGCTTGCCGTCAGCCTAGGCAATGAGGCGACGGTTTCAGAAGCAGAACCCAAAGCCGGCTGGTCGATCGTCGGGCAGGTACCCGACACACTTCCCGGCTTCACCGGCCTGACCGGCTCGCTTGCCGAATTCTCGAACGCCGCCGCAGGCCTCGGCGTAATTCGCACCTTGCCCGATCCCGACGGCGAACTGCGCCATGTGCCGCTGCTGTGGCTTCGCAACACCGCTCAAGGCGTGCAGCTGTGGCCGTCCTTCGCACTCGAGCTCCTGCGCCTTTATGCCGGACAGGACGGCTACATAGCCCGGATGAATGCCGCCGGGTTCGACGCACTCAGGATGTCGGGCGCCATTGTGCCGCTCGAGCCGGAGGGAAGCATCCGCCTCTGGGAAACCGCCATCGATACGCCGCGTATATCTGCCAGCACTATCCTTTCGGGCCATGGCGATCCGCGGCTGCGGGACGCCATCGCCATCGTCGATCTGTCGGCCGTGGGACTGACGCAGTACCTGCCCACCCCGACGCGTCCAGCGCGACCAGGGGCGGACATCCACGCCGATGCGATCGGCCAGATGCTTGCCGGGCGCTATCTTGCAGAGCCAACGCACGCACGTACGCTTGAGCGGCTCTGGTTTGTCCTCGGTGCCGTCGTTTTCATCGGGCTTTCCGGAGTGCTCGCCGGGCGTGTCGTGCTTGGTGCCCTGGCTCTGGCGCTGCTGGCCGTCACGCCTTTCGTGTTCGGCGCTCTCGAATACAGCCTGCAGGGTGCACTCTATGACCCGCTGCAGCCGGCGCTTGCGACGATACTCGTAGCCGGCTTCGAAGGCTATGTCCTCTACAGGCGCAGCGAGCAGCGCCGGTCCACCCTGGCACGACAGTTCTCCCAATATCTGTCGCCCTCCGTGGTGCAGCGCCTCGCAAGCTCGGACACCGAGGCAATCCTGTCCGGCGAGAAGCGCGAGATCACAATTCTGCTCAGCGACATACGCGGCTTCACGACGATGAGCGAACAGCTCGATACCCAGGAAATCGCCAAGGTGGTCAACCACTTCCTCGGCATTGCGACCGATGAGATCCTCAAGCGCGACGGCACCATCGACAAGTTCATGGGCGACGCGGTGCTCGCCTTCTGGAACGCGCCGCTTGATCAGCCGGACCATCGCGAGCGCGCGCTCGACGCGGGGCTTGCCCTGATCGAACGGGTGAAGCGTGAAGACGCCGCCTTCAGCGCGGACGGCCACCCCTCCATCGCAATCGGCGTCGCCATCGAGACGGGCATTTGCTCGGTAGGCAATTTCGGCTCCGAACGGCGCTTCGATTACACCGCGATCGGCTCCCCGGTGAACCGCACGGCACGGCTCGAGTCGACGACCAAGAAGCTGGGCATCCCCCTGGTGCTTGGCCCCGGCTTTGCCGAAGGAGCATCGATGCCGGTCGTCCAGGCGGGCGCCTTTGAGCTCCAGGGTTTCAAGGGCGAGGTGCCGGTTTTCACCGTTCCGGAGATGCAAGCTGCTCACCAAAGTATGAGCCGCGAAGAAGAGAGCCAACGTGGTGAGCAATCTGGCGCCCCTGCCGTGGTGGTTGGTTCGCCGCCATCCGTGCAAATGGCACCGCCTGATCTTGCACCCCGAACCCGAAGCACACGCTGACCGGATCCAGCGGATCGCAGGGGTGCCGACCTGCTTTGTGAACTAATACTGCTGGGGAGGCCTAGGTGTCATCAAACGGCCCTTTTAGTTGCGGGTGGCTGTCAATCCGGATCAGCGCGACAGCCGATGAGACGCGGATAGACGGCGAAGGGATCCGTCGAGGTAACCCCGGCAATGATTGTCGAGGCCGCCGAATTTTCGAGCGAGAAGATAGGCCGTGTTATCCAGTTCACCACGAATGGCAGCACGGCTTCGTTGAGTTCGCCGGCGCCATCATGTGGAGGCAGCGCGTGGTTCAGATTGTTTATCCTCGCCGCCGGATCATGCGCTCGGGATGTTCCCAAGAGTATCCAGCTAGCACTCCCCGAGCTGCCCTAACGAGAGAGTTCGCTGGGCCGGGATTATGGCCGTTATGAACCTGACGCAATCGATGCAGCTGGCGCTGGCCTCGTCGGGCGCGTGGGCGGTCTATCGACATCAATCGGTCGCCGCGGATGTTGGGATGCGCATGCGTCGGCGCACGTAGCGTCGATACGCCTTGGGCATGTGGGCGTTGACAGTGACATGGCCGGAGCGACGTGTTTCAGACGCCGAGCAATTCCAAGGACTGAGCACCAGAACCGAACCTCCCGACGGATTTTCGCGAGCTGCATTCCTCCCTCCCCTCCTTATCAAAACCGCCGCTCGCGAATTCGCTGGCGAGTATATCTCCGGTGTGATATACATATATCACTCATGAGGATATACAAAATGCCGCTCTTCATTCGCGATCCCGACGTCGACGCCATGGCCGTCGAGCTGCAGCACATTACCAACGCGCGCAGCAAGACCGAGGCCGTCAGAACCGCCTTGCGCCATGAGATCGAGCGCAACCGCGGCAGCGTCCCGCTGCGCGAGAGACTTGCCAAAGTCAAGGAAATGGCGCGGCGGATCGGGCCGGCCAACCCTGATTTCG
>NZ_JAMYVK010000037.1:0-72109 GCF_040323975.1 Mesorhizobium sp. M0019 | reverse complement strand
TCCTTGGGAGGTTTTTCAACGCGGGCCGACACAGGCCCAGCCGCCACCGTCACGCCGCGGCCCGCATCGAAAAACCTTCACCATTGCGGACGATCAGCCAGGCGCCACAAACGCGTATGACTTCATCAGATCAAGTGTTGTCTCGGCGCGTACAGAAAGGTTGTCTGGCACCTCGATCCGAACGAGTAAAATGTCTGTTCCTTGATCAATTCCGAACAAAGCGGCAATCGGTCGGGGACCATCGAAATGGCACGATGCCCATTGCCGTGGAGATGCATCTGTATCGGTTTCTTTGAGCTCGTCTTCGAGAATCCTACGCAATCCGACATCAAGGGCCTCGCCAGCCATGTGACCGATTTCATCGATCAGCGGGTTCCAATTAACTAGCCAGACCCAATTCTGCACCCAGGCCACCTGCTGGTCTCCAATTTGGGACGAAAGCCGACTGGTCTCGTTAGTCGGTCTTTGCATGATTTGTCGAATCCGCTATCGGCGATTCCTACCATAATAAGCTTGACTGCTTTTTGACCATCTCGGCTGTTGGCGGCAGTCAGCTGATTGAATTTTGACCTAAAGCGGTTCAGCTTTTGATAGTCGCTGACCCGCTCCAAATATCTGTTTTTACGCAATTATGGACGGAAAGCCGCTTCGCACTTTCCTGGAATTGCTCTAATCCCCCACCCGTTGCAGCGTGCCGAGATGATTGTCGTCGAGAAATTCGACGGTCATGGCCGACGCCTTGCCGCCGGGGCCGACGGCAAAGCTGACGGCCGAGGGCCTGTCCGGCATCTCGGCATCGGGGAAGGTCACGAAGAGGTCGCGGTCGAAATGCTTCAGCGAATAGGACCGCGCGCCGGCGGGCCCGACCTTGAGGACAAGAGTGTCTCCTTCGCCCGACACAACCGCATCGCCGATGAAGTCGTTGAAGTAACGGCCTGCATAGGCACTGGCCGGCTCGACCGGACTTGCTGGAGAGGGCGGCGCGGCATAGGTGGCCTTGGCCGCCGCAATCACCGGGCCGAACATGCTCGCATAGATATTATTCCATGCCTTTACCTTATCCTTCCCCAGCATTCCGTCGAAAACGAGATCGGCGAAGCTGTCGGACAGCCCCTCCGGCACGCCTGTCGGAAAGGCGTTGGCGACGACGACGATGCCAAGCTTCTCCTCGGGGAAGAGCATCACCAGGCTGCGTGCGCCGGCGCTGAAGGCGCCCGCGTGACCCCAGATCGGCCCGTGCCGGCCGAATTCGATATTCCAGCCGAGGCCGTAGAAGGCCTCGCCTCCGGAGACGGGATTCTTGCCGCGAGCCGTCAAGGGAATATGTGTCTGGTCCAGCGCATCGGCGGCAATGAGTCTCTTGCCGGCATAGACCCCGTTGCCGAGCACAAGGCGCATCCATTGCGAGAGGTCGCGTGCGGTGGAACTGACGCCGCCTGCTGGCGCCTGCGCATCCGGATAGCGCTGGACTTTCGCGGTCCAGGCGCCATCGATTTTGGCGTGAAGCTCGGCGCGGTTGGCGTGCTTGATGAAGTCCGAATGACGGGAGCTGGTCGAGGCCATTCCAAGCGGACGGTAGAGCTTCTCTTCGGCGACCTCTTCCCATGATTTGCCCGTCGGCTTCGCGGCCGCGACGGCACCCTCGGTCAGTCCGAAATTGCTGTAGGAATAGCCCGCACGAAAGCTCGATGACGGCGACACGAACCGCAGCCGGCGCAGGATCTCCGCGCGGTCATAGCCGATGTCCTCGAGGTCGTCGCCGGCGGTGCCGGGAAGCCCGCTGCGGTGCGCAAACAGGTCGCGGACCGTGAGTTCGCTGGTCGGATAGGGCTGGGCGAGCCGGAAAGCCGGATCGAGGTCGGCGATCTTGGAATCCCACGAAGCGATCCCGTCGCTGACCAGCGCCGCCACGACGGTGGCGGAGACCGGCTTGGAGAGTGAGGCGATCTGGAAGACCGTGTCGGCATCGACGGCCTCCGGCTTACCGGCCTCGCGATGTCCGAATCCCTTGAGGAAGATCACCTCGTCGCCATTGCACGACACCGATGGCGAGACCAGGTACGCTACCATCCGCGACGACGCCTTCGGCCAGCAATTCGAGCTTCGCAATGGCCGCGGCGATCCTGTCGGGTGGGATGGTATCGGCCGACGCCGCTTTCGGCGAAAGCGTAATGAGGGCGATGAAGGCCAACATCCTCCACCGGAGGTGATTCCGGTTTGTGAACAGCCGCATGCTCAGCCCCTCCGCTTCACCGGCGTGCACTATTGCAGGCCGACGCAGCGAAGGCCAGCCTCACGCTCGACCCGCGATCCTTTGACGGATATCCGCTTCACACCAGTCGAAATTCAGACAGCCGCGCCTGAGCTAGGATGCAGCGCGCAGGCGGAGGCGCCGCCTGCCGGCGCGGGCCTTCTCCGCCACCGCGGCGGTGATCTCGACCACGCCGTCTTCACGCTGTCTGGCGTTGGTGACCTTGTGGAGCCGCTCGTAGGGCAACAGTTCCTTGACCCGAGCTTGAAGCGACGCGACTTCGGCTCGCAGATCCTCGCATTCCTGCCTCTGGACGTCGAACTGTATCTGTTCGGATGCCTGCTGCAGGGAAAGCTGCGAAAAATTCGCGCTGACCGCGGAAAGGTTCATCTTGTCGTTTTCGCTCTCCTTCGTGAGAGCGGACAATTTTTGCTCGACAATTTGCTTTTCCGCCACCGCGTCGCTCGCTTGGGCCTTGAGCCTGGCGATCTCGCTGGCGGCTTCGCTGTTCTGGTTGGAGGCGGCCTCCAGCCGCGATCGGAGATCCTCGATTTCAGAACGCAAGCCGGTCATCTCCGCGACACCGCGTGCAAGTTCGGCTTCCCTGTCACCGTCCCTGATGCGGGCCGCTTCCGTTATTTCCGACAGCTTCGTCTGCGCCATATCGAGCGATTTCTGCAGCCGCATTTCCTCTTTCTCGCTCTTGCCAAGCGCGGCCAGCAGTTCGGAAACCTGCGCGGCGTCATTGGCATGGACGGTCGAGAGTTCGTCCAGCCTGTGCCGCGCCTCGGCCTCCCGTTTCAGCGCCTTGTCGAGGTCGATCGACAGACTGACATGCTTCTCCCGCAGCATCTCGTTCTCGCGCGAGCGTCTGTTGGCCTCGACCGCTCTGGCCGAGAGCGTTTTGACAAGCTCGCCGAACTCGGCCTCGCGTTTTGCGCTCGCATTGCCTGCCACGACGAGTTCCAGCCTTGCCGCCGCCAGCGCGCCGCGAAGTGCTTCCTTGTCCTCGACCAGGCTCGCCTCGTGCTGCTGCAGGGCCTCGATAGCGCTGTCGCGCTCGCGCTGCTTTCTGGTCGCTTCGTGGAGCTGTTCGGACAGCACCCTTTGCTGCGCGGTCAGGCCGGTATTTGCCAGCTCCAATTCGTTGGCGCGAAGAATGTCGCCGTGGAGCAGTTTTAGGAATTCGCCTGTCAGATGATGCGAGGTCGCGATCTCCGACAGTTTCGCATTGATCTCCCCCAGATACTCCTGCGCGTCGTGAAAGAGCCCATCGACCGCACTTAAGGCAGCCAGCCGGGTTTGCGTATGGGGCGTCAGCCGCCGTGCGGTCTCGAAGGCGTCCGCATTGGCCTCGAGCTGCGAGCTGTCATCCGTTGCCGGGAGATTCTCATCCGATACCGTCTCATCCGGCACAGTGACGTCGTTCAACGGCGGCTGATCGTCCACATTGAGACATTCGCTAAACGCATCCGCCAAATCGGTTTCGAGCTCCTTGAACGCTCTCTCCACAGTCTCGGCACGCTTGATCAAACCTTTGAAATTCATGACCGAATATCCCTCTCGTGCAGCGCCGTTAAGGAGCGGACTTTCAACACTTGACCCTCGCCTCCCCCGAATGCGGGTTCATCTCCTGACGTGCGCTCTGGCCGACGCACGCTAGGGACAGGCTTGGCCACTGTCCTCGTGTGTTTGAATGACGTGTTCTGCCGCGCTCCATACCCGAGGCGTTGGCACCGCTCGAAAAATGCCCACTCATTTCACCCGAAACGGATATGAAGCGGCGCAAGCATGAGGATCGCCTGGTGACTGTTGTAAGGATCGGCCGAGCGCCTCGGTGCTCTGCAGCAGCTACAAGTCACACTCGGACGAGGCGCGTTACGGCCGGGAGGCCTGACCTAATAAATGATTGTGTTGAATACGTTTCGCTGATTAGCTGCTGTGCATTGACCAGGGACAAGACGGATAAATGTTGTCCCGGGAGGACCGCGATGCCGGTGCTTGAGGTTCGCCACGTCTCCAAGAATTTCGGGGCTATCCAGGCCCTGACTGACGTCAGCTTCCAGGTGGAGCGAGGCGAAGTCGTTGGTCTGATGGGAGACAACGGGGCCGGCAAGTCGACGATAGTTAAGACTGTGGCCGGGAATTTTCCTCCGAGCGACGGCGAAATTGTAGTCGAGGGCGAGGTGTGCCACTTCCACCAGCCCGTGCAGGCCCGCGCCAAGGGGATCGAAGTTGTTTATCAGGACCTGGCGCTCGCCGATAATCTGACGGCCGCGCAGAACGTCTTTCTGGGGCGCGAGATCAAGAAAGGCTTCTGGCCGATCAGGATTCTTGACAAGCAGGCGATGATCGATCGCTCGGCAGCGCTGTTCAAGGAACTCAAATCGGAAACCCGGCCGCGCGACCTCGTCAGGAAGATGTCGGGTGGGCAGCGCCAGGCGGTCGCCATCGCGCGGACCCGGCTTTCAAATGCTAAGCTGGTGCTGATGGACGAACCAACGGCCGCCATCTCCGTGCGCCAGGTGGCGGAAGTACTCGAACTAATCCGACGCCTCAAAGCACAAGGAGTCGGCGTCATGCTGATCAGTCACCGAATGCCTGACGTGTTCGCCGTGGCAGATCGCATTATCGTCCTCAGGCGGGGCTCGAAAGTTGCCGACAAGCCAGCCGACAAAACATCGCCCGAGGAAATCACTGGACTGATAACGGGGGCCATCCGTGGCGAATAGTGTTCAGGAGTCAGTTGGCGTTCAGGGCTCAGTCGAAGAACATGGCCGGCCGGCCATGTCGGATTTCCTCCCGACCAAGGAAAAAACAGTTCTCCAACGTGTGATTTCAAGTCAGCCCTTCTGGGTGACGATCGCGCTCATCGCGCTCGTCATGTTGATGACTGCGATGGAGCCGAGCTTCGGCACCTCTGAAAACGTCGCCAATGTGACGCGCAATTTCGCACCTTTCGGCATCATGGCACTTGGCATGACGATCGTCATCATCACCGGCGGTATCGATCTGTCGGTCGGCTCCGTCATGGGTCTCGTGGTCATCGTCGCCGGCCTGTTCCTCACCTGGCATTATCCCTGGTACGTCGCCTTCGCCATGGGCCTTTTCTCCGGTCTGGCCTGTGGCGCGGTCAACGGATTCTTTGTCGCCTATGTCGGGATGCCGTCCTTTGTGGTCACCCTCGGTATGCTGTCCGTCGCGCGCTCGCTGGCGGTCGTATTCTCGGCCAACCAGATGCTCTACCAGTTCGGGCCCGATGCTCCGATCGTGAAGGCAATCGGTCAGTGGAAATGGCCGCGGCATGGTCCGAACGACTGGGCACCGCATTGGATACCAGAACTGTCGTCACAATTCTGGACCATGGTGATCTTGGCCCTGATTGTCGGCTTCGTATTCAACTTCACAGCCTGGGCCCGGCATCTCTTCGCCATCGGCGGCAATGAGGAGGCGGCACGGCTCACCGGCGTTCCGGTCAATTGGATTAAATTCCAGGCCTATCTCTTCTCGGCTTTCACCGCCGCGCTCGCCTCGCTCCTGCTCCTCGGCTACAACGGCTCGGCCATCAATGCCATGGGCCAGGGCTATGAGCTGCGCGTTATCGCCGCGACAGTCATTGGCGGCGCCAGCCTCATGGGCGGCGCCGGCACGGCCTTCGGTGCGATCATCGGTTCGGCCTTCCTCGAGGTGATCAGGAATGCGCTGCTGATGGCCGGCATCGATTCAAATTGGCAGGGTGCCTTCGTCGGCGCCTTCATCGTTCTTGCGGTTCTTTTGGGCATGCAAACCGGCGGCAAATCGATTCTCGCCGCGTCGCTGGCAGTCTTGATGCCCAAAAAACGCCGCTAGAAACCCGCCGGCGGGAGGCTTGCGGGATCACACCCAGGAGGAGAACGTCACATGAAAAAACATCTGCTGACGGCCGCCGTGGCGCTTGGCGCAATGGTGCTCGCCGTTTCCGGCGCCCAGGCGAAATACACCTTCGCCCTGGTGCCGAAGAACATGAACAATCCTTTCTTCGACCAGGCACGCGACGGCTGCAAGAAGGCCGAAGCCGAATCCAATGGCGCCGTGGAGTGCATGTATATTGGCCCCGGCGAGCATGGCGGCGGCGACGAGCAGGTACAGATCGTACAGGATCTCGTGGCCAAGAAGGTGGACGGCATCGCCGTGTCGCCATCGAACGCCGCGGCGATGGCGGTTGCGCTGCAGGCCGCCAAGGAAGCCGGCATCCCGGTCCTCACCTGGGATTCCGACCTCCTGCCCGAAAACAAGGATCTGCGCGTCGCCTATATCGGCACGCACAATTATGAGATCGGCGAGAACCTCGCCAAGCTTGTCATGCAGATCAAGCCCAAAGGCGGCACGATCTGCATCCAGTCCGGCGGCGCCGCGGCGGCCAACCACAACGAGCGCATGCAGGGCATTCGCGATACACTTTCGGGCACCAAATCGGCGGCCTCGCCCGGGGATCGGCTGACGGGCCAGAACGGCTGGACCGAAATCGAAGGCTGTCCGCTCTACACCAACGATGATTTCCCGCTTTCGGTGCAACAGTTCGAGGATATCATGGCGAAAAACCCGAACCTCGACGCATTCGTCCCAACCGGTGGCTTCCCGCAGTTCATTCCCGATGCCAACCGCGCCGCGGTCGCACCGTACAAGGACAAGATCGCCTCGAAAGCCCTGGCCCTTGTCGTTGCCGACACGCTTCCGGTACAGATCGACCAGATGAAGGAAGGTTTCTCCCTTGGCCAGGTCGGCCAGCGGCCGTTCGAGATGGGCTACAAGACGATGATGGCGCTGAAGGAAATGAAGGAGGGCAAGGCTCCGCCGGCCGACCCGACCTACACGGGCCTCGATGTCTGCACTCCGGAGACAGCCGACACCTGCGTCGCCAAATAGTGCTTTTGGGCGGGAGGAAACTCCCGCCCTTTTCATAGGGGATCTCAATGCCGGAATTGTTCTCGCTCAAGGGCCGTGTCGCATTGGTCACGGGTGCCTCGCGTGGTCTTGGTTTTGCCATGGCCAAGGCACTTGCGGAAAACGGCGCGACGGTGATCGTCAATGCGCGCGACATGGCCGCCCTTTCCGCGGCCGCCGAAAGGATCGGTGCAGAAGCCCTGCCGTTCGATGTCACCGACGCGGCGATCTCAAGGGCGTCGCTCGAAGGAATCGTCGAACGCCACGGCCGCCTCGATATTCTGGTCAACAACGCCGGCATCCAGCATCGGAAACCGCTGGTCGAATGGCAGGACGAGGATTTCAACCATGTGGTTGCCGTCAATCTGTCGGCTTGCTTCCGCATGATGCGCGACGCGGTGCGCCTGATGCTGCCAAACAAGTTCGGGCGCATAATAAACACCGGATCGGTCGCAGCGATCCTTGGCCGCCCCACCATTCACGCCTATGTGGCGGCAAAAGCGGGCCTGCACGGGCTGACACGCTCCACTGCCGCTGAGCTGGGCCGTCACGGCATCACCGTCAACGCCATCGCCCCCGGCTATTTCGCCACCGAGCTCAACACCGCACTTATGCGCGACGAGGCCTTCACCAAATGGGTCGAGGCACGAACCCCCGCGGGCCGCTGGGCCCAGCCTGAGGAGCTCGGCGGAGCAGTGGTGTTTCTCGCCTCCGACGCTGCCGCTTACGTCAACGGGCACGTGCTGGCGGTTGACGGCGGGCTATCGGTTTCCCTGTGATTTCAACCGGCGACACCGTGCCGGCAGGGCGTGCCTGCTAGCCGCCTGAAATGACGACTTGCTGCATGCGCTGCTGGCCCGGTCCCCTGCACGGACGCCGACGCCACACGATTGGATGCCGCTCCGTGTTGCAGCCGCCGATTTTCGATTCGCAACGGGTTATTTCGACGTCTGGCGGCATCGATGCTTGATGCCGCCAATATTTCATTCCACACACCGGTCACGATGAGAGACGAGATACGGGATCAGCGCCGGGTATTCGGGTGGGCCTTGCCTGCCTCCGCGGTCGTGCATTTGCTCGCCGCCGCGCTTCTTTTGTCCGCACTGCCGCTGTCGCCCCCGCAGCCGCAGAAGGAGCAGCCCATCGCAGTTGATATCGTGCCGCCGCCTAAACCGCCGGAAAAAACCAAACCTCCGTCCCCCGCTGAACCGCCCAAGCCGGAAAAGCAGCCGGAAGCCAAGGTCGAGACCCCGGCGAGCCGTGAGGTCGCCGCGCAGAGACCTGTCTTCCAATTCGGTGAGAAGGACGCCGGTCCTCGCAAGTCTCTGGACGGCAACAGTGCGGAGGATGGTTCGGAACAACCGCCAGCGCCGCAAGTTCCCAGTAACCAGGATCTTGCACAGCCACCTGCCGTGACAGCGGTCGAAGGGAAAGACCAGGCTCCGTCGCCTGGCGCATCACCGCCGCCGAAGCCCAAGCCAGCGGATGTCGCCAAAGTGCAAAGGCCATTGAAGCTTCAGGAAGCGAAGAGATTGTTCTCGAAATCAGCAACCGGTGATCCGGTAGCGACAACCGCGATGAAAAATGTGCCGCGCGCCGTGCGGATCGGTCAGCTCTGCAACACGGAACTCGCACAGCAATTGGTGCACGCGTCGCCCCCCTATTTCCCGAACAGCCTGCTTGAGTATCGGCTGAAGGCCGGCACGGTCATGAAAGTCGCCAGTGCGCCGTTCCCTGCAAACGGGCAGTGGTACGATCTGAGCTTTCGCTGCGAGGTCGATCCGGACGCGACGAGAGTCGTGTCGTTTGCCTTTCGTGTTGGAAATCCGGTGCCGCGCAGCGAATGGAAGCGCCGCGGGTTGCCCGCCGAATAGGTGGTCGAGGCCACGGAGGCTGGCTGGCCGGCGCCATCAAATCCGGCCGGCGATGTCTTCGCGCGCTCCGGGCTGCCGAACCAACACGCGCCAAAAGTGGCTTTCGTCAGCGGCTGCCGAAGTCTAGCATACGGCTTTGGGAGGAGGGTTCGATGACTTCAAGTTTCAACGTTCACCATGCTGCCGGCTATGAGCAGCTCATGGGCCGCTGGAGCCAAAAGCTCGCGCCGCTGTTCATCGGCTTCGCGGGCCTCAAGGACGGCGAAAAGATCCTCGACGTCGGATGCGGCACCGGCAGTCTGACCTTCGCGCTCGTCAAGGCCGCTGACCTCGGTGAGGTCGCGGCGATCGACTTTTCGGCCGTTTTCGTCGAGGAGGCAATCCGGCGCAGCACCGATCCGCGGATAAAAATCCGTCAGGCGGATGCCTGCGCCCTGCCCTTTGAGGATGGCGCGTTCGACCGTGCCCTGGCCCTGCTCGTGCTCCATTTCGTGCCGGAAGCCGGCAAGGCAGTCGCCGAGATGCGCCGCGTCGTGCGGCCGGGCGGCGTCGTCGCGGCGACGGTATGGGACCATCTCGGCGGCATGCCGGGGATGCGCATGATGATCGACACGGTGGCGGTGCTCAGTGAAGGCGGACGCCAGCTGCGTGCCCGCTATTGCACGCAGCCGATGATGCAGCCGGGTGAAATGAAACGGACCTTTGTCGAACAGGGTCTCCGCGACGTTACGGAAACCCAGTTGATGATCCGCATGGACTACCAAAACTTCGACGATTACTGGGCGCCGATTGCCGCCGGCGAAGGGCCGCTCGGCAAGTATGTGGCCGCGCTCGACCCGGAAGAGCGGGCGCGCACCGACGCCGCCATGCGCGACGCCTATGAGGCCGGCCGGCCCGACGGCCCGAGGTCCTTTGCCAATGTCGCCTGGGCCTGCCGCGGCGTCGTTGCCTGACCTTGGCGCTAATGCATGCCGCGCAAAAAGCGCGTCGCATGAGGCCGATCGAACGCGACGCGCTTTAGCCGATCCCATAGACCAGCCCGACGCGGCCGTCCGAAAGCTGCTCGATCTTGCGCAGTTCGAGCCCACGACGATTCTTCGCCGTTCCAAACAGCGCCTTTCCGTCACCGGCGAGCAGCGGATAGACGATCAGCCTGAGCTCATCGACCAGCCCGGCATCGATAAGGCTCGCGGTAATTCGGGCGCCGCCCATAAGGTAGATGTCCTTGCCGGGCTGCTGTTTCAGCGCAGCGATATCCTCGAAATTCCGCACGAAGCGCGTCTTTGGCCAGGCCGCCGAAGTCATTGTGTTCGACAGCACATAATGCGGCGTCTGCGCGGCGAAGCTGGCCCATTCGAGCTCGGCCGGCTTCGGCAACTTGCCGGTCATCGGCAGCGGCTTGTCGGGCTCGTTCTGGATGGCGCTCCAGTAGCGCTCGTAGCCGGCATACATGACGCTGCCAAGCAGGCAAGCGTCGATTTGCGGCGTCAGGCCGTATTCGTCCGACCACGCGTCGACCCAATCGGCGTAACCCTCGGGTCCCTCCATCTTGCCGTCGACGGAAATCTTCATTCCAGCGATCAATTTGCGCATGACTTCCTCCATCAGGCTTGCGGGATGCAAGCACGTTTCATCGTTTCAGCGTTGCTTCGTGTTGCTGGCGGCGACCTCAGGGATGGCCGCCGCGAGTTACATCAGGCCGGCAGGCGGCGGTCGTATTCTTCCCGCAGGCGGCTCCAGCCGTCCCAGAACGAGGTCGGCGTCTTGCCCGCCAGGCGGGCGGCCAGCAGGTCGAGGTGTATGTGCCAGCCGGCCGTGATGTTGAGCTGGATTGCACGTTCCGGCAGGCGGCGATGAACGACGGTGAGCAGCACATCGCTACCCTTCGCCTCCAGCAAGAAGGAGACGCCGCCGGTGTTTCCCCAGGTGATGGAAAGCTTGCGCGGCGGATCGAGTTCGGTGATCCGGCCCTCCATCCGATGCTCTTCGGGAAAGCCCGCGGGTCGCTGGCCAGGCGGGTCCGTCAGCTCGTCGTTACGCCAGACCAACTCGAACGAGCTGCCGGCCTTCATTTCCATCTGGCCCGCGGCCATCCATTGCCGGCGCAGGTCACTCTCGGTGAGATAGGCCCAGACGCGCTCGATGGGGCCGGGCAAGAGGCGCTGGATGGTGAACGTGGCGGGCTCGCTCAGCTCGCCATAGGCGTCGATGGTTCTCATCTGGTTCATTGCTCGTCTCCTTCTTTCGGGTTGGGCGATTTCCTGGACTCATCCTGGGCTTTGCGTGCGTCCTCTTCGCGAAGAAGGCGTTCGAGAACATCGAGACGACCGGTCCAGAAGCGCTCGTAGAAGCTGAGCCACTGATGGGCGCTGGCCAGCGGTCCAGGGGCTAGTCGGCACAGATGCGTGCGGCCCCTCACCTCTCGACGAATAAGCCCTGCGTTCTCCAGCGCCTTGATGTGCTTGGAGGCCGCCGCGAGCGACATCACGAAGGGTTCCGCCAGCTGGCTTACCGTTTTCTCGCCATCGGCGAGATCGCGAAGCATGTGCCGCCGGGTGGCGTCGCCAAGGGCGTGAAAAACCGCGTCCATCTGGGGTGTCTCTAATTCAACCATGTAGTTGAATATAGACGCACGCTTTGAGATAGTCAACCGTTTGGTTGAATAATTTTTGTGAAGCGCCGCGGGGCCGTTTGCGCCATCGAGCGTGTCGACGTGACGGGAGATACGGACGCGCCCCGCGACAGCAAGGGCGAGGCCCTTATTTGCCGTCGAAGAAACTGTGGATCGCGGCTTCCAGCTTTTCGATAAGCTGAGGGTTGTGGCAGCTGCCAGCCCAGATCAGGGCGTTTAGCCTCATCTCTTTGTTGATAAAGCTCACTTTCCCAGAATCCAGCAGGTATTCCGCGATCTCGTAGTGCCGCCCCTTGATAGCCTCGATGAGCGCGTTGTTTCTCCCCGTCTTGTCGGTCAAATTTACTGCCGCGCCATTCTCCACGAGCAACTTGACGACTTCGAGATGCCCGTTCTTCGCCGCCTCGATAAGAGCCGTTCTGCCGTAGTAGTCAGCTCGCGCGTTGATCTCTATTTGGGGGTGTCTCACGAGGACTGAGATACACGCGTAATGTCCCTTGGCCGACGCAAGGCTCAAGGGCGTGCTCTTCCACTTGTTTCTGGAATTCACGTCGATTTCCGGGTCTTCGATCAGCGCCTCCACCACAGCTGTGCGGTCATTGAGGGCTGAAAGGTGAAGTGCAGACCAGCCGCCGTCGTCCGACTGATTGATGTCGGCGCCAGCCGCCATTTCCGATCGAACCGCCTCCGCATCGCCTTGTTCTGCCGCGACCAGCAGGGGCGACCAGTCTCTTGCCCCTTCGGCTTCCAAGCTGTTGGTCAACGCAGTCGCCTCCTTGGATAGTCCACAGAATACCACAGAATCCGCGATAGTGGGGTCGTCCTGTATAGAGTTCCCTGGAGTCCGTGGGTCACAGAGAGCTGTCGGCCCGAAGCGGAGGATCAGCGCTTCACGTCCGTCTCCTCACATTCTCCTGATATCGACTGGCTTTGGCGGCCATTCAGACTAGATAGAGCCTGCGCCGGGCGGAGCGATGCAGAAGGACCTGAACATGCCTGAACAGATTACCCTGAATAGACCTGAACAAATCAGATTGAACGACGCCTCCGCCATTCCGCAAATCGGCCTCGGCGTGTGGCAGGTCGATCCAGCCATCACCGCCAAGGTGGTGCGCTGGGGGATCGAGGCCGGCTACAGGCTGATCGACACCGCCGAAGGCTATCAGAACGAGGAAGGTGTCGGGCAGGCGATCCGCTCGGCCGGCGTGCCGAGAAGCGAGTTGTTCATCACCTCGAAACTGCGCAACGGCGCACATCAGCGCGACGCCGCCTTGCGCGCCTTCGACGAGACGATGAGCAAGCTCGGCATCGAACAGATCGACCTGTTCCTGATCCACTGGCCGGTGCCCAGCCAGGACAGATATGTCGAGGCCTGGAAGACGCTGATCGAACTCAGGCAATCAGGCCGGATCAAGTCGATCGGCGTTTCGAACTTCAACCAGGACCACCTCGAACGGATCATCGGCGAGACCGGCGTCACGCCGACCGTCAACCAGATCGAGCTCCACCCCCGCTTCCAGCAGCGTGACAAACGTGAATTCCACGACAGGCACAACATCCGCATTGAGAGCTGGAGCCCGCTGGGCAGCGGCCGGCTGTTGAGCGATCCGACGCTTGAAAGCATCGCCAGGAAACACGGCAAGTCGGTGGCGCAGACGATCGTCAGGTGGCACCTTCAGGAAGGGCTGATCGTCATTCCAAAGTCGATCCACCAGGACCGCATCGCCGCCAATTTCGATGTCTTCGATTTCGAGTTGGAAGCGAAGGACCTCGAGCTTATCCGGGGCATGGATTCGTCCGACGGCCGCACCGGCCCGAACCCCGCCACGGCCGCATTCCTGTTCTAACGAGGCGGGCCAACCGGGACGTTGGCATTCCTTCACACCCCCCTCTGCCCTGCCGGACATCTCCTCAAGGGGGAGATCGGCAGCTTCAATAGCCGCGCCCTTCTTGCAGCGTCGGAGATTAGCGAAGGCCGCGATGAGGGCCAATCTCCCCCCTTGAGGGGGAGATTGGCCGGCAGGACAGGGGCGGGCGCTGTCCCGCCAGCGATCAAAACTACCCTTCCCGCTAGCTCATATCCCGGAGCCATCCACCAGCGGCACATCTTCGCCCTCCCAGGGGCTCGGCATCGATCCCTTGCTGAGATTGGCCGACGGCAGCGGCATCCAGCACTTCAGTTCGGGTTCGGCATATTCGACGATGCGTCCTGGAGACGAGTCGGAGGCGCGCCAGCCTTCGCTGCCGAACTGATCGGCGCGGGCCCAGTAAGCCATGTCGACCTCGGCCGGACCCTGTTCGGACGGCCGAACCGTGACAAGGATTCTGCTGCCGTCCCTTGGCGCGCTCGACATGTGGCGCCACTGACCGGGCTCGTCCATTGCATTTCCTCCTGCGATCTTCGCCTCGAACGGATAGTCGCTTCGCGTTCGGAAGCGGTCAACCCGAACTTTTTTGCCTGAGACAAAACCCCTGTCCCGTCGTCGCGGAACAAGTCATGGTACGCCGGGTTTGGGCAAGTTGTTGAAGGAAGCAAAATGAGACCAGCGCCGCGACCGATCCTTACCATTATTGCATGGCAGGCCGCGTCTTTCGTTCGCAACCCGGTCCGGTCGCAATGAGGCAGGCCGGTTCCGATCATTCCATCCCACCGAAGGAGGGCAAAGGCGGCATAGGACGAGCGCTCGGCCTCGGACTGATAACAGGGGCGGCCGACGACGATTGTTCCGCGATAGGCACCTATGCCAGTGCCGGCGCCCGTTTCGGACCCGACCTGCTCTGGACGGCTCCGGTGACCTTGCCGATGATGTACGCGGTCGTCTACCTGTCGTCGAAGCTCGGCCAGGTGTCGGGGCGCGGATTGTTCCACGTCATCAAGGACTTCTACCCGCGGTGGCTGCTCTGGTCGGTGCTGTTGGGTGTGCTCGTCGGCAACACCATCGAGGCAGCGGCAGATCTTGGTGGAATGGCCGCGGCGATCAACATATTCGTGCCGCTTCCCATTCCGCTGATCGTGCTGTTCGTCGCCGCCCTCATCTTCGCCCTCCAGGTCTTCGGCTCCTATACTTTGATCCGTAACATCTTTCGCTGGCTGGCGCTGGCGCTGCTCGCCTATGTCGGTGCCGCCATTCTGGCCAAGCCGGACGCCGCGGCGGTGCTGCGCGGAACGCTGCTTCCAAGGATCGAATTCAACCGCGAGTTCCTGTCGATCCTGGTCGCCATCATCGGTACGACGCTGTCCGCCTATCTCTACACGTGGCAGTCCAATGAGGAGGTCGAGGAGGAGATTGCCCAAGGGCGAACGACGCTCAGGCAAAGGAAGGGCGCCACCGCCGGCGAACTCCGCCGCTCGCGCCGGGACATCCTCATAGGCATGACGTTTTCAAATCTCATCATGTATTTCATCATCCTGTCGACGGGTGCTACGCTCTACAAGGCGGGCCACCACGATATCGACACGGCCGCGCAAGCCGCGGAGGCGCTGCGCCCACTCGCCGGCCAGGCCGCAAGCGTTCTGTTCGCCGCAGGCGTGATCGGCGTCGGTTTCCTAGCGGTTCCTATCATGACCACCGGCGCTGCCTATGATGTGGCACAAGCCATCGGCTGGAAAAACAGCCTGCACGCCCGGGCTCGAGAGGCGCCCAAATTTTATCTCGCCATCGGATTTTTTACGGCGATCGCCGCCGGCCTCAACTTCCTCGGCTTCAATCCGATGAAGGCGCTGGTCTGGTCCGGCATCGTTCAGGGCTTCTCGACGCCGCCCTTGCTGCTGCTCATCATGCTGATGACGAACAGCCGCAGGATCATGGGGGAGCAGGTGAACAGCCGCAGCACCAACATACTCGGTTGGGCAACGACCGCCGCTATCTTCTCGGCGACGATCGGCCTGGTGGCCACCTGGTTCATGTAAATCCGGCAGGACAAGGGACGCCGCTAGTTGGATTACCCGTTCCCGCTTGCGGATTGCCCCAGCTTTGCCGGCCTTGGAAACTCCACAACATCTCCCACCGGCCGCTTGTATTGCGCTGCGACAATTGCATCGATCAGGAGATCCAGAGCCGCACGAGCCGTGCGGCTCGTCTCGTCCTCGCCGCTCAAATAGTGGCAGGCTCGTTCAAGGTGCAGGTGTGCGGCGGCAAAGTCGCTTGTCATAGGCATCTCCCTGTTGCCCGCCCGCCGGCAAGATGACCGCCTCGATTTAGCCAAAAGCAAATATCCACAGCCGGATTTGAATCAAATTGACCTGATTCACCGCAGCCCTAGGGACAAGGTGCTGCCAGGCCTTTGCGTCGCTGGTCGATGCGCTGCGGGCGCAGTGCGCCGCATTGAATGAACCAATTGCGGGCGATGTGCCGCAAACTCCGTTCGCCCAATGCGCTACCTTTGAAATTTTCTCGCTCTTTTAATTCTACAAACTCTCTAGACTTAACATAGATCGCTTGAAGTGGATCGCTTGAGAGGGAGCCAGGAATGTCGAAAAAGCTCGTGGTGGGGCTGTCGGGCAATTTGACCCGGCCATCGAAGACCAAGGCGTTCGTCAGCCACATTGTCGGGCAGGCCGCCGAAAGCATCGGCGCGGCCTCGGCCGTCTTCGACATCGAGGATCTCGGCGCGTCCCTGCCGCAGGCAAGGCGCCTCGGCGATCTCGACCCGGCGGCGCGCAACATCGTCGAACGGCTGCTGGGCGCCGACATCCTGGTGGCCGGCTCGCCGACTTTCAAAGGCAGCTATACCGGGCTTTTCAAGCATTTCTTCGACCTGCTCGATCCGTCATCGCTGAGGGGCAAGCCCGTCATCCTCGCCGCGACCGGCGGCGGCGAGCGCCATTCGCTGATCGTCGAGCACCAGTTGCGGCCGCTGTTCGGCTTCTTCGAGGCACTGACCGTGCCGACCGCGATCTACGCATCCGACAAGGATTTTGCCAATGGCGTGCTGGTGTCGGAAGCCATCCACGCCCGCGCCCGGCAGGCGGTCGCCGAGGCATGCCGGGTAACCGGGGTGCCCTACGGCGTCGGCCTTGCCGCCTGAGCGCACCGCTGACCCGAGATCCCCTTTCCGATCCGTCCAGGAGCACACCGCGATGACCAGATCCACCAAATCCAGGCAAATCAAACTGGGCGCTTTCCTGCCCGGCGGCGGACAGCATATCGCCGCCTGGCGCCACCCCGAGGCGCCGGCCGACGGCGCCACCAATTTCGAGTTCCACAAGCAGCTCGCCCTGACCGCCGAGCGCGGCCTGTTCGATGCCTATTTCCTCGCCGACAATCTGACGGTCGGGCTCGGCGCCCGCGAAGGCGGCAACGCCAAGATCGCCGGCTTCGAGCCAGTGACGCTGTTTGCAGCGCTGGCGCCGCTCACCACGCATCTCGGCTTCATCGCTACCGCCTCGACCACCTACGAGGAGCCCTACACGCTCGCCCGCAAATTCGCCTCGCTCGATCATCTGTCGAATGGCCGCGCCGGCTGGAACGTCGTCACCTCGGCCGGCGACGAAACCGCGCGCAACTTCAATCGCGAGACGCAGCCTGCCCACGCCGAGCGCTATGCCCGCGCGCATGAGCATGTCGAGACGGTCAAGGCGCTGTGGGACAGCTGGGAGGACGATGCCTTCATCCGCGACAAGAAATCGGGGCGCTTCTACGACAAGGACAAGCTCCACGACATCGACCACAAGGGCGCGCATTTCAGCGTGAAAGGGCCGCTCAACGTGCCGCGCCCGGTGCAGGGGCACCCGGTCGTGGTGCAGGCGGGGCAATCGGAAGACGGTCGCAAGCTCGCCGCCCACTCGGCGGAAGTCATCTTCACCGCCCATCAGAACCTGGCGTCGGCGCAGGAATTCTATCGCGATATCAAGGCGCGCGTGACGGCCGTCGGCCGCGATCCCGAGCAGGTGCTGATCATGCCGGGCGTGGCACCCTTCGTCGGCCGCACCGAAGAAGAAGCGCGTGCCAAGTACCAGCAACTGAATGATCTCATCCTGCCCGAAGACGGCGTCGCTCTGCTCAACGGGCTGGCCGGCCAGACGCTCGACATCAGGGGCTATCCGCTCGATGGACCGCTGCCGCCGAGCAAGGAGACCGAAGGCATGAAGAGCCGCCAGGCGCTGATCCGCCAGATTGCCGACGAGCACAACTTCACCATCCGACAGCTCTACCAATGGGTGGCAACGGCCCGCGGCCATTATACCGTCATCGGCAGCGCCACGCAGGTCGCCGATCAGCTGGAGGAATGGTTCGGCAACGAAGCCGCCGACGGCTTCAACATCCTGCCGCCCTGGCTGCCCGGCGGCCTCGACGACTTCGTCGAGCTGGTGATCCCCGAACTGCAGCGCCGCGGCCTGTTCCGCACCGCCTATGAAGGCAGGACCCTGCGCGAGAACCTCGGCCTCAGGCGGCCGGAAAGCCCCTGGACCGCCGCCCGCTCGGCGGTGCTGGCCGCCGAATAATCCCGAGAAGCCCGATATTTTCCAAGCAGGAGGCAAGACGATGACCTTGCAGCACATCGAACAGGCCGCCAGCCTCGGCACGCCTGACAGCACGACAAGCCTCGGCACGGACTTCCTGCGCCTCGGTGGCCGGGCGGGCATCCGCTTCCTGTCGCGCTACGGCGTTCTCATCGCTTTCCTCGCAATCTGGCAAGTGTCGAGCAGCGCGGGCTGGGTCAACGCGGCCGTGCTGCCGCCGATCGACATGATTGTCGCAGCACTTTGGAAGGGGCTGGCCGGCGGCACTCTGCTCGGCGACATCGCCATCAGCCTGCAGCGCGCCGGTCTCGCTTTCGCGGGCGCCGTGCTGGTCGCCATCCCACTTGGCCTGTTCATGGGTCAGGTGCGCACGGTCGAAACCGCGCTCGATCCCATCCTGCAGGTTTTCCGCCAGACCTCGGCGCTGGCGCTCTATCCCGTATTTATCCTGCTGCTTGGGCTCGGCGAGGCGTCCAAGGTATTCGTCATCTTCTGGGCGACGCTGTTCCCGCTGCTGCTCAACACCATCGGCGGCGTCAAGCAAGTCGATCCGAAACTGCTGGAGATGGCCCGCGTCTATGGTGCCAGGCAGCTCACCGTCTTCCGTCGCGTCGTGCTGCCCGGCGCTGTGCCGTCGATCTTCGTTGGGCTTAGGCTCAGCGCTACCACGGCGCTGCTCCTTTTGATCGCCTCCGAAATGATCGGCGCCAACAAGGGCATCGGCTTTCAGGTGATGAACGCGCAGTACAATTTCCAGATCCCGCTGATGTTTGCGGCAATCGTCATCCTCGCCGGCCTCGGCCTGATCGCCAACCAGGCGCTGGTCAGCCTGCAGCGCCGGCTCTGCCGCTGGAGCAATGCCGTCGACTGACCACCCGCCCTTACCAATCTCAACCAGGCCAGAACTCAAATCAAGAAAGACCCGGACCATGAAAATCACCCGCCGTTCCCTGCTTGCCGGCGCGCCCTTCGCCGCCGGCCTTCTCGCCGCCGGCCTGCCGCGCTTCGCCTTTGCCGAAGCGGCACCAGTGAAGTTCCGCTCCCTCGCCAGCCGTGGCAGCATCTCTCCGCATGAGCTGGCCGGCGAGCTCGGCTATTTCAAAGGCCTCGGTATCGAGGTGGAGAATGTCGGCTATTCCGGCGGCGGCCCGGAATCATTGTTTGCGCTCGCCTCCGGCAGCGTCGATATCGGCTCGGCCGCAACCGCCGCCGTGATCAATTCGATCTCCGGCGGCAACGACTTCGTCGCCGTCTATCCGAGCAACGGCATCAACAGCAAGGTGCGCAGCGTCTTCTACGTGCTCGACGACAGCCCGATCAAATCGATCGCCGACATTGCCGGCAAGACCATCGCCGTCAACACGCTCGGCGCCCATCTCGACTACACCGTGCGCGAGGCGCTGCACAGCGTCGGCCTGTCGCCGGACGCCGCCAATCTCGTCGTCGTGCCCGGACCGCAGCTCGAACAGACCTTGCGCTCCCGCCAGGTCGACATCGCGGCGCTGGGCTATTGGCAGGCGACATTTGCCGGGGCGCTGGTCGACAATGGCGGCGTGCGTGGCGTGTTCAATGACACCGACGTGCTGGGCGAGCTGGCCGGCGGCTTCGTCGTGCTCAGGCGCGACTTCATCGCCGCGCATCCCGACGCCGTCCGCAATTTCGTCGAACAATCGGCGCGCGCCTCCGACTGGTCGCTGCAGAACCCCGACGAAGCGCGCAAGGTGCTGGCAAACATCCTCGACAAGCGCGGCGAGAACGGCGAGCTGGCGCGTTACTGGACCGGCTTCGGCCTGCGCCAGGGCGCCAAGGCGACGGACCGCGACATCGACTTCTGGGTCAGCGTGCTCGAGCGCGACGGCCGCCTGCCAAAGGGCAAGCTGAAGGCAACAGACATCCTCTACCGGCCGGGCGAAACCAAGACCAACTGACAAAAGCGACCGACCAACCAGTTGGGAGACGAGCGCGATGAGCAGCACAAGCGGCGGTCAGGTCAGCATACGCGACCTGTCCAAATCGTTCAGCATCGGCGGGCGCTCGCTCGTCGTGTTGAGGACCCTCAACCTCGACATCCGCTCGGGCGAATGCCTTGTCATCGTCGGCGCCAGCGGATCGGGCAAGACCACGCTGCTGCGCATCCTAGCCGGGCTGGAGGCCGCCGACAGCGGCGGCGTCGCCATCAACGGCAAGCCGGTGCACGGCGTCGGCGCCGAGCGCGCGGTGATCTTCCAGGAACCGCGCCTGCTGCCCTGGCTGACCGTGCTCGGCAATGTCGCCTTCGGCCTCGAAGTGCGCGGCGTGCCGAAGGCCGAGGCCGAGAAACGGGCGCGCTTCTATATCGCGCTCGTCGGCCTCGCCGAATTCAGCGATGCGTTTCCCCGGCAGCTATCGGGCGGCATGGCGCAGCGCGTCGGCATCGCCCGCGCGCTGACCGTGCAGCCCGAAATCCTGCTGCTCGACGAGCCGCTGGGCGCGCTCGACGCGATGACCAAGATCGGCATGCAGGAGGAACTGGCGCGCATCTGGAGCGAGGAGAACGTCACCATGGTGATGGTGACGCACGACCTAGAGGAAGCGATCTACCTTGCCGACCGGGTGCTGATCCTGCCCAAGGAGAAAGGCGGCGCGGCGCGGCTGATCGACATCGACCTGCCCCGCCCGCGCGAGCGCAGCGAAAGCCGCTTCGTGCGCTACCGCGAAGAATTGCTGCGCGAATTCGGCCTGCACTGAAAGCCGCCTAAGATCCCCGCCCCGCGCTTTCCTGGAACCGGATTCCCCACCCCCGCATTTCCTTAACCGGGAGGCGAAGGAGCGCGGCATGAAAGCCTTGTTCGCAATCTTTGGCGGCTTCGTGCTGACGCTTGCCGTATTCGCCAGCGGCCTCGCCTTCGCCACCTGGCTTCTAATAGCCAAGCCGGTACGGCCGGCCGCCCCGGTCTCCAGCGTCGCCGAACTGTGGACCAGGGACCCGCGACCGGTGAACCCGGCCTCGCAGCGCCTCGAGCGCCTCCCGGCCCGCCCGGTCCCCGTTCGCACCTCGGAAGTCGATCGCACCTCGAAACCCGCCGATGCCCCAGCGTCGACAACCGACATCACCGCGACCGGCTCTACCCAGCCACCAGCGGAAGAGCAGCAGACGCTACCCGCCGCCCACGTGGAATGGTGCGCCAGCCGCTACCGCTCCTACAGGCCGGACGACAACCACTACACATCTTACAGCGGACAACAGCGCCCCTGCATCTCGCCCTATCTCGGCGCCGCCGATGACGGCAGCTATTTCGAGGCGAGCGATACGTCGTCGGTGGAGGGCTACCCGCCATCGGATGAACCCGGCGCCGCCGAGCTCTCATCCGATCACGTGCAATACTGCTTCAGCCGCTACCGGTCATATCGACCGGAGGACAACAGCTATCAGCCGTATTCCGGGGGGCCGCGCAGGCAGTGCGAGTAGGCAGGCCGGGGGGTGGCTGGCGGCCGCAGTGCATGGCGCCTTGTGCGACCCCACCCAACGATCACGCAGATTTCTTGGATCGTTCGGGTTGGCGCGGCGTTCATCCGATACCCAAAGGAGAAATCAACATGGGCGACGACCGGGAAGACAAGATTCGTGAGCGCGCATACCAGATCTGGGAACGCGAAGGCGGGATCCATGGCGATCCCGAGCGGCACTGGCACCAGGCCGAGGCCGAGATCGACAGGGAGGCAGCCCTGCCACTGACGGCAGGCGATGCCCTGCCGGAAACCCGCGAGGTCGCGAGCTCCGACGTTTTGACGGTGGAGGCCCTGGCGGTGCGCACCGGCATATCGGGCGAACAGGCGCAGGGGTTGATCGACAGGCTGGGAAACGACAGGGCGGCTATCGAACAAGCCGCGCGCAACCTTAAGGGGAAGCAGCGGCTCGGGGAGTGACAGATGATCAGAAAACTCAAAGACGGAAAATACCGCCTCTATTCGCGCAAGAAGGACGAAAAGACCGGCAAGCGCCGCAATCTCGGCACCTTCGATACCCGCGAGGCCGCCGAAAAGCACGAACGCGAGGTGCAGTATTTCAAGAGGCATTGAGGGGGCGTTGGTGCCCGCCAGCCATGCCCCTGGCGGAACCTGAATTCCAGCTCGTAACAAGCCGTCGCGAAGCCGCTACAGCGTTATCAGGCGATCGGCTGGCCTATTAGGGCGATGCCGTGCAGTGGGCAAAGTTCGGCCTGCGTGGGCTGCGATTGCGACGTCGGCGCCTTAAGGCTTGGCTGTTCTGCCCTGGCAACGGCAACGCTGTTCCCCTTCGCCAGCCAGCTTATCGCTCTGTCGCTCAACGCAGTCGCTCCGACGATCACGACAGTGGCCGAAAGCTGATGCTCGAACCACACTCATTTCAGTTGCGGCGTGCCTCCCAGTTTTGATCTCGAGGCATTTCGACTTGATCCATGTGCATGACCTCAGTCTGGTCAGGCGGGACTATGCCGGCGCGAATGTCTCCGGCGATATACAATAATTCCTTATAGGGAATATACCTGCTATCATTATACCCATGAATCAGAGAGACAATATTGCATCGAAAGATGGCACCTTCGTCGATGCAGTTCGCGTCGGCAGCGGCGAGGCTGGCCGCGTAGTTGGCATATCACTGAAAACCTTGCGGCAGGCTCTCGGACTGACCCAATTGGAGCTTGCACAACGGTTGGGCGTAGGCCAAGCCGCCGTCTCGAAAATCGAACAGCGGGGCGATGTTCAGATTTCTTCCCTTCAGCGATATGTCGAAGCATTGGGCGCGCGCTTGCGTATCGATGCTGTCTTCCCAGCTGTGTCCGACGCTCTCGCCGATACCTTGAGAGCATATCAAGATGATCATGACCAATATGTATTGCCGATCTTCGACCATGACCTCAGGTCGCGTCGCGATCTTGTTCTAAGTATTAAACCCGAGTACTCCAAAAAGATTCTGGTCGGCAAGAAAACAGTCGAACTTCGGCGCAGGTTTCCATTAGCTACCCCTCGAGGAACTGTCGCTTATATCTATTCGACGTCGCCAGTGCGCGCGCTTGTTGGCGCCGCTGAAATCCGTGGTATCGAACGGTTGCCGATCAAAACCCTGTGGCAACGCCATGGCAGATCGGCCTCGATTCGTAAGGCCGATTTCGACTCCTATTTTGGGGGGCTGGATGAAGGCTACGCTCTGACGATGGTGAAGCCACGGCTGTTTTCTCGGCCCCTCGATTTAGCGGAATTGAGGGAGCGATTTGGGTTTAAGGCACCGCAGTCATTTTTGTACGCAAAGCCCAGTCTGCAAAGAGCGCTCCAGAATGAGCCGTCAAACTTATCTAATTGATACTAATGTCATAATTTTTCTAGAAGATAACAGAACGGTCGAACCGGCCTTCGCTGCGTTCACTAGTCTCGCCGCCAAGCATAAAGTGGACATATTTGTCCATGAGGCCGCGCGAGATGATATTGGCCGGGACACTGATGCAACGCGCCGCCGTATCTCCCTAAGCAAGCTCGACAAGTTCCAGACGCTAGTTAAGGTTCGCGGTCTGACAGCCGCACAGCTTCAAGCCGAATTCGGCTCTTTGCCGCGCCCGAATGACGTGGTCGATGCAACGCTGCTACATGCCCTAGCCATTAGGGCTGCCGACTTTGTTGTTACGCAGGACCGTGGGTTCCATGATCGTGCGCGTCGTCATTCGCCCGAGCTCGGACGTCGAGTACTCTTTGTGGCAGATGCCGTGCAGCTGCTCCGTACAACCTTCGAGCCTGTCGAGGCTCCAGTCCGATATGTCGAAGAGGTTTCAGCCCATTCGATCCCGCTCACTGACACGATTTTCGATAGCCTGCGCGAAGACCATAAAGACTTCGATGCTTGGTGGACCGAGAAATGCGTCAAACAGCACCGTCCATGCTGGATCGTAGACGATGGCGGCGTGGCCGGCATTCTCGTACGGAAAGATGAAATCGGCGCGGATACAGATGCAACCCAAAAAGCTGCGAAGATCCTGAAGATTTGCACGTTCAAAGTCCGGCCGGAGAAACGCGGCTTCAAGATCGGTGAGCTGTTGCTCAAAAAGGCTTTCTGGTTCGCCCAGCGGAATCGTTACAATCTCATCTATGTCACGACCTTTGAGACCCAACCCACTCTGATCGATCTCCTGGAATATTTTGGGTTCCAGCATACCGCAACAAAGGAAGATGAGGAGCGGATCTACGAGAAAATGCTGTCGCCTGCTGCACTCCCACCCGTTCCCAGCCAAAGCAGCTTTGACACACACCGCCTGAACTATCCTCGCTTTGTGGTTACTGAGGAGACCGAGGCCTTCGGGATCCCGATACAAGAAGCCTACCATGACGTTCTTTATCCGGACCTTCGCCAGCTTGTGCAGTTTGAATTGTTCGATCCACAAGGCCGCGGTGGAGGCCCCAAACGACCTGGAAACACCATCCGCAAGGTCTATCTTTGCCGCGCGCCGTCCAACCTGGGTGCCCCTGGGGCACTGCTAATGTTCTACAAGGGAAAATCCGACCTCAAGCCATCACAGGCGATTACGGCAATTGGCATTTTGGAAGATATGAAGCTCGCGGAATCGACCCGCGATCTTTTATTGATGACTGGTGGTCGCTCCGTCTACAGCGAGAAGGACCTTGAGGCTTGGCAGGCGACGCCAACGCGTCCCGTTAAGGTGATTAATTATCTCCTAGCCGCATACATGGAGCCCGCAATCCCGATCGCTCGGCTCAGACAGATGGGAGTCTTTGGTGCCCATCCTCCACAGTCGATCTTTCGGATCACGACAGCAAAGTTACGACAGCTGTTGGCCGGTCGTGATCTCGGATTCACGCCATGACAAACCGACGCGTTGTCATCGCTTTGCGGCTAGTGACGCATCATGCGCAAAACCGGTACAGCTTAAATGGCCTGGCCGGCGGCTAGGATACCGCCTCTTTGATTAGGAGTCATAACGGCGCTTGGGTTCTGGCCCACTCTCCACTCCTCAGCGCACCGCCCGGCGCCGGCCCTCCACCGTATCAAGCCGTTCCTGCAAATGCCCATTCAGCACAATCATCTCCTTGAGCGCCTTCACCGCATCGCCCTGGTGCTGGGCAATGAACTTGTCGGCGATGGCCTGCAGGGCTGCCTCCTGGCGGCTGTCCAGCCTCACGATGTGGTCCATGACGACGGCTCCGATCGTTCCTGTTGAAATTGAACAAAACGGGAACAAAAGTGTCAAGAGCGAATTGACTCTGCGAGGAATGCCTTCCTATTTGTCAGCAGGCGGGGCGGTTGCTCACAAATCGAGGAGAGCCGCGATGGGCAGACGAAAAAGCCGGTTCGACAGGCTGTCGGCGAGGGATGCGGAGGCGATCATCAGCGACGCTTTGAGCCTGCGCCGGACGGTGCTGTCGTCGCAGCTGCATCTTAAGGCGCATGGCGAGCTATTCTGGCAGCTTTGCGGGCTTGTCGAGAAATTGCACGAGGTGCTGGCCAGCGTAGCGGAGAAGGAGCCCGATTATCGGATGGCGGAGCTTGGCCTGCTTCCCCTCCCCGAGGATTACTCGACGCGGAAATGAGCCATGGCCGGGCCGATGGACAGCGTTGGACGTGCCGCCAAGGCCAACATGCTGCTTATCGTGGAGTGCGGCCATTGCTACCATGTTGGACGGTTCAGGGCGAATGACGTGGCCCAGGTGGTGGGCTGGAACAAACCGCTGCAAGCCATCAGGTTCAGGTGCAAGCGATGCAGCCGCAAGGACACGACGGTGAGGACGCAGTTCATCGACCAGGATCATCCGCCCAAGGGCTACATCTGGGTGCTGCAGAAATTCAAGCGCTAAAACAATGAGCCCTGCGCGGGCGCCTGCTCCGGAAACTTGATCTGCGTCGCCGGTTTTTCGACGATCACCAGCGCATCATCGGGCGCCGTGCGCTGCAGGTGCCTTGCCTCCGACCACGGCGCGGTGAGCCAGGTCTCGGTTTCTTCCGGCGTGGTCAGGATCACCGGCATCGCCTTCTCGTGGATCGGCGCGATCAGCGCGTTGGGCTGCGTCGTCATGAAGCCATAGACCTGGTGATCGCCGGGGCCGTCCTTGACCTTGCGAATGCCCTGCCAATGCGTCCACAGGCCGGCAAAGAAGAACAGCGGGCGGTCCTCGCCGAGTGCAAACCAGTAGTTGCGCTGGATGCCGGTCTCGGGGTCCTTGTCGCCGGGCGTCGGGCTGGGCTCGGCGAAGCTGGTGACGGGCACCACGCAGCGGTTCTCGATGCCGAGATATTGCTGCCAGTGGCCGTATTGGGGATTGCGGATGTTGGTGGTGCCGTAGTCGGCCTTGCCCTTGACCCGCTCCAGTGGCGTCGGCATGCCCCACAGCAGATTGGCCAATTCGCGTTCGCCGTCCGGCGCGTTGCGCACCACCGGGCCGGGCTGGTTGGGATAGATGTCGATGGAGGGTTCGAGATTGCCGAGGATGTCGCGCAAGGCGCGGGTCCACTGGCGGATGGCCTCCTGGCTGGTCGTGATGTTGTAGAGATTGCACATTTTCAGGCCGTTCCCGGATGCTCAGGCATCTTGTTGGAAACGGCCCGGAATTTCCAGCGCTGTCCGTTGGGTTGCTGACACGGCAGGCCGTGCAGCAATGGCTTTGTGAGACCTACCGCGCCGATTGTCTCATAGCTTGTGCGGCTACCGCCGCGAGAAAAGCCCTCGCCGCGGCATCGCAGGCCGCTCGAGACGGGCCTTTGGCGAAAAGAAGAAGCTCGGCGGCTCGAATGTTGAGCCCGTGCTTCCTTGCGAATGTGGCTAGATCGTAAGGCTTGTTGTCGTAAGGTTCGTCGTAGTCGATCGTCAGATCGTAGTTTTCTTTCATTTTCTTCCTCCCGTTAGCGATCTCCCCCCTCCTGTCGCTAACGCAAAATTAACGTCGATGGCGGCGGGCGAGTCCACCAATCAGAGATTGTGTAAAAAACGTACGAGCTCGCATGCTCACCCTCGCAACGGGCCTGCGAGCAATCGCCGCGGACCGGACCGGTCGAAAGAGCCGATTATGATGGCAATGTTGGAAAGGCTGCCACGGCCTGGTGCTACGGGTGTCCGAGACGCCTAGCGTGCCTAAATGGCCGGCATTTTCATCTTCCAGGCCCCGGTCCGCAGCCGGCCTCGTTGGGTCCGGCTAAAGGATAAATCCGGCTAATAACACTGTAAGGAGCAGCGACAGCGGAACGGCCGCAAGACACCAGATCTCCAACGTGTTGTTTTGCAGCGGGTCCATCATCAGCCTCACTTTTTGGTTTGTCATTGTGACACTAACGGTTGGTCGGAGGTAGCGGTTCCAAGCGACGCCGTTCATAGAGCGCTGCCTATGCTGCATATTAGCAACAGCTTGACGACCGCTACGTACCGCTTGGACAACTTCACTGGCGCCGGTGGATGCGTATTCCGCAGGACTCCAAGCGCCCCTCGGCATCAGTCGTGCGGGGATCGATCGCCGCCCATGATCAGCGCCGAGCCGGTCATGCCCCGGAACCCAATGGCTGCATCTATCTCCGGCCGAAGTTTCGCTACCACCGAACCGATCCGATGTTCACTCCAGCCAGCGATGCGCGTTTACAGGGACCTAAGTCTGACCTGCCTGCGCAATGGTCTTGTGTACGGCCGGCGTCGGGAACAACTGCGCCCGTCTTCAGTTGATGGCGTCACCTCCTCGAGGAGACATCGGCGCAGAATCAGTCCCTTCATGCGCTGATTAGGGTCCGCCTGCCATTGCTGGATTTGGCAGGCGGACCCTTGGTTCTGTACGCTCCAGATGGAAAGCGGGTAAGCTCGGGATCACTCATCATCCCAGAAATCCCGTAGAGACGTATGGCGGAGGTCTTCCTCGCCCCTGAGATGCTTGACCTGGCTTGACATCCGAGACGACCTCCCAGCGCGTGCACGCAGCGGGTCGCCCAGCGCGCGCACGCAGCGGGGTCGCCCTCAGCCTTCCAGCGCCTCGTGCTGGTAAAGCTCGTCCATGCTGAGCGTCGCAAGCGCGGCGAACGGCGCCTGCTTTTTCACGCGGCCGTGGCTCAGGATCACGACGTCGTCGCAGAACGAGATGGTACTGCGATGATGGCTGATGACGATGGTGGTGCGACGGCCGGCGCGCGACTTGAGCGTCTCGACGATTGCCGCTTCCGACAGGCCGTCCACTGCATTGGTGGCTTCATCGAGGATGAGGATATCGGGATCGCGCACCAGGGCCCTGGCCAGCGCGATCCGCTGCCGCTGTCCCGCCGAGAGATTGACGCCACGATAGCCGACGACCGTCCAGTAACCCTGCGGCAGTTGCTCGATGAAGCCATGCGCTTCGGCCAGTTTTGCGGCGCGCTCGGCGTCATCGGCCGAGGCCGCGTCCTGGCCGTAGATGATGTTGTCGAAAATCGTGCCGTCGACCAGCTCCAGCTCCTGGCTGGCGAGCGCGATGTGCTTTCGCCATTGGCTGGGGTCGATGCGGTCCAGGGGCGATCCATCAACGAGAATCCTGCCGCTATCCGGTTCGACGAAGCGGCACAAAAGATTGACGATCGTCGTCTTGCCGGCGCCCGACCGGCCGATCAGCGCGGTCGAGCGGCCGCTGCGGAGGTCGAAGCTCGCCGCATGCAGCACCACCGCGCGCTGTTCCGAACCAGAATAGGTAAAGGTGACGTCCTCGAATTTGATGCCTTGGCTGAGCCCAGGGAACGCTGCGCTGCCTTGCGGCGGCGCGGGCTTGCCGGATGGGTCCAGCATCCACGTCACCTCTTCAAGCGATCCGCTCAGGCCCTGCAGCTGGCTCCAGGCCATTTGCAGCGACCGCATATAGGGCTGCAGCCTGTAGAGCAGGATGACGAAGGCGACGATCAGCGGGAAGGAAACATTGGCGAACCAGGCGCCGATCACCACCGCCAGGAACAGCATGGCGTGCAGAACCTCGGTCAGCGGCGGCAACGCTCCCTGGCGGGTTAAAAGCACGAAGGCCGCCCGGCGCACCGCATCCGATGCCTGGTCGAATGCCGCCTTCTCGCGTTGCTCCTGGCCGAAGATGCGGATCAGCCGCCCGGCATGCACCAGGTGCAGCATCTGCGATGCGAGCTGGCTGTTGCGGGAGGCGACGCTGCGGCTCGGCGCCTTCAGATTGGCCGACAGCATGGCGTGCGCGACCTGGACGAGGGCCAGCCCCAGCGTGACCAGCAGCGTCATTTGCCACGACAGAAGCAGCAGGAAGGCCAATAGGATGATTGCGGCCGATGCATTGACGATTGCCCCCAACGTGATCTGGATGGCATCCGAGGCCCGCCAGGATTCGTTGGAGATGATGTTGAGCAGCCGTCCGGGGCTTTGCTGCAGGAAGAACGGGTAGCCCACCCGCAGCAGCTGCTCCGACAGCGCGCTGCGGATCGAATGGCTGGCCTTGCCATAGATGAAGGTGGTCAGCAGCGTGTTGGCGAAAGCGAACAGGTTCTTCAGCACGATCGAGCCGAGAATCGCGACGGATATGACGATCAGGCGGTCGCGCTCGCTCAGGCTCGATCCGACATGCTGGAAGACGGCGGAAAAGCCGGCCATGCCGGTCTGCCCCTGCTGCCCCATGATTATGTTCAGCAACGGGATGATCAGGCCGATGCCGAAGCCTTCAAGCGCGGCGCTGAGCAGCCCGAGCACCACCACGGCAGGAAGCAGGCGCAACTGCTTTCTTCCGAGCGCGCGGCGCAGCATCGGCAGGCTGGGCGGCATCAATCGCATGGTGGCGGATCACCTCGCCTCGGCATTTGCCTGTTGCTCCTGTCGCATTTGCGCCGGCTGCGGCGATTTCGCCAGCAAAAGCACCGCGAACTTGGCCGCGCCGAGCAAATTCATGCCGACGATCGGCCAGTGCGACAGCTTGAGTTCACGGTCGAACAGAGGGCCTTTCACCAGTTCGCGCAAGGCCGCCCTCATCGACCAGTAGCAATGGCGAAGCAGCCACGGCGCGTGGCGGAAATGTTTCAGGCAAAGCCCGCCATTGCCCATGCTGTAGTCGCGGTGCAGCTTTTCGATGGCCTTGCGGTCGCGCCGGCCGTGATGGTGATAGATGGTCATGTCGGGCACATATTCGACCGGAATCCCAAGCAGCACCGCCCGCACCAGATAGTCCGTATCCTCGGCGGAGCGCAGCGGGCCGCCGGCGCCGAACCGTTCGTCGAAACGGCCGATGCGGGCGGCAACATCGCGGTGCATCGTCATGTTGCAGCCAAGCACGAAGCCGCCGGGATGGACATCCGGCGTAAGCCGCGCGCGCACCGGCGACCGCTTGATGGTGAACGGCAGGTCGCGAGGATCGCCGATCTCGACGCGGCCACCGCGGATGACCCGTTCGCCGGCCGCATAGTGCCGCTGCAGATCGCGCAGATAATCCTTGTGGACAGCGCAATCATCGTCGACGAAGACCAGCACGCGGCCCCGCGCCCGCTCCAGCCCGGCGTTGCGCGCGGCCGCCAATCCGGGTCGCGGCTCGCGAATGGCCGTGAACGGAATGTCCGAAAGTTCGGCTATGCCGGCCAGCCGTTTGGCCGTGCTGTCGGTCGAGCCATTGTCGACAACCACCAGTTCGGCAGAGAAGGCAGCGTAGGCGCGGCACGCGGCCTGGATCGACTTTATGCAAGGCTCGAGCACGTTGACGCGGTCGCGTGTGCAGACAATGAAGCTGACCTCCGGTGCCGGCCCGTGCTGCGGCCGGGGCGACATGGCCGCCGGCACCGTCGAGCGGCCGCGCTGCTGGAGCTGGTGCGATTTGACGAACATGCGTTGCTAGCTCAACTGGTTCGAAGGCAAAACCGCCGCGGCCGGCACGGACTGCAGATACCGCGACAGGGCATCCACCTGCCTGGTGACCGACATCGAGGCGAGACTGAAGCGCGGCGCGAAGGCACCGGTGCGAAACACGTACTGCTCGCGCCGCCGGATGAGTTTCCATTTCGCCGTCCGCGTCAGGAATTCGTGCATCAGCAGCGGCTGCCTTTCCCCCGATATCAGCTGGTAGAGGAAATAGAACAGGTTCAGCGTGCCGGCCTGGTAGCTCGGCCTCGTCTCGGCCGGCAGTGCGGAAATCCTTTCTTCCAGCGCAAGGATCCATTCGGCGGCACGGCGAACCGTGTCCATCGACAGGACCTCACCGATGCCGCGGAGGTCCTGCGTCTCTTGTACGAGCCCTTCGCGCTCGAGGTTCTCGGCGACGATCTTCAAATGCGTCCTGCGCATTTCGCGCTTGTGCCTGTTGGTCACGCTGTCGTCATGGATACGATAGGCGATCAGGCTTTCGGGGCTCATGGCCGCCGGATAGCGGTCGGTCAGCCGCCTGAACAGGTCGAAATCCTCGGCATGCTTGTAGCTGGTATCGTAATATAGAACATCTTCTTCTATGACATTCCTGTTGTATACCACGGTGGAATGCATGAAGATCGTGAAGAACATCGACAATATACGCAGCGGATTGTCCTGGAATATCGGATCGGGCGAACCCCTGACGACGCGGTTGCCGAGCAAGGTATCGAAACCCGCGCCGCATAGAGCGAGGTCAGGCTGCTGGTTGAACAGCGCGACCTGCCGCGACAGGCGCTGGGGATAGGCGATGTCGTCGGCGTCCATCCTGGCGACCAGATCGCCGCGCGCCACGGCCAGGCCTTCGTTCAAAGTTGCGATCAGGCCGCGGTTTTCGCGTGAGATGATCGAGATGCGATTGTCGGCCTGGCGGTATTTCTGCAGGATCTGCAGCGAGTTGTCGGTCGAGCCGTCATCGATGGCGATGACCTCCAGACACTCGTAATCCTGCCGCAGGATGCTGCCCAGCGCAGCGGCGAGATAAGGTCCGGCATTGTAGATCGGCAGCACGACGGACACCAAGGGAGCAGCCATGATCAGCTCCGATCGGTTCGCTGCAGCTTGCGGGGGAAGCGTGATGCGCCATCGAGCGGCCTGCCCGGATATGCTCCCGCCGCGAGCCATCCGGCATTGCCCACGTCGATGCCTGCCGGGATGGCGCCGCGGCCTTTTCGAGCAACATAGGGGAAGTGGCGCTTGAGGCTGTTGAGAGGCTTTTCGAAAAGCAGCCACGAAACCGAGGCCAGCATGAGCGTCGCAGTTCCTGCGACCAGGAACCGTCCCGGCCCTTGTTCCGAGACGTTGAGCGGGATCCACGGCTGGGACTTAACGACCAACGCCAGCACTATCGGATGGTAGAGATAGACGCCGTAGCTGATGCGGCCAAGGCCAAGCAGCGGCGGCAGTTCGAGAAGTTTTCCGATATAGCCGCCAACCCCTGTCGAACAGCTTGCAACGATGACCACCAGCGGTACGAGAGGCAGTATCTGCAACAGCAGCCAGAGGCCCCATTCCTGCACCGGATTTGCCGGCGCCGGCGCAAACCACTGCAGAACGAAAAACGCCACAGCGAGCCCCGGCCAGCCATTTCGAAGCCATTGCGGCAAGCCGGCTGTTCTTGACCGGTAGGCGGCAAGCAGCGCGCCTGACGCCAATGCGTCCATCGACGCCGGCGGCAGCAGGTCGCGTGCCAAACCCGGCGTTCCAGCGATCGGCCAATAAAACCGATAGGCCAGCGACAGCACGATAACGCCAATGTAAATCGATTCCAGGCGCCGGCGCGGCGCCAGCAGGACGATCAGCGGCCAGACGATGTAGAACTGCTCCTCGATGCTCAGGCTCCAGAAATGGCAGAGCAGCCAGGGCGTCCATTCATTTTGCGATGCGTACCAGAAATTCGACAGATAGACCGCATGCCAGGCCAGCGAACCTCTAGACTGCTCCAGGTCCACCAACCAGACGAAACCCAGCACGGCGAAATAGGGCGGGAATATCCGCAGCGCCCGCCTGATATAGAAGGATTTCAGCGCCGGTCCGGTTTCGAATTCGGCGGCCGAGCGGGCTTCGAGCAGCAGGCGGGTGATCAGAAAGCCGCTCAGCACGAAGAACAGGCGCACGCCGATATGGCCCCAGAACGAGGACCCTCCAGCCGCGAAGAAGTGGGCGTACAGCACCATCGTCACGGCGATGGCCCTCAGCGCGTCCAATTGGGTGTCGCGCGCATTTCCCATTAGTGACGTACGCCGGCGGGACGGCGAAACTGCCAATCGGTCAATATAGCGGCTTCGTTCACGGCGCATTCCAATCGGAAGCGCCCCCCTTGCGCAGAATAGGACCACCATTGTGCAACGCAACACAAAAAGTTGACACATTTGAAACAGGAACGTGAGGCACGGCTAATAAAAGCCAAAAAACAGCAGGAGCCAGCCCGAATTGTCCATTTTTGACGATTTTCTCGCACTCCCTTGGCCCGCCGATATCGGCGGCAGGGTGCTGCGATGCAGCATGTTCGCCGCCATCACGGGCGCGCAAGATCTGGGTCTGGACACAGATGCCCCCACAGGACCGGCCGGCAACCGACGCTCGGCGACCTTTTTGCTGCGCTGGCGCGGCTGCTGTTAACGCGACAACAGTGGGAGCAAGCGCAAGCTTCCCCCCTCCGAGTTACGCCTCCTTGCTGGCATTCGCGAGCACCACTGCGCGACGCTCCGGGAGCCCCAATCCGACGAGCGCGCCGGCGAGCGAGAGCAGAGCGGAGACGTCGATTGCCGAGGTGAAGCCATCGCTGAACGCGTCGGCGGATGCGAAGCTTCCAGTGCCGGCGAACACCGCACCGGCGATCGCGATCCCGGATACGCCACCAAGGAAGCGGAATGTGTTGAACGTGCCGGCAGCCTTGCCGACCTCCGGCCGGGCGACCGCATTGAGAACCGCGTTCTGCGCGGCAGGCATGGCCATCGACACGCCGGCACCGGTAATGATCAGCGGGGCGACTAGCTGGATATAGGGCAGATCAGGTGCTGCGATCTGCGCCAGCCAGGCCATTCCAGCCGCTTGCAGGATCAATCCGGCCACGACAAGCCAGCGCTCGCCAACGCGGTTGATCAGGCTGCCGGCGATCGGTGCGACCACGAAAAGCGTGGCGGTCCAAGGCAGCAATCCCATGCCGGCGCCGAGCGGCCCACGGCTCTGGGCAAACTGCAGAAACTGCGGCAACAGGAACACGAGGCCGTACATGGCGGCGCAAAGCAGGAAGTTCGCCCCTACGCCTGAGGAGAATGCGCGCGCCCGAAAGAACCGCAAAGGCAGCATGGGCTCGCGGGTACGCAGCTGCCAAAGGACGAACGCGATGGCGAAAAGCAGCCCGGCCGTCAGCGCCGTCAGCACTTCAGAGCTGCTCCAGCCCACGATGTTGCCGCGCATGAGGCCCCAGACCACTCCGAATGCCGCCGCAGTTACCAGCACGACGCCGAGGACATCGATTGCCGTGCCCGGCCCGTAACTCTCCGGAATCCGACGCAGCACCAGCGGGATGAGGACGATGCCGACCGGGACATTGAGCCAGAAGATCCAGTGCCAGGAGAGGCCTTCGGAGATCGCACCGCCCGCCATCGGGCCGATGATCAGGGCCAGGCCGGTGATGCTGCTGAAGATCCCCAGCGCCCTGCCTCGTTCTTCCGGTGGGAAAGCAACGCTCAGCAGCGCCATGGCCAGCGGCATGACCATTGCGGCACCCGCGCCCTGAACCGCACGGGCCGCAATCAGCAATCCGGCATTGCCAGCGAGCGCGCAGGCAACCGACGCTGCGACGAACAACGCCAATCCGGCAACGAGCGTACGGCGGCGGCCGAACCTGTCACCGAGCGCGGCCCCGGTCATGAGCAGGACGGCAAAACTCAAATTATAGGCGTTCATCGTCCATTGCAGCGTCTCCAGCGAGGCATCGAGCTCGACCCGCATCGTGCTCAATGCGGTCGCCACAACCATCGCATCGAGAACGACCATCAAGGAGCCTATCGACGTGAGGGCGACAACCCAGACCTTCGTTGATCCCGCATTTTGTTTGCTCATGACTATGGCGCCTCCGGCTTGAACAAAGGGCCCGCCAGGTACGGGCCCGTGATCCAGAGACGCGGAAGCACCACCAAAGGATTCCAGCCAAAGAAAGTTTTTTCGACCGAATCCTTTTGCCATCGTCGAGCGTCTATAGGACGCTGCGCCCGATAGCGGGCGCCTCTGCCTGGGAGATACGCATGAAATCGACCCTTGTGCGATGACCGGATCCGCAATCGGCACGCCAGAAGGACGGGAGCCATTTGACCGGCTGCTCGGCGAATTACGGCCGAAACTGCACCGTTATTGCGCCCGCATGACCGGTTCGGTGATCGATGCCGAGGATGTTGTCCAGGAAGCTACGGTCAAGGCGCTCGAGGCGTTCCCCGGGACCGGGCCGATAGCCAATGTCGAGGGCTGGCTGTTTCGCATCGCGCACAATGCAGCGCTCGACCACCTGCGCCGTCGCGCCAGGGTGGATGCCGCGCATGCCATCGAGGATATCGATACGATACCTGACCCCGGTATGTCGGCCGAGGGTCGACACACTGCAGCCGCAAGCCTGCAGACCTTCATGCGCCTGCCCGCGGCGCAGCGTAGCAGCGTCATCCTCATGGATGTGCTCGGCTATACGATCGAAGAGATCGGCAACATTATCGACAGCAGCGTTCCGGCGGTGAAAGCCGCACTGCATCGCGGCCGTCTGCGCCTGCGCGAAGTCTCCGGCGAGCCTGACGATCGGCCTGTGCCGGTGTTGGCCGAGCCCGAACGGGCGCGTCTGGCAGCCTACGTGGAGCGGTTCAACGCCCGCGACTTCGATGCGATCCGCGACATGCTGGCCGAAGACGTCCGGCTTGACCTCGTCAACCGGCTCCGGGCGAGCGGCCGCACGAAAGTGGGCCGGTACTTCCATAATTACGCGGGTATCCACGATTGGCGGCTGGTCCCAGGCCTGGTGGATCGGCACCCAGCCATTCTGGTGATCGATCCGGACGACTCGGCCGGAGGGCTAAAATACTTTATCCTGCTGGAATGGGCCGGCGACAGATTGGCGAGAATTCGCGATTTCCGCTATGCGCGCTACACGCTTGACGGCGCCGAGGTGGTGCCTCTGCGGGCATAGCAATTCGCGTTTCATAATGCCGAACACTGCCAGCTATTTTTGGATCGCGGCCGCTTGCCATCCAAGCGGCCGCCCTTTTCCGCCGATCCTGCTTTAAGCCGGTTGCAACTCCCTGCGCGGCAGCGGCGGGAAGGCGATCGCAATCGCCATCGCGCCAAGCCCGACAAGGGCCGAGCCGATGAACAGCCAAGAATAGCTGGCATAGGCATCGAACACCATGCCGCCGGCGAGCGGGCCGAAAGCCATGCCGAGGCTGGACAGCATGGTTACTGCACCGAACACCGTACCGAGGATGCGCTGGCCGAAATATTCCCGCGCCAGCACCGCATAGAGCGGCATGCCGCCGCCATAGGTGGCGCCGAAGATGACGGCGAGCGTGTAGAATTGACCAAGCTCGCTGACCGCAAGATAGGCGGCGATAACCACGGCCTGTATGGCCAGCCCGGTGATCAGCACCGGCTTGACGCCCAGCCGATCGGCAAGCACGCCGTAAAGCAGCCGGCCACCCAGCCCTGCCAGGCCCTCGATACTGTAGATGCTGACCGCCGCCATCGGCGCTATGCCGCACAGCATCGCATAGCTCACCATGTGGAAGATCGGCCCGGAATGCGCCGCGCAGCAGGCAAAGAAGGTCAGTCCCAACACGATGAATTGCGGCGAGCGCAGCGCCTGCGGAACCGTCATGCCGGCACCCTCGGCGGCAACGGTTGGGGTAGCGCTGTCGGCAGCGGGTTGGGGCGGCTGGCGCACCAGAAGCGCGGCCGGCAGTAGCAGCACCCACGCGGTTATGCCGATGTCGAACATCGCGGTGCGCCAGTCGTAGGCCGAAATCAGCCAGCGGGCGAAGGGCGAGATGGTCATTGGCGCCACGCCCATGCCGGCCGAGACCAGCGAGACGGCGAGGCTGCGGTTCGTGTCGAACCAGGCGGAGGTCAGCGCGATCATCGGCGCGAAGAAGGCGCTTGCCGCGAGGCCGACGAGCACGCCGTAGGCCAACTGGAAAACGAGCAGCGAACCGGTGCGGCTGGCCAGGACCAGCGCCAGGCCGAGCAGCACGGCGCCGGTCATGACGACGATGCGGGCGCCAAAGCGGTCGTAAATGGCGCCCCAGGCGAAGCCGCCGAGGCCCATTACCAGGAAGTTCAGCGTCATCGCACTCGATATGCCGGCGCGCGACCATTGTGTGTCGAGCGCCATCGGTTCGAGAAAGATCGCCAGCGAGAACATCGCCCCGAGGGCGACACAGGTCATCAGCGCGCCAGCCGCGACGATAACCCAACGATAGGGAAGGCTCATTTCACTTTTCTCCCATGCCGGAAGCGTTGATACGGCACGACCTTTTCGAGCTCCGCCGAGCCGCTTGCGTCCGAAGGACGTTGGACATGTCTTGAATCCGACAATCCGGTTGCATTTTTTATCCAGTCGGCGCGATGGCGCCATTCCACGGCTTTCTGGATTGACCGCGCACCATTCGAAGCTAGATTTCCAACCGGCGATCAGGAGCTGTCAAGCATGGCAAATCCGGAACTTCATCGCGGCCGTCTCATCGACCACCTCCAGCTGGTGGTCAGGGATCTCAAGGCCAGCCGTCGTTTCTACGAGGCGGTTCTCAACGTGCTCGGCATACCGATCGGTGGCGCCGGCGATGGTTATTTCTGGGCCGACGAGCTGTTCATCTCCAGCCCCGACAGCCCGGCGGCCCTGGGAAAGCTGACCGGCCGCCACCACCTGGCCTTCCAGGCAAAGGACCGCGCGATGGTCGATGCCTTCTATAAGGCCGGGCTTGAGGCCGGCGGCACCGACAATGGTGCGCCGGGCGAGCGATCCTACCATCCCGGTTATTACGCCGCCTTCCTGCTCGACCCCGACGGCAACAACATCGAGGCCGTCCACCACGGCGCGGCCAACCGCAGCGCCGATTCAGTGAAGATCACCTTCTAGCTTCCGGTAGAGGTGGTTCGCACCGGCCTGCACGGTTGGTCTCTGCCAAATCTGGGTGCTTGCGTCAGACCGCGTCTGCCCTATCGCGTCAGTGCCGCCATTTGGCCCACCAGGAAGTCGACGAACAGCCGCGCCCGGACCGGCAGCTGCCGCCCATACGCATGGACAATGTGCACCGGCATGGTTGGCATCGCCACCTCGGGCAGGATGCGGACCAGGCGACCCGTGTCGAGATCGTTCTGCACGGCAAACCGCATCAGATGCGCGATGCCGGCGCCGGCAAGTGCTGCATTGCGGATGGCGCCGCCGTCATCGGTATCGAGCCGCCCATCCGGCACGATCATCGTACCGTCGGCAAACGTGACCGGATAAGGCCGGCCAGCCATCTGGTGGCGGACGAATTCATGATCCCGTAAATCCTCGACCGATGCCGGACGGCCGCGCCGCTCGACATAGGCCGGTGAGGCCACCAGCACGATCGGCAGATTGGCGATCTTGCGGGCAACCAGCCCCGTGTCCGACAGCGCCCCCATGCGCACGGCAACATCATAGCCTTCGCGGATCAGATCGGCGTGACGGTCGGTGACGCTGAGCTCGACCTTCACTTCGCCATGCTGCGCAAGGAACGCTTGCGCCCATGCCGCGATCAGGCCGCGACCGAGTTCGACCGGCGCTGTAACGCGCAGCAGGCCGCGCGCCGTATCGGCCATCTGGACGATGTCTTCGGCATCGTCCAGCGCCCTTAGCAGTGGCGCCACGCGCTCGTAATAGGCGAGGCCTTCGCTGGTGAGCCCGAGCCGACGCGTCGAGCGCTGGATCAGCCTGACGCCGAGCCGGCGCTCGAGCCGCGCCACGCTTTTCGACACCGCCGACGGGCTGGAGCCGACTAGCCGGCTGGCGGCATGGAAAGAGCCGGCATCGACGGTTCGGACGAAGGCGACGAGACCGGCGGTCTTTTCGAGGATGGTGGTCATTCCGGAATTCCAGGCATGAAAGAATGGATCATGATGATCCTAATACGCTTTTTGATCATTCATTAAATACCGCTCATCGTCGACAAAGGAGAGATTGATGAGCAAGCTGAACGGCAAGGTCGCCATCGTCACCGGCGCCTCCAAGGGTATCGGCGCCGCCATCGCCAAGAGCCTTGCCACGGCCGGCGCCGCAGTGGTCGTCAACTACGCCTCGTCACGGGAAGGCGCCGACCGCGTCGTCGCCGAGATCGAGGACCGTGGCGGCCGCGCCGTCGCCGTCCAGGGCGACGTGTCGCAAGCGGCTGATGTGCGCCGCCTGTTCGAGGCGGCGAAATTGGAGTTTGGCGGGCTCGACATACTGGTCAACAATGCCGGCGTCTTCGCATTCGAGCCGCTGGAAGCGGTTACCGAGGCCGAGTTTCACCGCGAGTTCGACACCAATGTGTTGGGCATCATTCTGACCACGCAAGCAGCAGTGAACCATTTTGGCGCGGGCGGCGGCAGCATCATCAACATAAGCTCGGTCGCCAGCCGCAATCCGCAGCCGAACTCGCTCGTCTACGCCGCGACCAAAGGTGCGGTGGACACGATCACGCTGTCGATGTCGCGGGAGCTCGGCGCACGCAACATCCGCGTCAACGCCATCGCGCCCGGCGGCATCGATACCGAGGGCCTCGCGCGCATCGGCATCATCGGCAGCGAATTCGAGAAGCAGATTATAGCCATGACGCCGCTCGGTCGCTTCGGCCTGCCCGACGACGTCGCCCGCGTCGCGGTGTTCCTCGCCTCCGACGAAGCGTCCTGGCTGACCGGCGAGCGCATCACCGCCTCCGGTGGCTGGCGATAGGCATGGAGGGCGCGAACCTGCCGGCTCGCGGACCGTGCTACCCGCGGCGCGACGCACTGCAATCGATGACGAGAGCGATCTAAGCCCTATGTAGCAGCGAGGGAGGAGCGCCGTGCGCCATCGATGACGGCGAGATGCCAGGGAGGTAACGGATGACGGGCGACGAAAGAGCAATCCGAAAGCTGGTCGAGACGTGGATGGATGCGAGCAAGCGTGGAGACATCGCGACCGTCCTCAGCTTGATGACGGACGACGCTATCTTCATGGTTCCCGGCCGGGATCCCTTCGACAAGGAGATCTTCGCGGCAGCCGCGCGGGAGACGGCCGGCGTTCATATCGACGGCACGAGCGATATCGTGGAACTACAGCTTCTCGGCAATTGGGCCTTCATCCGCAGCCGCATCGATATGACCGCGACCCCGCCGAATGGCGAGCCGGTCCATCGATCGGGATATGCGCTGACGCTCCTGCGCAAGGAGGCGGATGGTGAGTGGCGGCTCGCGCGCGACGCAAACCTGCTGACCCTGCAAGGCTAGAGCCGGTCTCCGGCATCTCTGCACCGGAAGGCACGCCAGGGGGAGCGATAAGATGGCGAAGATGCGATGCAAGTCGCCCTGAATAGCGTTCCCCCTCCACCTGATCACACCGGCAAGAGGGCGTTCGGCTTGACATCGGCGATGGAGGCGAAAGTGTGCGTTTCGCGCACGCCAGGCAGTGGCAGGATGACCCGCTGCAGGAAATCCTGGAACACCGCCATATCGGCGATCCGCGCCTTGACCAGATAATCGAAACCACCAACCACCATATGGCACTCCAGAACCTCCGGAGCTTTCGCCACGGCTTCGGCGAAGCGGTCAAAGACATGCGGCGCCGTGTGGTCAAGCCGGACCTCGATGAACACCAGCGTTCCCCGGCCGACCTTGCGCGGATCAAGCACGGCCCTGACCGCGGTGATGAACCCGTCGCGGAACAGGCGCTTCACCCGCTGGCTGGTTCCGGTCGGCGACAACCCGACGCGCCCGGCAAGATCAAGCGTCGTCCGACGGCCGTCTTCCTGGAGCAGCCTGAGCAGGCTGCGGTCTATCTGGTCGAGATCCTCCATTTCACAATCCACGCTATCTCAGAGATTTTTGTGCTTATTTCACGCAGAGATGCCAAAAACAACGTATTTCATCACATAAAACGTCGCAATAACCTGCGCTTCCCTCTCTCACCTAAGCAAACGCGGTGAGCCGATTTCGACGACCACAGGAGTGCAGGATGACCGAACAAGCGTTCAGCCCAGCCGGCAGGAGTGCGGCGGAAATCAGCAAGGGAGCGACCGAGATCCTGGTGCTGAGCGAAGCCGACGTGATGGCATGCATCGACCTCAGCCAGCTTTTCGATGTTCTGGAAGACGGCTTCAAGGTGCTGTCACAAGGCAAGGTCGTCAATCCACCCCGACCACAACTCGACATCCCCGGGGCCGGCTACAGCCTCGCCATGCCGGCCTGGATGGAGGGCATGAACCTGACCGTCAAGATCGTCAACGTCTTCGAAGGCAACCTGGCCAAGAACCTGCCCAGCCACCTTGCCACCATCAGCCTGTTCGATCCGCTGTCCGGCCTGCCGGTCTGCATCATGGACGGCACCTTCATAACCGCAGTGCGAACCTCCGGCTCCGCCGTGCTGTCGGTGCGCGCGCTTGCGCGCCGGGATGCCAGGATAGCGACCGTGGTGGGCGCCGGCGTGCAGGCCAACCAGCACCTGCATCTGTTGCCGCTGGTGCGCGACTTTGCCGAAATCCGTGTCGCTTCAAAGAGTTTCGACGATGCGGCGGCGCTTGCCCGGCTGCATCCGTCGGTGGTGGCGGTCGCCGACCTCGAGGCGGCAGTGCGCAGTTCCGACGTGGTGTGCCTGGCGACCCACTCCTACCAGCCGGTGATCGACGCAGGCTGGGTCCAGCCGGGCACGCATGTCTCGTCGGTCGGGGTGGCACCGCCCCGCGGTGAAATGCCGATCGAGCTCATCGGCAAATCCAGTCTTTTTGTCGAAACCAAGGATGCGTTCAAACCGACCCCGGTCGGCTCTTGCGAGCTTGCCGGCTTCGATCCGGCTTTCGGCACCGAGCTTGGCGCCATGCTGCTCGACCGCGCGCCGGGCCGCGTTTCGGATCAGCAGATCACCACCTACAAGGCGATGGGCATTGCGATGGAAGACATGGTCGCCGCCGATCTCGCCTATCGTTGCGCCAGGCGTGTGAGCAAGGGAAAGCTCGTCGTGCTGTAGGCGCGTGCCGCGCGCCAGGCGGGATCGACGGTGCTGACAATGGCGCTTTCGCGGAGGCGGCCGGGCTAAAGGCCGGCCCCTCAGGCCGGCTCGCGCTTCAGCGCCTGCGCCATGCAGTGAATGCCGCCGCCGGTCTTCGAGATCTCGCTCATGTCGATGGCCGCCACCTCGAAGCCGCGCGCCTTGAGCTGACCGATCAGCGTCTGGCTCGAGGTCGGCGCGATCACCCGGTCCTTGCCCAGCGACATGAAGTTGCAGCCGAGCGCCATGGTATCCTGGAACGGCACGTCGATGATTTCGTGGCCCTTGCCCTTCAGCCAGTCGACGATGCCCGGCTCCGTGCAGGCGAGGCAGACAGCGGTCAGTTTTTCAGCGATCGGCACCACCATCAGGTCGATATGGACATAATATTCGTCGATGAAGGCGATGCGGGTCTCCCAGCCCTCCTTGTCGAACCAGGCCTGCACTTGGCGCGCGCCCTCCTCCTGCGTGCGGGCGCCACCGCAGCCGATCAGCACGACGCCGTCCTCGATGACGTTGAAGTCGCCGCCCTCGAACGTGCCGGCGGTGACCATGTCGTAGATCGGGATGCCGAGCTTCTCATAGGTGCGGATCGCCGCGTAGTTCTCGCCGCGCCGCCACCACTGGGCCATGGCGGTGATGATGGCGCCATACGGCGTCATGACGCTGGAATCGCGCGAGTAGACCTGCATCGGCAGTTCCGGCGTCGGCTCGTGCCAGTGGATGTTGACACCGAAATGCTCATAGGCGGCGACCAGATCCTTGTGCTGCGCCTGCGCGATCTGGACGTTGCATGGCGCTTCGCGCAGATGCTTGCGCGACAGCGAGCTGGTCGAGAGATGGCGCAGGAAATTCGGCGAGCCGAGCAGCACGTCGGTCAGCACGTCGGTCTCGTTGGCGAAGCCCCAGGCGGTCAGCGGCTTGGTTCCGCCGGCCGGGTTGCGGCGCTGCAGCGAAAACGGCTCGGTGACAATGCGGTCATGGACGGTCATGGGTTTCTCCTCGTGAAGGGCGGCTTGGTTGATCATGCGGCTTGGTTGCCTGGTATCCACCAATCCCGTCCGCGCGGGGTGGTGATGTATTCCGGCCAGCGAAATCCGATTGGCGGATCGTAGTCGCAGAGCGGCGCGATCCAGTTCGAGCCACCGATGCCGCCGCCGGTGCGGGTGACGAATTCATCCATCGCCGCGTCGCGCGCAGCCTCGTCTTCCAATAGGCGAAGTGCTGCCAGCGCGACCGTCTTTGCGGCGCAGATGACCATCGGGTCGATGGTGGCAGAAATGCCGCCCAGCGCATTCATCGCCCAGGACGGAAACGCGTGGCCGTTCTCGGATCGCAGCGCCGGCCGGGCGACGTAGAATCGTGCCGTCGGTGTATGCCACGACATGTCGGTGTAATCGTCGGAGGTGGAATTGAGCTGCCAAGGCGGCAGGTCGCGGCGCAGTAGCGCCTCGGCCGACTGTGGTGCAATCAGCCGCTCCAGTTCGTCGATGAATGGTTCCTCGGTCGCTTCGCCCCCGGCATTGACCTGGATTTCGCGGGCGATCGCCTTGGCCGTCTCGTCCCAGGACGGCGGCCCGACCGCCGCCAGCGCGTCGAAGGCAATGCCGGCCATTGCGTGGTTGGCAAGCCCCGGCCGCGACTTCGACACCCAGTGCCGCTCATGGCGGCAGCCGCTCATTCTCGCGGCGGCTTCGGCATTGCGGTCGAGCACGGCGGTGACCTGCTCGGCCATCGCCAGCGTCGGCACGCGGATCATGTACTGAATCTCGGCCAGCCCGGCAGGCAGATTGTCGGCGGTCGCCTGGCCCGCCGTCAGGATCGCCTCGCTGATCGACCAGCCGCCCTGATGCGGCAGCATGGAATCGCGTAGCGCCTTGGACGCCATATACATCATCATGAGCGCGTCGTTGGCGCCGGGCGCCCTGACTGCCGAATGCGCCTGCGGGATGGGTGCTGCATCGCTTGCGCGAATCCAATTTTCGGGTTCGTCGCACACAAAGCGGTAGATCATCGCATAGGCCGCACCGCAATGCGTGTCCCAGCGCGCCGTGTTGCACAGCGGCAGCATGTAAAAAGGATGGAAGGAGATCATGCCCGCCAGCCCATCGTAATAGCCCTTCGCGGCATGGATCGGCTTCGATCCCCTCACCTTCTCCGCCGGCTCGCCGGTGAAGCGCAACGTGCCTGATACGCCGTGGCGCTGCATCGCCGCCTTGGTCGCCAGCACCCCGCCGAGGCTGGCAATGCCGAGGCCGGAATGCGGATCGGTGTGGCCGCCGGCCTGTTCGCCGAGGCCAGGGCGCGGTCGCTTCACCGTCGCCGCATCCTGGCAATTGCCAGGCACCGCGTCGTACTCGGCATACATGCCGATGGTCGGGCCGGTCCCGTTGGTCCAGTGGGCGCAGAAGGCGGTCGGCATGCCGCCCGATCCTTCCTCGACCGAAAACCCTTCGTGCTTCAACTGCTCCACATACCAGGCCGCCGACTGGTATTCGCGCCAGGCGGTCTCGCCGAAATCGAAGATGGTCCGCGTCCACGCCGACAGCGACGGCTGGATGTCGTCCAGACAGGCAAGCGTGGTCGCTTGCGCGGAGGTCACCGGTATCTTCATCCGTCAAAGAAAGCAGTGAAGCGCCTCGCCAAAAAGTGATATGTTTTTCCGGCTCATGCAAATTCGGTTCACCTCTTGAGAATTCCCTCGACGCAGGCGCTGCGCGCCCTCGACAGTTTTGCCCGCCACGGCAGCGTCTGGCGCGCCGCCGACGAACTGCATCTGACCCGCAGCGCAGTCAGCCATCAGCTTCGCCTGCTCGAACGCGATCTCGGCTTCGACCTGCTCGAGCGCATCGGCAAGGGCGTGGCATTGACGCCGCGCGGCCAGCGCTATGCCAGCGACGTGCGCAAGGCGCTGACGGTGCTGGGCGACGCGGTGACGCGCCATGCCGGCACCGGCATCGGCGGCTCGTTCAGCGTCAGTTGTACGCCGGGTTTCGCCTCGCTGTTCCTGTGCACCCATATCGGCGAGTTCCGGCAGATGTACCCCGATGTCGCGCTGCGCATCCTGACGCCGCGCCGTCTCGACGACGTCAGCAATGCCGAGGCCGATGCCTTCATCGCCTTCGGCGTCGGCAATTGGCCGAACCGCGCGGTCGAGCTGCTGTGCGGGATCTCCTTTACGCCGCTGTGCAGCCCGACGCTGCTCAACAAGATCGGCGGCTTCTCCAAGCCGGCAGACGTGCTGCGCGCCAATCTCCTGCATCTCGGTGACACCGAGGACTGGGCGCGCTGGCTGGCGCTGTCCAAGGTCGAGAACCCCGACCCGGAAGGCGGCATCTTCTTTTCCGACATGAACCTGGTCTTTTCGGCGGCGATCGCCGGCCAGGGCATCGCTATGGGCGACGAGCTGACCAGCGGCCGGGCACTGAGCGAAGGCCGGCTGGTCCGCCCCTTCGACATAGCGATCAATTCACCGCGCTCGTATTTTCTGGTTTCCGAGCACGCCAAGGCGGCGCATCCGGTGCTGGAGGCGTTTGGGCGGTGGCTGAGGTCGAAGCTGTCGGAGAACCAGCGTTAATCTCCCCCCTCGAGGGGGAGATGGCCGCGAAGCGGCCAGAGGGGGTCGGTCCAACTGGGCTCGGCCTGCTGCTGCAGAGGAGGTTGGCACTTCAAGCGAAGCGACCCCCTCTGTCGCCTTCGGCGACATTTCCCCCTCGAGGGGGGAGATTGGCGCATAGATGAATCAAATTTGCCGATCAGGCGAAAACTATTCGGTTGCGGTGAGCCGCCGCCCTGCCTACGATTTCGCCTACGCTAAGGAAAGGGCAGGATGCAGCAACCCGGCCGGGCCGCAGAGATCAAGGCAATCGGGATCGGCAAGAGCTTCGGCTCGTTCCGTGCGCTGGACGATCTGACGCTCGATATCGGCCGTGGCGAGTTCCTCACCTTGCTCGGCCCCTCCGGTTCCGGCAAGACCACCTTCCTGATGATCCTTGCCGGCTTCATTCAGCCGACCGACGGCCGCCTTTACAGCGACGGCGTCGACATCACCGAGCGGCCGGCCGAGCAGCGTGCCGCCGGCATGGTGTTCCAGGGCTATGCGCTGTTCCCGCATATGAGCGTCGAGGCCAACATCGCCTTCCCGCTCAAGGTGCGCAAGAAACCGGCGGCCGAGATCAAACGCCGCGTCGGCGAAATGATCGAGCGCGTCGGGCTCAAGGGCCACGAGAAGAAACTGCCGTCGCAATTGTCCGGCGGCCAGCAGCAACGCGTGGCGCTGGCGCGGGCGCTGGTGTTCGAGCCGGGCGTACTTTTGCTCGACGAGCCGTTTTCGGCACTCGACAAGGGCCTGCGCGGCCAGATGCAGGCCGAGATGAAGCGGTTGCACCAGGAGACCGGCACCACCTTCGTCTTCGTCACCCATGACCAGAGCGAGGCGCTGGCGTTGTCATCTCGCGTCGCCATCTTCAACCATGGCAAATTGCTGCAGGTCGGCGCGCCGGACGAGGTCTACGACCGACCGGACAACCGCTTCGTCGCCGAGTTCCTGGGCGAGATCAACATGCTGCCGCTGAAGGGCGTGCGCCCGGCCGACAATGGCTCGACGGGCCTCTGCGAAGACCGCGCGATCAGCATGCGCTGCAGGGCCGAGAAGGTCCGTGGCGATGCCATCCTGGCGATCCGGCCGGAATACATGTCGATCGCCCGCGAAGCCGCGGCAGGCGAGAACGGCATTGCCGCGACTGCCGTCGCCTCGACCTATCTCGGCGCTGCAACGCGGCTCGATCTGACGACGCGGCAAGGCGCCAAGGTGACGGTCTCGGTGCCGAACGAGGTCGCCGCCTCTGCCCTCAGCAAGGGCAATTCCGTCTGGCTGACCTGGCCCGCGGAGAAAGGCTTCCTCCTTCCAGATGGAGAGCAATGACGATCGGCGTGGCGAATTCGCCAAGCTGACATTCAGGAAACACCAACGACAAAAAAGGGGAACTGACATGACAAACCAAACCAAGAAAAATTCCATCGAGGCGCTATCCGCCAGGGCAGTGCGCGGCGAGATCTCGCGCCGGCAGTTCACGCAGCTGGCCGCATTGGTGCTGGCCGGCACGCCGATGCTGCTGCGCTCGACCGGCGCCGTTGCCGCGGCGAAGGAACTGGTGCTGGTCAACTGGGGCGGCGACGCCATCACCGCCTACGATGCGGCTTATGGCCAGGCCTTCACCAAGGAGACCGGCATCACCGTCAAGATGGACGGCTCCGGCCCGACCGAAGGCGCGATTGCGGCGCAGTTCAAGAGCGGCGCGCCGACCTGGGATCTGGTCGACGTCGATCCGTTCTCGGCCATCACTCTCGGCGCCCAAGGCATGCTGGAGCCGATCGACTATGCGGTCGTCGACAAGAAGAAGATGCGGCCGGGATTCGGCTGGGAGTACGCTGCCTCGACCTATTTCTTCTCCTACGTCATCGCCTACGATGCCGAGAAATACGGCAGCCAGGCACCGACCGGCATGGCCGACTTCTTCGACGTGGCAAAATTCCCCGGCAAGCGCTCGCTCTACAAATGGGGCGTGTCGAGCTGGGAAGCGGCACTGCTCGCCGACGGCATCGCGCCGGCCTCGCTCTACCCGCTCGACCTCAAGCGCGCGCATGACAAGATCGCCGCCTTCAAGGAAAACGTCGTCGCCTATTGGGGTGGCGGCGCCGAAAGCCAGAGCGTGCTGCTCAATGGCGAGGCCTCGATGGCGATCGTCTGGTCGACGCGGGCTTCGCTCATCGAGCAGGATTCCGGCGGCAAGATCAAGTTCATCTGGGACCAGGGCCTGATCTCGCCCGGCGCGCTCGCCGTGCTCAAGGGCAATCCCGGCGGCAAGGACGCGGCGATGAAGTTCATCGCCAGCACCCAGGACCCGGAGAAGGAACTCATCATGTTCGACAAGCTCGGCCAGGGTCCGGCCAACCCGGCCGCCGACGCGCTGATCCCCGCCGACAAGAAGCGCATCAACCCGGTCGATCCCGAGAACATGAAGAAGCAGATTCCGCTCGACATGGATTGGTACGCCAAGAACTACGGGGCAGCACTCGACGAATACACGAAGATCATCTCCGCCTGACAAGCCGGGATAACCGGATGAGAGCATACCTCTCCGACAGGATGGGCGCGGCGCTGTTGATGGCGCCGCTGCTCCTCTTTCTTGTGCTGGCCTACGCCTGGCCATTCCTTGGCGTGGTTAAATGGAGCTTCACCCTGCCCACGCCGGGGCTGGGGCAGTACAATGCGCTGCTCACGGATCAGTTGGTGCAGTCGGTCTTCATCCGCACGCTGCGTATCGCCGCGATCGTGACGATCGTTTCGGTTGCCGCCGCCTACGCCATCACCGTTGTCTGGGTACGCGGCACGCCGGTGCAGCGCGTCGTGGCCGAGTTCTGCATCCTGGTGCCGTTCTGGATCTCGGTGCTGACGCGCGCCTTCGGCTGGGTGGCGCTTTTGTCCAATCGCGGCCTGATCAACACCTGGCTGCAGGCGGTCGGCTTCATCTCGGAGCCGCTGGCGCTGGTGCGCAACGAGTTCGGCGTTATCGTCGGCATGACGCATTTCCTCATCCCCTTCGCGGTGTTTCCACTGGCCTCTTCGATGCGAAGCCTCGACGACCGTGTGCTGCTGGCGGCGCGCGGCCTCGGCTCCAGCCGCATGCGCACCTTCTGGTCGGTGTTCGTGCCGATGACCCACTCCGGCATCATCGGCTCGGCGCTGATCGTCTTCGTCTTTTCGCTCGGCTTCTTCGTCACGCCGGCGATTCTCGGCGGCGGCCGCAGCGTGATGATCGCCGAGCTGATCTATCTCCGCATCTTCCAGAGCCCAGACTGGGGCCTGGGCGCGGCGATCAGCGTGGTGCTGGTGCTGTTCGTCGGCGCGCTGATGGCGCTGCTTTTCCGCTATATCAGGCCGAAGCAGTTGGTGTAGCGCGATGCCGACCTACCGCCCCGGTCCCGTCTCGCTGGTCCTCGCCGCCCTGGTCGCGCTGTTCCTGCTGCTGCCGCTGCTCGCCGTCATTCCGGTGTCGCTGACGCCGAGCCGCATGCTGGCGATGCCGTCGGGCGAATTGTCGCTGCGCCATTACCGGGCGCTGATCGAGGATCCGCGCTGGATCAATTCGATCCTGCTCTCGATCAGGATCGGCATCGTCAGCAGCGCCTTTTCCACCGTGCTGGCGCTCTGCTTCAGCCTCGGCATCTGGATGTTCCAGCCGCGCTTCACGGCAGCATTGGTCGGTTTCGTGCTGCTGCCGATGGTGGTGCCGCCGGTGGTCTCGGCAATCACGCTCTACTTCCTGCTGACCTCGATCTCGGGGTTCTCGTCGTTCTTCGGCTATGACACCTGGCTGGGTGTCGCCATGGCGCATGCGGTGATGACGGTGCCCTTCGCAACGGTGCTGATCCTGGTGTCGCTCAGCCAGTTCGACCGCCGCATCGACCTTGCCGCGCGCGGCCTCGGCGCCACCGTGTGGGAGCGCGCCACCCGCATCATCATGCCCAACATCAAGTTCGGCATCGTCACCGCGGCGTTGCTGTCGTTCGTGCTGTCCTGGGAAGAGATCGGCGTCACCCTGTTCATCACCTCGGTCAACGCCATCACGCTGCCGCGGCTAATGTGGATGGGCCTGCGCGACAACATCGACCCGGCGATCGCAGCGCTCTCGGTGATCCTGATCGTCATCACCGTGCTGGTGCTTGTGGCGCGAAGCGTCGTGGTCAGGCTGCGCGCGGCGCAGTAGACGCCGCCTCACGCCGTGGTGACTGGCGCGAATGAAACCTTGGGCTACGATTTTCGTTATAGATGGTTCAACAGGTCGAAGGCCCCGCCATGAACCAAGGATGGTTTGCCAAGCCGGTTGCGGTTGCGGTCGGCATCGTGGGAGATATCCGCAACATTTCCAACGCACGGCAGGCTGTCGCGTTGCTGGAAGCCCACTGGCGTGACGCCGGCAGCGCCAAACACGGGGTGGCACTGCGCACATGCCGCCGCGCCATGAGCGACGACCGCTGGACCGAAGCCGCCAGGAACGCATTCGTCGAGGCCGCGCGGGAGGCGCATGTCCTGGTCGAGCGCGCCGTCGAACCGGAGAACCGGTCCGGGCAGGCGGGACCGTGATCGATTTTTGAGAGCTCGGTGGTCCGGCGGATTTATTGCATCTCAGGCAGCATGCAACCTTGGAACGGCGCTGACGTCAACCTCGCGCTCCGCGTGCCACGCATCATAGGCGGCCTGCATCCTGAGCCAGATCGCGGCGCCGTCGCCGAACATCTTTCCAAGACGGGCAGCGACAGCCGGCGACACCGGCTTCTTTTCGCGGATGATGTCATAAAGCTGCTGGCGCGAGATTCCGAGCAGATTGGCGATCTCCACCTTGGTCTTTCCGGTTGCCGGGATAATGTCGTCAAGCAGCGCTCCAGGGTGGGATGGGCAGCGCTCCATCGGACGCATCGGCTCATACACGCTCATAAATCGCCTTCTCCAATCTGGCCGCCTCAATGGTACTGTTCGATATCGACGCGGGCGGCATCATTGGCGTCGAATTCGAATGTGATGCACCACGGCCCGTTGACATGCACCGTGTAGCGGATCGGGTTGAAGCCCTTCAAAGCGTGGAAGTCGAAGCCGGGCAGGTCCATGTCATCCGGCCTTTCCGAAACCTCCAAACGGTCAAGCCGGACAAGGATGCGCTTATGCATCTTGGCGTCTATCTTTCCGGTCTTTCCGGTTTGAAAGAGATCTGCCAGCGCCTTGTGCTTGAACGACTTTATCATGCGCTATGTAAGCATATTGCTTACGCACGTCAACTAGGCGTAAGCAAATAGTTTACAGAGCAGTTCAAGCCTATGAAAGGCAATGATCGCGCCCATGGACGCTTGGCCGGATCGGGCGAATACCTGGCGGAGCTATGTCACAGTGCCGCTATCCCATGGCATGGCGGATTCTCTTGGACAGGCGGCTCAAAAATGCCGGCCTCGACGATGCGTCGAGCTTCCACGACAGCACTGCCGTCGCCATTTTCCGCGGCAACAGCCCGACCGACAGGAACCAGGCGGCAAGGATGGCGCGACGCCGCAAGGATGCGGTCATTTCGAGGCTGGCGACGGCGCCGGCCGCCCCGAGCGCCAGCCGGGAATCGTCGGCCACGGGATGTCGGTCTCTGTCCGCGCAAAGCGACGCCAGCCGCTCTTCCAGGTGGACCGGATCGTGGCGGACAGCATCCGACGGCACGATGGTCAGGCCGATCCCGGAGGCCTGGTCCGACAGCGCCTGCATGCGGCGGAAATCGTGAGTTACCCGCCAGCGTGCCCGCTCGGCGAGCTTTTCACCGAAGACTGAATGGTTGGCGCCATGGATGCGGTAGGCGCCGAGGCATTCGTCGATCGATTGGACATGCCCGTACATCGGCGCCAACGTTGCCAGATAGCCGTCGGCGCCCTGGCGGAACTCCGGCTCCGGTATCGGCATGATCGATTCGAGCGTTGCGCGGTCAAAGGCCAGCCCGCTGGTCACTGTCGTCTGATAGCGGCCCTTGTGCAGGAGTTTCGGCATGACGTCGCCGCTGTCGAAAGGCAATTCGGGCGGCGGAAAGACATCCTTGATGCGTTGCCCCTCGTCGACGATATGCAGTCTGGACTGGACCTGAGCGGTTGCATCATCCCAGGTTTCGACAATGGTGGAGACGGCGGTTGGATAAAGGTAATCGTCGGCGTCGAGGAACAGGACGATCTTGCCCGAGCTCGCCGCAAAGCCGGTGTTGAACGCCGCCGCGTGTCCGCCATTTTGCGCCCGCGGGCATGCAAGGATCTCGTCGCGATAGGATTCCATGATTGTCGTGGAATTGTCCTGCGATGCATCGTCGACGACGATGACTTCGACATCCGCGTAGTCCTGCTCGAGGGCACTGTCGATGCTGCGTTTGAGGAAACGCGCGTAGTTGTAATTCGGGATGATGATGGATACCGGAATTCTCGGGACAGGCTGCATCGCGTTTGACCTCGCATCTTGCTTTGGTTCGGCAAAGGCCCTCATGGGCCTGCCCCCCTCTTCAAGCGCCCTCTTGGCGCGCAACGAGTTCCCCGGGAGAAAGCCTGCGCTTTCCATCAGGAGACGGGTCACGTTTCGCTTTGCGACTTCGTATTGAGGCCGCCATTGCCTTCGAGGCTGCTGCCATGGTCAGGGTTGGCGGCAGCAAAAGCTCCGACGGTTCGGCCAAGGTGAGTCGCAACCGAGCCCGACGGAAATGTCTCGCCTCGCGATCAGGTCGGGACCGAAGCGGACGGTGCCATGAAGGCATGGCGGATACTGGCCTTCAAATGCGGCTGGAACAAGCCCCGCGTCGAAAACAGGGTCACTTCAGGTTGCGTTTCAGGCGGCATACTGCGACCGCCGGCGCTTTTGCCCCGGAGCCGGCGAACCGCCTCCGGGCCTTATAGTCGTGTGGCCTAAACAGTCAGGCGGCCTGCAAACCCGGCTGCGACAGGTCGACTTCCTCCGGCAAGTCACCGGCCATAGCGGCGGCAAACTTCGTCTGGTCGAGTTCTCCCTCCCAGCGCGCCACCACCACTGTCGCCACCGCGTTGCCGATGAAGTTGGTCAGCGCTCGGCATTCCGACATGAAGCGGTCGACACCGAGGATCAGCGCCATGCCGGCGACCGGCACGGTGGGGACGACTGAAAGCGTTGCCGCCAGGGTGATGAAGCCGGCGCCGGTGATGCCGGCAGCCCCCTTGGAGCTCAGCATGGCGACGGCGAGCAGCAGGATCTGGTCGCCGTAGGTGAGCGGCGTGTCGGTCGCCTGCGCGATGAACAGCGCCGCCAGCGTCATATAGATGTTGGTGCCGTCCAGATTGAAGGAGTAGCCGGTCGGGATGACCAGGCCGACCACCGAGCGGTTGCAGCCGGCACGCTCCATCTTGGCCATCAGGCCCGGCAATGCCGCTTCCGAGGACGAGGTGCCGAGCACCAGCAGCAGCTCTTCCTTGATGTAGCGGATCAGCGCCAGGATCGAGAAGCCGTTGTAGCGGGCAACCGCGCCGAGCACCACCAGCACGAACAGCAGCGCGGTAAGATAGAATGTGCCGATCAGCATGGCGAGATTGGCGATCGAGCCGATGCCGTATTTGCCGATCGTGAAGGCCATGGCGCCAAACGCACCGATCGGCGCGGCCTTCATCAGGATGGCGACGAGGCGGAAGATCGGCGTGGTCAGCGCCTGCAGAAAATCGACGACCGGACGGCCGCGATCGCCGACCAGCGCCAGGGCGACGCCGAACAGCACCGAAAAGAACAGCACCTGCAAAATGTCGCCCTGCGCGAAGGCGCCGGTGATGGTGTCGGGGATGATGTTCATCAGGAAACCGACGATGGTTGTGTCGTGCGCCTTCTCGGCATACGCCGCCACCTTGGCGGTATCGAGCGTCGCTGGATTGATGTGCATGCCGGCGCCGGGCTGGACGACATTGGAGACGACCAGGCCGACGACAAGCGCCAGCGTCGAGAACACCAGGAAATAGATCATCGCCTTGCCGGCGACGCGGCCGACCTTCTGCAGGTCGGAAACGCCGGCGATACCGGTCGCCACCGTCAGGAAGATCACCGGCGCGATCACCATCTTGACCAGCTTGATGAAGGCGTCGCCGAACGGCTTCATCGCCTCGCCGGTTTCGGGATAGAAATGGCCGAGCAGCACGCCGGCGGCGATCGCCGCCAGCACCTGCACATAAAGATGCCGGTATAAGGGAAGTTTGCCGCGCGGCTCGGCGGCAGCGATTGCTGTCTGCATGACGTCCTCCATGGCGCCCCGATCGAAAGCTCGACTCCCCGGGGCAGTTGTTTTGAGACCAGCAGCCTCGCGACTGCTGAATTCGTGTTTGCAACAGCCGTGCCAGATACGCAGAAGAGTGCTTCAGCATTGATTTTATTGAGCATTCGCAAACGTCCGCACTGCCGGACGCATGGTCAAGTGCGACTCTCCGCATAGGTCGAATTGTGTTTTGTGCGAGTTCATGCACAAATGGGCGATGCTGCAACGCCCCGCCGGTGCCTTGTCTTCGACGCCCGAGCAACTCGCCAGGCGGGCGCGCCGAGCCTGGCTGCTGTTTGCGGCCGTCGCCCTGCTGATCGTCACCGCAGCGCTCTACGGCGCCGGCCTCTACGGCCGCACCGCCGAGGTCGAGACCCTGGCGGCGCAGGGGCGTACCGACGCCAATCTGAAGGTCGCGCTGCTGCGCGCCGTGCTCGAAAGCCCGCGTGCCCTGCCCCTGCTTTTGTCCGCAGACCAGCAAGTGCGTGACGCGCTGACGCAGAAAAATGCCGCGGCAATCGATGTGCTGAACCGCAAGCTCGAGGGGCTGGTCTCGGGCACCAAGGCGTCGGTGCTCTATGTCATCGGCACCGATGGACTGGCGATCGCCTCCAGCAACTGGCGCGAGCCGATCAGCTTCGTCGGCAACGACTACCGTTTCCGCGATTATTTCTCCGGCGCGATGCAGGCCGGAACCGCCGAGTATTTTGCGCTCGGCAATGTCAGCAAGCGTCCCGGCCTCTACATTTCGCGCCGCGTCGGCGATGCAGCCGCACCGCTCGGCGTCGTCGTCGTCAAGATGGAGTTCGACCAGCTCGAAGCCGACTGGCGCGAGGCGAACCGCCCGGCCTATGTCAGCGACGAGAATGGCGTCGTGCTGATCACCAGCGTGCCGTCCTGGCGTTTCATGACAACCGCACCGCTGGCCGCACCTAAGCAAGCCGCGATCCGCGACAGCCAACAGTTCGGCGACGCGCCGCTTGTGCCGTTGCCGATCACGCACCCGCGGGCGCTCAGCCCGGATGTGTCGATCGTCCACGCGGTGACGCCCGGCGGCAGCGACGCGGAGTATCTCAGCCTTTCCACGACGGTTCCTTCGACCCCCTGGCGGCTCGACTATCTTGTCCCGGTCGAAGCGCCGATCGCTGCTGCCGTCCGCGAAATGCGGCTTCTTGCGCTCGGCGTCGTCGTCCCGCTGCTCGGCCTTGCCGCGTATCTGTTGTGGCGCAGGCAGTCGGCGCAGATGCGGATTGCCGCCGAACAGGCGGCCCGCACCGAACTCGAACGCCGCGTCGTCGAACGGACCGAGGATTTGAGCCGCGCCCGCGACCGGTTGCAGGCCGAGATAACAGGCCACCGCAGCACGGAAGCCAAGCTCCAAATCGTGCAGCAGGATCTGGTCCAGGCCAACCGCCTCGCCATCCTCGGCCAGGTCGCTGCCGGCGTCGCCCATGAGATCAACCAGCCGGTCGCCACCATACGCGCCTATGCCGACAATGCCCGCACCTTCCTCGACCGCAAGCAGACCCGGCCGGCCGAGGAAAACCTCGGCGCTATCGCAGCCCTTACCGAACGCATCGGCTCAATCACCGAGGAGTTGAAGGCATTTGCCCGCAAGGGCCGCACCGCCGCCGAGCCTGTCGAATTACGTGGTGTTATCGAAGGCGCCGTCATGCTGTTGAGAAGCCGCTTTGCCGGCCGGCTCGACGCATTGGCCATCGACCTGCCGCCGCCGAGCCTCAAGGTCATGGGCAATCGGGTGCGGCTCGAACAGGTACTGATCAACCTCTTCCAGAACGCGCTCGAAGCACTCGACGGCCGCGACGACGCTCATGTGCAGGTGTCGGTCGAGGAGACCGCGGACGGCGTGACGGTCGGCGTGTCCGATAACGGACCGGGCATTCCACCCGCGATCCTCAAATCGCTGTTCACGCCGTTCAACACCTCCAAGGAAAAAGGCCTTGGCCTTGGCCTCGTCATCTCGAAGGACATCGTCGCCGATTATGGCGGCCGCATCGAAGTTTCGAGCGACGACAGCGGCACCCGCTTCACCATTCATCTCCAGACAGCAGCGTAAGCCATCATGACGAACGACAATGCCGCGCCGGTGATCCTGATCGACGACGACCGCGATCTCCTCAAGGCCACCGTGCAGACGCTGGAGCTTGCCGGCTTCTCGGTCTCCGCCTTTGCGGTGGCGGCTGAGGCGCTGGCCGGGCTCGACGCCGGTTTTACCGGCGTCGTGGTGTCGGATATCCGCATGCCTCAGATCGACGGCTTGCAGCTTTTCAATCGCATCCTGCGGCTGGATACCGACATTCCCGTCATCCTCGTCACCGGCCACGGCGACATCGCCATGGCCGTCAAGGCGATCAAGGACGGCGCCTACGACTTCATCACAAAGCCCTTCGCCGCCGACCGGCTGGTACAGAGCGTGCGCCGCGCAGCGGAAAAGCGCCGCCTGGTGATGGAGAACCGGGCCTTGCGCGAGGCGGCCGGAGAGGCGCAGGACGGCCTGCCGCTGATCGGCCAGACGCCGGCGATGGACAGGCTGCGCCGCACACTACGCCAGATCGCCGACACCGACGTCGATGTGCTGGTGACCGGCGAGACCGGCTCCGGCAAGGAGGTGGTGGCAAGCCTTCTGCATCGCTGGAGCCGCCGCGCCAAGGGCAACTTCGTTGCGCTGAATTGCGGCACGCTGCCGGAGACCGTCATCGAAAGCGAATTGTTCGGCCATGAGGCCGGCGCCTTCACCGGCGCTCAGAAGAAACGGATCGGCCGCATCGAGCACGCCAGCGGCGGCACGCTGTTCCTCGACGAGATCGAAAGCATGCCGGTCTCGACGCAGGTGCAGATGCTGCGCGTGCTGGAGATGCGCGAGGTCACGCCGCTCGGCACCAACGAGGTGCGGCCGGTCGACCTGCGCGTCGTCGCCGCCGCCAAGGTCGACCTCGGCGATCCGCGCCAGCGCGGCGCTTTCCGCGAGGATCTCTACTACCGGCTCAACGTGGTGACGATCTCGATCCCGCCGCTGCGCGAACGCCGCGACGATGTCGCCCTGCTGTTCTTCTATTTCGCCGAACGCGCCGCCGCCCGCTTCCACCGTCCGATGCCAAATGTTCCGGCTTCGGTGCATCGCCATCTGAGCGGCCATGACTGGCCGGGCAATGTGCGCGAACTGGCGCATTTCGCCGAGCGGTTTGTGCTTGGATTGGAGGAAGGCGCCGAAGCACAACCCCCTGCCCCGACCGAATCGAACGCCGCCATGAAGCTGCCGGAGCGGCTGGAGCGCTACGAGGCCGACATCATCCGCGAAACGCTTGGCCGCAACGAGGGCGACGTCAGGCGCACGATCGAAGCGCTGGGGATTCCGCGCAAGACCTTCTACGACAAACTCCAGCGCCACGGCATCGTGCGCAGCGATTTTTCCCGGTAACCGCCGCCGGGCCTCGACCGGGCGGCTCGGTTACTTGGCGTCGTGGAAGATGATGCCGACGGTGTGGCGCATGCCGGAGCGAAGCCGGCTGACGCCGTGCCTGAGATTGACCCGGTAATTACCTCGTGTGCCCTGGACCGGACGATTGTGGACCGCGAAGGCGACCGCATCGCCCTGGCGCAGCGGCACCACCTCGGCACGGCTCTGCATGCGCGGACGCTGCTCGGTCAGCACGAACTCGCCGCCGGTGAAATCCTTGCCTGGTTCCGACAACAGGATCGCGACCTGCAACGGGAACGCCAGATCGCCGTAGAGATCCTGGTGCAGGCAGTTGAAGTCGCCGTTAACGTATTGCAGCAGGAGCGGCGTCGGCCGCGTCTGGCCCTGCTCGTGGCATTGCCTGAGGAACGCGGCGTGTTCGTCGGGGTAGCGCTGCGCGATACCCATGCGCTCGTTCCAGTCGTTGGCGACCGCGGCCAGACGCGGATAGAGCGCGGTGCGCAAGCCGCCGATCAAGTCGGGCAAGGGATAGCGGAAATAGCGGTACTCGCCCTTGCCGAAACCATGCCGCGCCATGTGGACATGGCTGCGGAAATGGCTCTCGTCCGAATAAAGTCCGGCAATCTGCCGGCACTCCTGCGGCGTCAGCAGCTTTTCCATCACCGCGCAGCCATAGCCGCTCAGCTCATCGGCCAGCGTCCGCCAGTCATATCCGGCAACGCGCACCTCCGCCGATTTCACCGCCGCTTTCGCGCCTATCGAATGGATGGTCATGGCTTCGCCTCCTGTAGCTTCTCTGTCATTGAGATGGGTGAAACGGCGCGCGCGGACCACCCGTTTCTTGCCGGGTGAGCTCGTTAGCGATTGTCTCGGGGATTTCGTTGAATACAATGCAGTTGGGCTTGCCGCGATGGGGGGGCGAATTGATCGGACGGGTTCGACAAAGGGACGGGGCAGTCCGGCAATTCCTCGTTTGCCTCGTCGTCATGCTGGTCTCGACGCTCCCGGCCTTGTCCGCCAGCAGCGACTGCGTCAGCGACGACGAGGTCGAGGCCAGCACGCGGATCGCCGCCTGTACGCGCATGATCGAGGACCCCACCGAGCCTGTGGCCAACCGCGCCACTGCCTACTACAAACGCGGCGAGGCACGGTCGTCACAAGGCGACTACGACCGTGCGATTGCCGATTTGGGCCAGGCGATCGACCTCGATTCGAAATTCGCCGGTGCTTACTATGCCAGAGGCACCACAATGGTCGAAGTGGGCGAAAATGATCGCGCCATCGCCGATTTTGGCCAGGTGATCAGCCTCGACCCGACAAACCCGGAGCCGTACAACAGCCGAGGTGTCGCCTGGGAGCACAAGGGCGACTACGACCGCGCCATTACAGACTATGATCAGGCCATCAGCCTCGATCCGAAGCATTCCGATGCCCACAGCAACCGGGGCAACGCCTGGGCAGACAAGGGCGACTACGATCGTGCCATCGCCGACTACGACCAGGCAATCAGCCTCGATCCGAAAAATGCGGGGGCCTACAACAACCGTGGTGTTGCCTGGAAACAAAAGGGCGAATACGACCGAGCCATCGCCGACTATGAACAGGCGATCAGTCTGGATGCGAAAGACGCCAGACCCTACAGCAACCGTGGTGCTGTCTGGGTATACAAGGGCGACTATGACCGCGCCATTGCAGACTATGATCGGGCGATCGACCTCGACCCGAAACATGCCGACACGTATGGAGATCGTGGCATCGCCTGGGCACGCAAGGGCGATAATGATCGCGCCCTTGCCGACTACGATCAGGCAATCGGCCTGGGTCTGAAAGACGCCAGCACCTACTACAACAGAGGCCTGGCCTGGTCGCACAAGGGTGACTACGATCGCGCCATCGCCGATTATGACCAAGCGATCGGCCTCAATCCTCAGGACGCTAGTGCTTACAACAATCGAGGCGTTGCCTGGAAACACAAGGGCGATTACGACCGCGCTATCGCGGATTATGACCAAGCGATCGGCCTCGATTCCCAGGATGCCACGGCTTACAACAACCGTGGCATTGCCTGGAAGAAGAAGGGTGACGACGACCACGCTGTCGCCGACTACACCCAGGCAATCAGCCTCGATCCAAAAAACGTTGATGCCTAGTACAACCGGGGCCTCGTCTGGTCTGACAAGGGCGACTATGATGGCGCCATTGCCGACTTCAGCCAGGCAATCACGCTCGATCCTAAAGACCCAACTGCCTACGACAACAGAGGCAATGCCTGGGCACACAAGGGCGACGACGACCGCGCCATTGCCGACTATAGCCAGGCGATCATGCTCGATCCAGTACATGCCAAAGCCTTCAGGTACCGAGGCCGTATCTGTTCTGGCACAAGAAGGGCCATGATGACCGCGCCATTGCCGACTACGACAAGGCGATCAGCCTCGATCCGAAAGACGCCCGTGCTTACAATGGCCGGGGCGTTGTCTGGTCGGCAAAGGGCGACTACGCCCGCGCGACCGCCGACTACGATCAGGCAATCAGCCTCGATCCGAAATATGCCTATGCCTATTTTGGCCGCGGCATTCTCGCCTTCTATTCGAGCGCGCTGGCCAAGGCGCAAGCCGATTTCGGACAGGCGGCCACGCTCAAGCCCGACAATGCCTATTTTGCGATCTGGCTGGAGATGACCGAGCGGCGCAATGGCGCGGTGGGCCACTTGCAGGAAGCGACTGAAAAGCTCGATATGACCAAATGGCCGGCGCCAGCGGTTCGCATGCTGCTTGGAGAACTAACGCCGGCCGAGGTATCGGCGGCAGCCGACGACGCCGACCCAGCCAAGAAGCGTGGCAATTTGTGCGAGGCGAATCTGTTCATCGCCGAACTCGATCGGCTGCAACGCCATGACGACGAAGCCTTGCGGCTCTACCGGGTCGCTGCCAGCGATTGCCCTGGGGACTATTACGAATACGTTGCGGCCAAGGCCGCTCTGCACGAGTTGGGCGCGGTTCCGTGAAGACAATTTCCAAGACTTTTTGATGACCCGAGGAGCGAATTGACCGGACCGGTTCGAGAACGGCACAGGTTTTTCTGGCGCACGCTGGCTGGTCTCATCGTTCTGCTTGTCACGGGGCTTCCGGCGCTGGCTGCCAGCAGCGACTGCGTCAGCGACGACGCGGTCGAGGCAAGCACGCGGATCGCCGCCTGCACGCGCATGATCGAGGATGCGACAGAGCAAGGCATACCGTCAGCCATTGTCCAAAGAGTTTTATCGAATACCGTGCCGCCAACGCTGCATTACGCGAGTTGGGTGTTTCGCCGTAACTCTGCCCGACGGATGTTCGTTTGCTAAGAAGACTAAGGCGAACAACACGATAGAGGTGCATTCTGCCAGACTGATTCAGGCTGTGCCGCGTCCATATGTCAGGAGCCTTCGCCAGCGCGATTCCGGTTTTCACTGGCCCGCGCTAGACTGGCAGCAACCGCAACCGGACTGCCCCTGGCATGATCGTCCAGACCTGCATCAATGGCGCGCGCAGCGCCGATTATCATCCGCAACTGCCGCTTGATCCCGAAGCCATGGCGCGTGACGGCGCGGCCTGCGTCGCCGCCGGTGCCGCCGAACTGCATGTTCATGCCCGCGGGCTGGACGGTCGCGAAAGCCTGGCTCCGGCGACGATGGACCAGACTGTGCTAGCGCTTCGTCGCGCCTGCCCTGGAACGCTGATCGGCGTGTCGACCGGCGCCTGGATCGAGAACGACGACCAGCGGACGCTGGCCGCGATCGCCGCCTGGAGCGAGCTGCCCGACTATGCCTCGGTCAATCTCAGCGAAGACGCCGCGCCCGCCGTCATGGACCGTCTGCGCCAGCGCGGCATTGGCATCGAGGCCGGGCTCGCCTCGGTCACCGATGCCGAGCGCCTGGTGAGCCTCGACAATGGCAACCGCGTGCTGCGCATCCTGATCGAAATCTCCGAGCAGGAGCCGGACGCTGCGCTGGAGATCAGCGACGATATCGCCGCCGTGCTCGACGGCGCCAGGATGCGGCGGGCGATCCTGCTGCACGGCGCCGACGCCACGGTCTGGCCTTTCGTGCACCGGGCGGCGGAACGCCGTTGGTCGACGCGCGTCGGACTGGAGGACGGCAAGGCGCTTCCTGATGGAACGGTGGCATCCGGTAACGCCGCGCTGACAGCGGTAGCCGTCGCCATCTTCGAGACCAGTCGTTAGCGCGGGGAAAGCGTCGATGTCCGCCGATCTCGTCTTTACGGGGGAGATGCCAGGATTTGACAGAGAGGCAGGCCAAGTCGGGCGGGTCTAAAGTATGGCCGCGAGCTAGTGTCAGTAAAATCTATCTAAAACTTTATGTATTAATTAAACCGACAATTAATCAACACATCAACGATCGCGTGTGTTAGTGCTCCCCCGCACCGGGGACCATTTTTTGATGAACATCATTCCGGAGAATGATCACGCTGCGCCGCGTCGGGTTCAACAATATACATCGATACAGGTCTTGCGCGGGCTGGCAGCTCTCATGGTTGTTGTCTATCATCTTCCGGCCGCACTGGGCATGCTCGATCTGCGTATTCCCATTCTAAACAGTGGCGTTGACCTGTTTTTCGTCATCAGCGGTTTTGTCATGGTTCTCTCGACGGAGAACAGACGTCGTGACCACCGTGCTTTTTTGATGCAGCGGTTCACGCGCGTCGTTCCGTTCTATTGGGTTATGACCTTCCTCATGGTCGCCGCACTTTGGTTGTTTGCCGGTCGTGCAGTGTCTCTTGAGCAGACCACCAATAGCCTGCTTTTCATACCCTATCTCGATACGGTCACAGGCTATGTCCAACCGGTGCTTGGCGTGGGTTGGACGCTCAATCTGGAAATCCTGTTTTACATTCTGTTCGCGGCGACTATGGGTTTTGGCAGGTTGACGCAAATGGCCGCGGTCGGCGTTGTCTTTGCAATCGCCGTTGCTGCACGCATCGTCTTCAAACCCGCCGCCGACACTTTGCTGTTTTTCTACACCACGCCAGTCCTGTTTGAGTTCCTTGCCGGCATGGCTCTCGGCCACTTGGTCGGCAGGCTGGCGCGCTTGCCTGTCGTCTTGGGTGCCTCGGCAATCGTGTTCGCCATCATGTCCGTGCTGGTGATGGTACTTGGCTTCAACTTGCCGCGAACCCTTGCTCAGGGAATCCCGGCGTTGATCCTTGTCGCGGCTTGCATCAGTCTGGCAAGCTACTTCCGGCTTTTTGCTCCTCGCGTGCTGGCAAGGTTGGGTGATGCTTCCTACTCTCTCTATCTGACGCATCCTATCGTGCTGCTTGCGACCGCTCCTGTCGTTGCAAGCGCCAATCTGTCACCATGGCTTGCAGGCGCGGTTATTGTCACCGCCTGCATTGCCGTCTGCCTGGCCAGCTACAGTTTTATTGAAAAGCCGCTTTTGGCCATATTGCGGATGAGCCGTTCCGCCCATCAGGTGAAGGCACAATGAGTTGCGGCTGCGCCCCCACCAACTTGGTCGGCGTGCTATGGAGGTGCCTTGCACCTCTTGCGCACCCTCGAACACAGCGCGTCCCGAACGGCGCTGTCCCGCCAGCCTCAAACCGGCGGCGCTGAACCTCCAAAGGTATCCTGAACACAAAAAAACCGCCTCGGCGGGCGGGTCGTCGGTGTGAATCAGCACCATACCCAAATTAGTAGCATAGCTGACGGCACAAAGCAAGAACAAAATGTGGCGACATCGACGAAACTGCCGATAGGCACAGCGGCACGGCGGATGACATGGCTCTTGCCGTTGTTAAAAATCTCTCATAAGGTATTTTCATATAAGAAAGAAAATAAGATCGTTTCTTTCCCTTTATGAAAGCCTGAGCGTTTGCGGGAACATCTCGATCAGACCGACCGGCGACTGGTCAAGCTGCTGTCGCAGGATGCGCAGCTTGGCGTCAACCGCCTCGCCGAGAAGATGGCGATCTCGGTGCCGACGGTGCGCATGCGGCTGCGCAACCTGCTCGACCGCAACCTGCTCAAGATCGTCGGGCTGCTCAACCTGACCGAACGCCCCGAGCTGATCTCGGCGATCGTCGGCATCAATGCGCAGGGACGCGGCCGCGCCCGGGAACTGGCGCAGCGCATCTCCGAACTGCCTTTCGTGAACTCGGCCGCCGTCGTCACCGGGCGCTTCGACATCATCGTCGACGTGACCGTGGCCGGCGATGTCGCCGATCTCTACCGCGTCACCAGCGAGTTGATCCCCGGCGCCGGCGAGCCGGGCGAGGTCGTGCGCAGCGAAACCTTCGTCGTCATGGCGTCCTGCAACAAATGGATCAGCCTGCCGGAAGGCTGCTGGTCGGACGAGACGCGGAAGGAAATGGCATGAAGATCGCGGTTCTCGGCGGCCTCGGCCTGCAAGGCCGGGCGGCGATCGCCGACCTCGTTGCCAGCGACGGCGTCGAGCAAGTGGTCTGCCTCGACACCGCAACCGACGGCGCTGCGCGGCTTGGCGGCCTGACCGACCTTGCCCGGGTGCGTTTCGTCGTGCCGGAGGGCGCGATCGGCCCAGCATTGGCCGATGTGATGAAGGACGTCGACGCGGTCATCGACCTGTTGCCGCAACCGCTGATGCGCGAGGCGGTGCAGGCGGCGATCGCCACGCGCACGCCGCTGGTCACCACCAATTACGGCAAGGCCATCGGCGACCTCGCGCCCGAGGCCGAAAAGGCCGGCGTTTCGATCGTGACCGAATGCGGGCTCGACCCCGGCATCGACCTTGTGCTCTACGCGCGCGCCGCAAGCCAGTTCGACACCATCACCGCGATCGATTCCTACTGCGGCGGCATTCCCGAGCCGAAAGCGGTGGTCGAGCCGCTGCGCTACAAGGTGAGCTGGAATTTCGACATGGTTCTGGTCAGCCAGAACCGCGACAGTGTGCTGGTCGAGGACGGCAAGCGGGTCGATGTGCCGGCCGCCCGCCAGCACGACAATCGTTTCATCCACGAGATCGAGGTGGCGGGGCTGGGCCGGCTGGAAGCCTTCCCCAATGGCGACGCGCCGCATTATGCCGGCATGCTCGCCGCCGCCAAGGGGCTGCAGCGCTCCGGCCGCTATTCGCTGCGCTGGCCCGGCTGGTCGGCGTTCTGGGCGCCGCTGAAGCAGCTCGGCTTCCTGTCCGAGGACAAGGTGCCCGGCACCGGCATCAGCCCACGCGAATTCCTCGGCCGGCTGCTTGGCCCGCAACTGCAATATGGCGCGGACGAGAAGGACCTTTGCGTGATGCGCAACGTCTTTGTCGGCAGCGAAGGCGGCCGCCGCAAGACGGTGACCTCGGAGTTGGTCATCGAACGCGACCTCGCCTCCGGCCTGTTCGGCATGAGCCTTGGCGTCGGCTATCCCGCCAGCATCGTGGCGCAGATGCTGGCACGGCGCGAGATCGCCACGCCCGGCCTGCTCAACCCGCTGCTGCATGTGCCCGATCGCCGCTTCCTCGACGAGCTGGCCAGGCGCGGTATCAAGGTTGCCGAAATGGTGAGCTGGGACTGAAGGATTTTCGAACGGTGGTTGCCGCCGGCAACGGCGCTGCCGCTCAAAAAGCACCTCGATGGGGTGAAGCAAACAAGTGGAACAACAAACGACAACAAGGAGGAATGCCCAAATGAAGATTGCCAAGCTTTTCATCGCCGGCCTTGCGCTCGCCGGCCTTACCGCTGCCGCCAGTGCGGGAACGCTCGACGAGATCACCAAGCGCGGTGAGTTGCGCGTCGCCGTGCAGACGCAAGGCCCGCCCTTCTCGCTGGTGGGTGCTGCCGGCGAACGCACCGGCAGTTCGGTCGAACTCGCCGAATTGATGGCCAAGGAAATGGGCGTCAAGATCACCTTCCTCGACTTCGACTGGGACGGCCTGATCCCGGCGCTGCTGTCGGGCAAGGCCGATCTTCTGGTCGCCGACATGACGCCGACACTGGCGCGCGGCATGAAGGTCGCCTTCACCAAGCCTTACATGTACACGGGCAGCACCGTCTTCACCAAGGCTGGGACCGCCTTCAAGTCCACCGAGGACTGCAAGGCCAAGGGAACCAAGATCGCGGTGCTGCTCGGCGCCACCGGCGAGAAGGAAGCCAAGGCCGCCTTCCCCGATGCCGATATCAAGAGCTACAAGGGCGGCGGCCCGCTGCTGCTCGACGCCGTCAACAACGGCCAGGCCGATTGCGGCGTCAACGACGTCTCGGCGGTCAAGGGCCAGTCGACCGCTTACCCAGCCGGCAGCTTCACCATCATGCCGGATATGCTGTCGAAGGAGCCACTGGCCTTCGCCACGCGCTATGACGAGCAGGACCTGCTGGTCTGGATGAACCTGTTCCTCGACCAGGTCAGCCTCGACGGCCGCCTGCAGAAGAACCTCGATTACTGGGTCAATTCCGACGCCTGGAAGAAGGATCACTGAGTAGAGTGAATGGTGAATGGTGAATAGTGAATAGTAAGTAGGGAGTAGAGAGTAGAGAAGAGCTACTCGCTACTCGCTACTCGCTACTCGCTACTCGCTTACGCCCTACTCACTATTCACTATTCACTATTCACTATTCACTATTCACCGCCCCACCATGCTCGAAAACTTCAGCTTCCGCACCATCGTCGAATATCTGCCCCTGTTCGGGCAGGGCCTCGTCACGACCGTGTGGCTGTCTGTCCTCTCCTTTGCCGGCGCGCTCGCCGTCGGCATCGTGCTCGCCGCAATGAATTTGCAGCGCGGCCGGCTGTTCCGCGTCCCGGCCAAGGCCTATATCGACGCGGTGCGCGCCACGCCCTTACTGGCGCAGCTCTATTTCCTCTATTTCGGCCTGCCGCGGCTCGGCCTCATCCTGCCCGAGTTCGTCGTCGGCATCCTCGCTTTGTCGCTGAACAGCGGCGCCTATGTCGCCGAGATCATCCGTGCCGGCATCCTGTCGATCCCGCGCGGCCAGGTCGAGGCCGGTGTCGCTTCGGGCATGACCTATGTCCAGCGCATGCGCCTGGTCATCCTGCCGCAGGCGTTCAAGGTGACGATCCCGCCGCTGCTCGGCCAGGCGATCGTGCTGGTCAAGGATTCCGCCCTGCTGTCGCTGATCTCGGTCGCCGAGCTGACGCGCGCCGGCCAACTGCTCGCCTCCGACCGCTTCATGCCGGCGGAAGGTTTCATCACCATCGCCGCCTTCTACCTCCTGCTCTATTACGGGCTGAAGGGACTGGCGGCGCTCTCCGGGCGCTGGCTCGGCCTCGCGGGGGCACGGACATGATCTGGCAGCAGCTGCAAAGCATCGCCGGCAGCTATCCCCTCGCGTTGCGCGGCCTCGGCATGACCGTGGTGCTGTCGCTGATCAGCCTGGTGCTGGGCACGCTGCTCGGCTTCGGCCTCGGCATCCTGCGCACCGGCGGCAACCGGCTGATCAGCGGCGCGATCGGTGCCTGGGTCGACCTGATCCGTGGCACGCCGTTCCTGGTGCAGATCTTCCTGATCTTCTTCATCCTGCCGGAACTCGGCATCGAGCTCGACGCCTTCACCGCCGGCATCATCGCGCTGACCAACCTGGCCGCCTGCTTCATCTGCGAGATCGTCGTCGCCGGCATCCGCTCGGTCCCGACCGGCCAGGTCGAGGCGGCGCTGGCGTCCGGCCTGTCGCGTTGGCAGCGCATGCGCCAGGTGGTGCTGCCCCAGGCGATGCGCATCGTGCTGCCGCCGCTGGTCGGGCAATATGTGCTGCTGATCAAGGATTCCTCGGTGGTCTCGGCCATCGGCCTCACCGACCTTACCCGCGTCGGCTGGCTGGTGGTGCAGCGTGTGCCGAACGGCCTGCTGGTCTTCTTCCTCGTCGGGCTCGGTTACTTCATCGTCTGCTACCCCCTGATCATGCTGGCACGCCGGCTGGAGCAACGCATGGGCGCGGCGCATGGCGAGGTGCAGTTGTGACATCGAACCTCAAGGGTCCGGCAATATGACCAAAACCGGCATGATCGAATTTCGCGGCGTCAACAAATGGTTCGGCACGCTCAACGTGCTCAGGGATATTACGTTGAGCGTCGAGCCGCGCGAAGTGGTCGTCGTCTGCGGCCCGAGCGGCTCGGGCAAGAGCACCCTGATCCGCTGCATCAATGGGCTGGAGACGATCCGGGACGGCGACCTGACGGTCGACGGCCAGCGCCTCGGCGACCCCGCCACCAACATGACGCGGCTGCGCACCGAGATCGGCTTCGTCTTCCAGTCGTTCAACCTCTACCCGCACAAGACGGCGCTCGAGAACGTCACCCTGGCGCCCATCCATGTCCGCAAGATCCCGCGCGCTGAAGCCGAGAAGGCCGGGCGCGAATTGCTCGCCAAGGTCGGCCTCGCCGACAAGGTGAACGCCTATCCGGCGCAGCTGTCTGGTGGCCAGCAGCAGCGCGTGGCGATCGCGCGCTGCCTCGGCATGCGCCCCAAGATCATGCTGTTCGACGAGCCGACCTCGGCGCTCGATCCCGAGATGATCTCGGAAGTGCTCGACGTCATGGTCGCCGTGGCCGAGGAAGGCATGACCATGATGGTGGTGACGCACGAAATGGGCTTTGCCCGCAAGGTCGCCCAGCGCGTCGTGTTCATGGACGCCGGCGCCATTGTCGAGAGCGGCACGCCGGATGAGTTCTTCTCCAACCCGAAGACCGACCGCAGCCGCGCCTTCCTCAGCAAGATCCTGCGGCATTAGGGCTAACAACTCAATTAGCTGACTGCCGGCTGCGACCGAGATGAGTGGAAATCGACCTTAGGACTCGCGCACCGTGACCTTGGTCACAGCTCTGTCGCCACGCTCAATCTTAATGCGCTTGTCACTCGGGATAGGCGGTGGAGCTACGTTAGCAATCTTTCCATCCTCTAACCGATCCGCAGTCAAAAGCTCTTCCCCTTTCGCCGTCTTTAGGCGCTCTAATTGATTGATATACAATCCTGACATGCCGGCCTCCCAAACGAAAAAATCGGACAAGAATATTGTTAATAGCGAGCAGGCAGGCGGAAGAAGCAACTTGCGAATTAGAGAAAGCGCATCACGCTTTCAATATAGCGGCCGAGTCCCTGGCCCTCAATATCAACTAACGGACGTGGTTTACACAGCATGCCGAGAGGTCTGCAGAGGGTTCAACTCGGTCGTTCAGAATGATTGGGTTTTGACCTAAAACGTCAGCCGGCCGTGGCCGGCGTCTTCAGCCAAACGTCGCCAGAGGGTCGGCGCTGATCTCGACCCAGCCGACGGGCTGAAAGAAGCACAGTTCTGGCTCGATGACGCCGGCAGAGCCGATGGTCCCGCCAGCGCAATTCCTTTCTCTGCCCGTTTTGGACCGACGCTTCTCAGAACGCGAAATCCGCGGACTGAACGACATCGGCTGGGAGCCAGGTTTCATGAACTTGCAAGATCTCGGGCCCCCGGCTGTAGCCGCGATCGCGGACCACCATCGTCGTGACCCGGCCATTGTTCGGTTGATCGGAGTCCTTCGCGTCGCGTTGCCATTCGTGGTAGTTCACGACCGCCAGGTCGGCGCTTTGATGGCTGATCCGGATGTCGCGTATCTTGATACGGAAGGCCGGATTCGATCCGTAGATGCTCTTTATGTAACCTGCGAAGTCTTTTTTCCCGAACGCCCTGCCGCCTGGCATGATGGCGACCAGATCTTCGCTGATCCGGTCGAGCGCGTTCTTCTTGAACGTCGCATCGTCGCCACGACATCGGCCCGTCACCCAGTCGGTGAAGAATTCGTGGATGTCGTGGATCGTCGCTTCGATTTCCTTCGTTTGAAGGGACATTTTTTCCTCCTGTCTTAAGATGATGCTGGATCAGGCGCTTTGTGCTGTGGCTTGCCCGACCGGGCGCTCCTTGAGGACAGCCCGTACCACGCGAGCCACAGGCACATGAGAAGCGAGGAAATCAGCCAGATCGGACCTCCGATGCCGATCCCGAGCTGCTCACCGAGTGTCCACCCGGTTGCCGAAAGGATACCGAACGCCGAGCCGACGATCGCGGCCCATCGGGGCAGTATCCCGACGTCATCGCGGGCGTCGTGATACGCGACAAGCGCTGCCGCCAGGGCGAGCGCCCAGAATCCGTTACCCATGCCGCCGGAAAACGCCCACCAGGTCATGAAGGCGCTGGTGTCACCCCGGTCCGCCGCGACCGCGACCACCGATGCCTCGGCGACTGCGGTGGAGAACGTGGTCAGGGCGCCGAGAGCCATCACCATCCAGGCAGAACTCAGCATCGGCGAATGCCGGACCCGGGGGTTTAGCGCCAGGTTCAGGAACGAAGCGCCGGCGATCAGGAACAGCGCCGCTGCCGCCGTCCAATGGACCGTAGCCCATCGCCCATGGCCCTCGGCGATATTCTGCATCTGAACAGACAAATCCGCGTCCGGTGGCCCGTGAAAGACGAGCGCAGCCGCCAGCAGTAGCGTTCCGGTGGCGAGCCAGACACCGCCCGGCCCGCTCATGCTGTTATTATTCGTTGGCATCGGGAAAACCTCCTGTGGCCTTTACCACCCCATGAGGTTTAGACCCGCGCCACGGTTGCCCGCTTCGGCGTAAGTACCCACGCAACGAGAAATTTTGGCTTGGGTAGGATTACCCAAACACGTCCATGCCGATCAGGGCGTGCTCGACCGCATAGGCCGTGGCTGCCGCGCGCGTGCGCACGTTCAGCCGCGTCAGGATATCGCTAACGTGACGGTCTACCGTCCGCTGGCTCAGACCGAGCTCGCCGGCAACTTCCGGGTTGGTCAGGCCTGACGCGATCAGGCGCAGAACCTGCGTCTGTCTGGGGGTGAGAACTTCGCTGCCTGTCGCCGTCATAGTGACCCGCAGCTTGCCGGCAACGGCTTCGTCGGGGCGCGCGCCGAGCTCGCGGAAAAGTCTTATCGCTTCGTCCAGTTCGGTCCGCGCCGCTTCAGTATCGCCGGTTGCGAGACAGGCCCGCGCTGTCAGCACCCGCATCCGGGCAAGATGATAGGGCGCCCGAAGCTCCCAGAGGATCGCTACCGCGCGCCGGATATGGGCCAATGCCTCCGCGGCTCGACCAGCATGGATCAGCACCCGCGCGGTAGCCTCGGCGGCTGCGGCGCGGACTGCATCCGCGGAATATTGGCGCGCGCAGTCGTGCAGTGTTTCGCACAGCTCCCAAGCGTCATCGGCCGAACCGACAGCGAGAGTGATTTCCACCGCAGCCGGCAAGAGGCGGAGTTTGCCCGGCATGTCGTCGACGGACTGCAGTGCGCGGCGGATCGCCGAAAGGGCCGGCTGCTCGTGCCCCTGCTGAAATCGCATAAGCGCCAGCCCCGGCTGCGGATCGAACCCGAGCCTGCTCGCTGCGCGATAGGCGGCATCGGCCTCGTCCCATTGGCCGCGGAGGCGAAATACCTCGCCCTTCTGGTAGAATGCCGGACCGGCGTGGTGCTTCGAGGGCCCCTGCTGAAGGCGGATGCTGGCGACACCGGCCTCGCGGCCGGCCTCGTCCCAGTGGCCGTCGAGGATCAGGATTTCGGCCCGGTGGATCAGGCATCTGCCGGTGAAGGCAACGATGTCGGGCTGTCCCGCGCACCATCCGACCAGCGCCGATGTCCATTCCCTCGCCCGGCCCGTGGCATGAAATTTCTGACAGATCTCGATCACGCTGCAGTAGACCAGCCCGGTGACGATTGGTGAGAGCCGGCCCGAGGTGACCGAAACCATCACCTCGTCCAGCAGTTCGAAGCCGCGCACATAGTCGCCGCGCAGGATCAATATCCGCCCCTGAAGGTGGCGCGCGATAGCCAAGAGGTCCGGATCTTCGCAGCGCTGTCCGATCTCCGCGGCACGTGTTGCGCGCGCGAATGCTTCGTCCGGACTGTCGGCGGCGAGGCTTTGTTCGACCATTGGGAGCTGAAGGTAACCGTGTTCTGCACATTCCTGCGTATGATCCTCGACCAGCCGGTTGGCGCGCGTCAGCCATCCGCTGCCTTGGGCGAATTCACCGCGAAACATCAGGGTGAGCCCGATCCAGAAGCCGCAACGCGCTGCGGATCGTTCACGTCCGTTCCGGAGATGCTCTTCGAAGGCCCTTTCGTAGTCCCGAACGAATTCCTCCTCGCGCCCAAGCATGTAGGCGGCTTCCCCGAGGCGCTGGAGCTCGGCGCCGCCAAGTTCACTGCAGCGGTCTCTGTCTGACAGTTCGCGGTGAAGCCTGGACCAATCGCCGCGATTGGCTAGCTCCGCATACGGATCCGATGCAACTGCACCGTCTTCCGGCGACTTGTCGGGTGATCGGTCGGAGGGCGCGGGCATAGCCTCAGAATAGCACATATCTTGCTGAGGAGGTGGCGGCAGGTTACCAACGTGACAGAAGTTCGTTTCGGGCTCAATCGAGCCGTTCATCGCGTCCGCCGCCGAGGACCAGGAACGGTGATGGAATGCTGCCATTCGTCTCGTCGACGGGAACGAGTAGGTAGCGCCAATATCGCGACATTCATGGCGCTTCTCAAAAGCTGCCCTTCGCGCAACGGCTCGAATCGACCCGAGGACGAAGCCGCTCGCGCGGCACTGGCGCCCCGTGGCGAGGGTGCAGCAATGATCTGAACGCCGTGCATTTGTAGGTTTG
>NZ_JAMYVK010000036.1:0-75086 GCF_040323975.1 Mesorhizobium sp. M0019 | reverse complement strand
ATCGCCGAGGGCTTCGCTCTTGCAAATCCAAACTAATCCCCGCCAAATCAGATGTGTGCGCACGCTAGCCCCTTGTGGGAGAAGGGAGAGCCGTACGCGAGCCAGATGAGCGACACTACCGGGATTTTGCCCTTTTCACCACGGTTTTCGGAGACTTTTCGCTCTTAGCCGGCTTATTCTTCTGCTCATCCATCGCTGAATGAGAAGACAAAGCGCTTGCACCGCCGATGTCCGAGCCACCGGACCGAGGCGTTTCCAGCACGGTGACGCAGCCGTCGAGATCGTTGGTGGCCAGATGGGCGTAGCGCATGGTCATCGACAGCGTCTGGTGACCGAGCCACATCTGCACGCGCCTGATGTCGATGCCGCCCTGGACGAGACGCGAGGCACAAGTATGGCGCAATATGTGCGGCACGACCTGATCGTCGGCGCCAAGCCCGACCTCGGCCTTGGCATCGTTCCAGATGGCACGAAACTGCGCCTGACTGAGCTTGGTGAACGGACCTTTGGGCCGGCGGCCCTCGGTGGCCGGCAGCTTGATCACCTCTTTTACCCGCTCGGTCATCGGGATGGTACGGCTGCGGCCGGATTTGGTGATCCAGAAACTGACGCGGTGCTCCTGGATATCGTTCCAGATCAAGCCCAGCGCTTCGCCGAGACGGCAGCCGGTGTCGACGAGAAAGACGGAAAGCCGATAAGCGTCCTCGCTGCGGCTCTTGATGGCGGCGAACAGCCTGGCCTCCTCGTCTCTTTCGAGGAAACGAATCCGTCCCGCCCGCTCTTTCTGGCGGCGGAACTCGGGCAGGCTGTGGATATCCCCCATCTTGTGAGCCTTGCGCAGCAGTTTGCTGAGGGCAGCCATCTTCCGGTTGATGGTTGCGTTGCTGTTGCCGCGCTGGCGCAAGGTGCCGATAAGGTTGTCGAGGGTGCTTTGGTCAAAGGCACTGAAACGCTCCCCTAGGAGGATCTCGTCTATTTCGCCGATGAAAGAGCTGACATTGTATTTGTGCCGCCCGTCATCCCAAAGTATGTCCCGGTATGCTGAAAAAAGTTCTCCAATCCTATGCGACTTTACTTCTCGTATCTTGTTATAACTGTATTTTATCTTTGCAGTTTGAGAAGAAAATATCGAAAAATGATCAGAGGTCCCTCCCTCTTGAATCGCATCGTTCGTCATTATTCGCCACACCCCCGAGTGGATAGGCCTAGACCTACCTGCTTGGCGGTGCCCTTTCAAGAGTTTTAAGCGTTGCGGCCGATTTCATCCACCAGTGGCGGATCCCAACGACATCGTTCCACAACCCTGTTCAGCTACCGAACCCCCTTTTCCTTCTGTTTGCTACCAGTCGCGAAAACAAAAACAGCCCGGGCGTTAAAGCGCCCGGGCTGGATTTCACTTGCCTTAAGTCCAGCCCTTAGAAAGAGCGCTGGAAGCGGAGGATGCCGCCGACGGCGTCTTTCTTGCCATCCGGGATGCCAGTCCAGTTATAGCGATAGCCACCGAAGTCGTTGGTAAAATGATTGCTGTTGTGGGCATAGTCGACTTCGGCCGTGATCGTGAAGCCGGGAACGATGTCATAGGCGATGTTAGCCGCGACACCAGCTTCCTGCGCATCGTCGTACGACGCCTGGAGGTTGAACGAGGTCTTCTCGTTGATCGTGTAGGTGCCACCACCCCAAACTGCCCAGTTGCCGCCCCACTGCTTGTAGTAGTTGCGCGGCAGATTGTCGTCCGAACCATAGCCGGCCATGATGAACAGCGACAGGTTCTGCATCGGGGTTATGTCCAAGCGGACCTTGCCGGCCCATTCTTCCGCACTGCTGTCATAGGCAGCAACACCGGTGATCGAGCCCCAGCCCTGCGTCCACTTCAGACCGCCAACTACATAGGGAACGTAGCTGTCGATCGAATCCGAACCGCCGCCAGTGGCGTCGGCCGCACCCACAGCGGGGGTGTAATTATTACCTTCACCGGTTTCCAGCGAAGCCACGGCCGAAAAACCGTTGCCGGCGTCGAAATAGTACTGGACCACGTTGGAGTCGAAGCCGCCGTATGGGACGATCGTATCCTGGATGACATTGCCGGCGTAGCCGCTGAACGTGTTGAACGCCGATTCGTCTTTACCGACGCGCAAACCACCGAGCTGGATCCAGGCGAAGTTCAGCGAAACGCCCTGGCTGCCAAAGGCAGAATAGCCAGGGTCGCCATCGGGTATGTACGGGCCGTCGGCGTGACCCGATCCCCAGTTGAAGCGGGTTTCGGTGTAGGTCTTCAAGGTGCCCATCTCGGTCTCTTGACCGGTCCAGGTCCTCAGCGTGAAGCGGGCACGCTTGTAATAGCCGTCATTGACATCGTCGGGATCCAGAAGATCATTGTACCTCTCACCGTCGAACGAGCCTTGGTCGCCGGCAGAGATGTCGTAGCGGACATAGCCGCCGATGCGCAGGCAGATTTCGGTGCCGGGGATGTAGTAGTAGCCAGCGCCGTAGACGTCGCAGATCTTGACGTATTCAGCGGGTTCCGGCTCGGCGACGACGACGGCGTCGGCGGCGCGCGCACCGGAAACTGCGATCAGTGCCGCAGCGGAGCCGAGAAGCAGGCTCTTGATGTTCATTTTCTGACCTCCAGTCAGAATCGGGACGGAGGTCGGCGAAAAGCAGCTCGTTGGGTTCGTTTTTATTTATATTTCAAATAGATAGGCCCTAAGGCCGTCAGTGAGGCCCTGTCGGCCAAAAACGTTTACTCGCAAAGGCCTTGCCCGAACCGGTCTTGAAATATCGCTCGAGTTGCCGTGCGTTGGCCTCGGTTTCAACCCCGATGTAGGCCTTCAAGATTACAGGCAGATAAGCCTTAGTCGAAGTCACATAGCCTGATCGGTGCGAATCAAAACGGCGTCGAAGATCGTTGGTCGATCCGACATAGACATCGCCGTTACGGAGTTGCAGAAAATAGACGTACCACATGGTCCCCCTACGCTACTTCGTAGCTTCGGGCGACACGCTACGCCCAAAATGCGGCTTCGGGTGGCCTGCCACCCGAAGCCCGCAGGTACGGAGTTGCAGAAAATAACGGAGTTGCAGAAAATAGACGTACCACATGGTCCCCCTACGCTACTTCGTAGCTTCGGGCGACACCCCACGCCCAAAATGCGGTTTCGGGTGGCCTGCCACCCGAAGCCCGCAGGGCGTAGGGTGGCGGAGAGGATGGGATTCGAACCCACGAGAAGCTTTTGACCTCTACTCCCTTAGCAGGGGAGCGCCTTCGACCACTCGGCCACCTCTCCGTTGCGCCGGTGGATAAAGAAAAGCGTCGGCACAATCAACAAGCCGGCGCTATTATCCGTAAAAAATCGGGCTTCCGCCAAAGCGCCGCCCTGGCTGTGCGGCGATTCTGCGGCAATTCCCCGCTTGGCGACTCGGGCCATGGTCACATTTCGGGCAGATCATCGCCGGAATCCGCCGTTTGCAACGGCTTGCGGAGGGCTATTGGTTAATGGGAGCTTTCGGAGTGAGGCCAAATCGTGTCATTTGTGCAACAACGCCAGGCGATAGCGCCACCACAAACCTTTTGCCGGTACGATCGTGGTTGAACGCCGCCGCCTCATGGGTAATGTCGGGTTTGAAGGAGCGGCGCGGTGCGCATCTTTTTCGGTAGTGGGGATGGGGCAGGGAACGCTGTCCTTCAGCAAAGAATACCCAGACCCGTTTTTTAACTTTTGACTGGAGGTCAGAAAATGAACATCAAGAGCCTTCTTCTCGGCTCCGCTGCGGCACTGATCGCAGTTTCCGGTGCGCGCGCCGCCGACGCCGTCGTCGTCGCCGAGCCGGAACCCGCCGAATACGTCAAGATTTGCGACGTCTACGGCGCCGGCTACTTCTACATTCCCGGCACGGAGACCTGCCTGCGCATCGGCGGCTATGTCCGCTATGACATCGGCATCGGTGACGTCGGCTCATTCGACGGTGCAAAGACCACCGATCAGCAGGACGGCGACTCGCAGGATACCTACTACAAGCACGCCCGCTTCACGCTGAAGACCTGGACCGGTCAAGAGACTGAGATGGGCACCTTGAAGACCTACACCGAAACCCGCTTCAACTGGGGTAACCACAACGATTACCTCGACGACAACTATAATGGCGGCACAAGTGTTTCGCTGAACTTCGCCTGGATCCAGCTCGGTGGTTTGCGCGTCGGTAAAGACGAATCGGCCTTCGACACGTTCATCGGCTACGCCGGCAACGTCATCCAGGATACGCTGGTTCCCTATGGCGGCTTCGACACCAATGTCGTCCAGTACTATTTCGACGCCGGCAACGGCTTCTCGGCCGTGGCTTCGTTGGAAACCGGTTCGGGCAGTGCCGCTGCGGCTCCTGGCGTTTTCCAGGACAGCAACAGCGGCAATGATTCCATCGACAGCTATGTTCCGTATGTCGTCGGCGGTATCAAATACACACAGGGCTGGGGCTCGATCACCGGCGTCGCCGCCTATGACAGCACCTGGGAAGAGTGGGCCGGCAAGGTTCGCCTCGATGTTACGCCGATACAGAACCTGACGCTGTTCATCATGGCCGGCTACGGCTCTGACGACAACATCGACCGCAACTTCTACAAGCAATGGGGTGGTAACTGGGCCGTCTGGGGTGGTGGCACCTACACTATCAACGAGAAGACCTCGTTCAACCTCCAGGCGTCGGTTGACGACGACAAGAACTACGGCGTCGCCGCGAACGTCGCCTATGATATCGTTCCCGGCTTCACGATCACTGCCGAAGTCGATTGGGCCCACGACGGTCAGTTTGACAAAGCCTATGATCGCAACTGGACCAATGCCGACGACAAGGACAGCATCGGCGGCATGCTCCGCTTCCAGCGCTCGTTCTAACAGGCAAGTCTGACTGAAATCGAACCCGGCGGGCAACCGCCGGGTTTTTCGTGTCAGCTATCAACTCTCGATACATGAATGCAGGTTGCTGCTGAACATCGATCGCAGGACTGGTCGATTGCAATGCTCGCTACGGGCGCTTGTCCGGAGGCGCAAAAGAAAAGAAATGCTCGATCTGAAGCGCTGGCCCGCAGGATCAATCGGACAGCAACGACCGACCTCGGCCTATCGAACGCACTTCTTCAAAGTTCGGCCAGGTCGCCCAAGGCATCAATCAGCGGCTGGATCTTGTTCTCATAATTTTTCCAGCGCTTGACGGACGAGTTGTAGATCGGTTGCCGAACCTGCCAGCGGCTCGGGGTATTGACCGACCTGTCCTTCTCGAAAAAGCGCAGGCAGGCATCGTCCCAGGGCAACCCCAGATGATCGATGAGACGGCGCGATTGCGCCTCCTGATCCGCAACCAGCATCTCGTAGCTGCTTTCGAGAATACGTCCTGGAAAAATCCTGTCCCAGTGTCGCATCAAGCGGTCATATTCACGGTAGTACAGCCCCAATGTCTCCAAGTCGGCGTTATAACTGTGCGTCTCCGTGAAGTTCAGAGCAAAGCACGAGAGGCAATTGTCGATGGCATCGCGACGGCAATGAATGATGCGGGCATTGGGAAACAGAATGCCGATGAGACCGATAAGCTCGAAATTATGAGGTCTCTTGTCGATTATGCGAAGCGCGGCCGGAGCTCGCTCCCGCAGGTAAGCCAAATGTTCTTCCGCCAGCATCTTGGCCAGGTCTGCGGTTAGCGTCGTGAGCGATTTCTGTAACGCTGCGGCCGAGCGACTTTTGAAACCGAGTCCATTCGCGGCTCGCCGCAGCTTGTTAAGTTCGCCTGCACCGTGAACGTCCGGATGGCTGGCGCATATCTGCTCAGTCAGAGTCGTCCCTGAACGCGGCATGCCGACTATGAACACAGGCACGTCCGAGGGGTTTCCATGACCGGCCTTGGCTGCCAGCATCTCCGGAGTGAAGAAGTCGATTATCGAATCGACCCAGCGCCGATAAGATTCGAGGTCGAAATCGTAGCCAGCTACCTTTTTCGCCTTTTGGAAGTGATCCATCGCCTCTTCATAGCGCCGAATGTCGTTCAGCACTTTGCCGGCGGCGTGATGGAGCAGCTGCGCGACTTCTGAGGGAAGCTTCGGGTTGGCAAGTTCGGATAAAATATATCCAAGTTCGGCAGGTTCATCAGCGAATTTGCGAGTGTGCACCAGATCGTTGTAGGCCTCGCCCAGATCGAGCCGACGCTCGATCGCCTCCTTCAGATAGGCCGTGGCCTCATCCATGCGGCCGAGGCTGGTGAGCACCCTGGCCAGACCGGTTCTGACCTGCGCATAATTCCTGTCGACCTTGAGCGCCTTCTCGTAAAACGGCAAAGCTATGTCGGCCTCGTCAAGCTCGACATAGGCACGCCCCAACAGGCAAAGCGCTTGCACCAGGTCTGGCTTCAATTCGCAGGCGTGCTGCAAGTGTCTGATGGCGGGCATTTGTTCGCCGACCTTCAGATAGGCCTCGCCCAGACTGAGATGGAAATAAGGATTTCTGGGCGCCTCGCCGACCGCCCGCGCGAAATATTCTAAGGCCAACTCATCGTCGACACCGAGCCCCAACGTGCCGAGGATGTAGAACGAAAGCGGGTGGTTGGGCGTCCGGGCGAGAACGCGATGGCATAATTCCTCCGCCTCCGGGAGCCGCTTGGCTTGCTGAAGTTCGAGCGCCTGTCGCAACAGCATGTCGTCAGCTTGCGCGCTCGACGGCGGTTTCGCTTTCGGCGGCTGCACTTTCGGCGCCGGGCGGGACTTTATGTGTTTGGACCAAGCGGGCGGCAGTCGGTTGCTCATCATGTCTCGCTAGCAAAATGATCCGGGAGAATCCAGCCTGACGTGCCCGCCTGCCGCGGAACTTGCGCAGGCCAAGCCAGCAGGCTAGCAAGAAGGCCCCTTTTCGAACGAGCCTTTGCCATGCGCCCTCCCCTTACGCCGCTCATCGACGCGCTTCCCGCCACGGTACCGTTTGTCGGCCCGGAGGCGCAGGAGCGTGATCGCGGTCGCGCCTTTCGCGCCCGCATCGGCGCCAATGAGAGCAGCTTTGGCCCTTCCCCGCGCGTCATTGCCCGTATGGCCGAGATTGCCGGCGACATGTGGATGTACTGCGACCCTGACAATCACGATTTGAAGGTAGCCGTGGCCCGGCATCTCGGTGTCGGCGCCGAAAACGTCGTCGTCGGCGAAGGCATAGACGGGCTGCTCAGCCTGGTTGCGCGCATGTATGTGGCGCCGGGCGATGCGGTGGTGACCTCGCTCGGCGCCTATCCGACCTTCAACTTTCATGTTGCCGGCGTCGGCGGCCGGCTGGTCGCAGTGCCCTACGAGAACGATCGGGAAAACCTCGACGGCCTGCTGGCAGCAGTGGCCAGGGAAAAGGCGCCACTGGTCTACCTGTCCAATCCGGACAATCCGATGGGCAGCTGGTGGGAAGCCGCCGAGCTCAGCCGATTCATCGAAGCCTTGCCGGAGACCACAATGCTGGTGCTCGACGAAGCCTATGGCGAATTAGGGCCAGCCTCAGCGCTGCCGCCGATCGATGTGGCGCGGCCGAACGTCATCCGCATGCGCACCTTCTCCAAGGCCTATGGGCTGGCCGGCATACGCTGCGGCTATGCGGTGGCCGAGGCCCAGGTGATTCGGGACTTCGAGAAGATCCGCAACCACTATGGCGTCAGCCGCATGGCGCAGATCGCCGGTGTCGAGGCGCTTGCCGATCAGGCCTGGCTGGATAGCGTGGTGGCGCGGGTCGCCGCCGGCCGCCGGCGTATCGCCGCAATAGCCGAAGCGAACGGGCTGAAGCCGCTGGCTTCGGCGACCAATTTCGTCACCATCGACTGCGGCCGCGACGGCGCTTTCGCACTGAAAGTGCTGCAGGCGCTGTTGTCACGCGACGTCTTCATCCGCAAGCCGATGGTGCCGGTTCTCGACCGCTGCATCCGGGTCAGTGTCGGCCTCGACCAGGAGCTCGACATCTTTGCCGAGGAACTGCCTGGCGCACTGGCGGCAGCGCGGGGGAACTGAAGAGCGCAACGCCGGGATTCCAGTGCTGCCCGCTATTTCTCCCCGAGCAGGCGCATGACGCGCTTCAAGGCGGCCGATAATTCGGCAGCCGCGTCATCGGCGAGGCCGGCCGTCAGCCGGGCGAGGTCGCGATCCGCCGCAGCCTGAAGCCTGGCGAGCTCAGCACTTCCGCGAGCGGTCAGCGACAGGATACGTCTGCGCCGATCGGCTGGGTCAGAGCGTGTCTCGGTCAGGCCAGCGGCGGCGAACCTCCTCAGGACGCGTGAGACATAGGCCGGATCGAGCCGGAGTTCGGCAGCGATTTCGGAGGCCGCCGGCCGGAGATCGAGGTGGAACGCCCGTGCAAGAAACCCTGCCTCACCGCCGCTATTGGCGACAGCGCGGGATCGGCCGCCCAATTCGAACAGCAGCCGCGCCTCGCCCAGCGTATAGGCGCTGTGCGTCAAGGTCAGGTCGAGCAGCCCGATCAGGCGCGTGTAGAAGCGATTGAAGCCACGTATCTCCGCGACAAGGGCATTCCGATCGGCCGGCATGTCGACCTCCTTCGGACGGACCGCTCCGTCAGGGCCATGATCGCCTATTATTTGACTTAGTCAATCATTAATGGAGACGTCGCCTATCTCGCACGTGAAGCTGGCGGATAGCGACCGGAGAGAGAGACCTTCGATGCACGTTGCGCGGTTGAATTTGCACGGCGATGCGCCAGACTCGACTCAAAGGATGGAGAGCGCGATGACCGATCGTACGGTGCAGGTACGCATATACGGCAAGGTGCAAGGCGTCAGCTACCGGGTCTGGGCGCGGCGCGAGGCGTCGGCGCTTGGCCTTGCCGGGTGGGTGCGCAACGAAGTTGACGGCTCGGTGACAGCCTTGATCGCAGGTACCGGTGCGGCGGTCTCGACAATGATCGAACGGTTTTGGCAAGGGCCGCCGGGGGCAGCGGTTTCGAAAGTCGACGTCGAGGAGATCGAGGTTCGCGATATGTCCGCGGGTTTCAGGATTGTTGCCTAGCAAGGCATGGTCCTGCTCATTCGCTTCCATCGCACAAAATTCTCGAGGGTGCAGATAGAGCAAATCTGAAGCCATTGCCCTGCCCGGACATGCCTCGGTCCTTGAATTAATTGAACGTTTGTTTTATTGTCCGCGAAAAGGCGGCTTGTCATGGCGCGTACGACCGGTTCCGACGGAGAGAAGACCGAAGCTGCGGTCCGCGAGGCGGCGGTCAGCCTGATTGCGCGTCTCGGCTACGAGGCGATGTCGATGCGCCAGCTGGCGGCCGAGGTCGGCGTCCAGGCAGCGGCGCTGTACCGCTACTTCCCGACCAAGCAGGACCTTCTGTTCACGCTGATGCGTGAGCATATGGAAGGCTTGATCGAGGCGTGGCGCGCAACACGCCCTGTCGGCGCCGATCCGGCAGCGCGGCTTGCCGCTTATGTCGAAAACCACATCGCTTTCCATATCGAACGCCGCCACTCCACCCATGTCTCGAACATGGAGCTGCGCAGCCTGTCGCATGAAAAACTCACGCAGATCCTGCGCATGCGCACGGCCTACGAGAAGGAGCTGCGCGCCATCCTGCGCGACGGCGTCGAAGCGGGGTTATTCAGCATCGAAGACACCGGGCTCACCGCCATGGCGCTGATCCAGATGATGACCGGCGTCATCGTCTGGTTCCGGCCGGGCGAACGGCTGTCGATCGCCGAAGTCACCGCTACATATCTAGCAATGACAATGCGCCTTGTTGGAGCAAAGAGCGATGGCGCGTCAACGAGCTACGACGCCGCGCCTCTATTCGGGCGCGCAAAGGACGCTCTAGCAACTTGATTTCGCGCATGATCCCGATTTTCGGGATCGTGCGCCGGGAGGAACGGCATGTACACGCATACGCTCAACTTCGGGCTTGACGAAGACATCGAGGCGCTGCGCGACCTGGTGCGGCGCTTCGCCCAGGAAAAGATCGCACCGATCGCCGCCGAGATCGACCGCTCGAACGAATTCCCGGCACATCTGTGGGCGGAGCTCGGCGGGCTCGGCCTGCTCGGCATCACCGCCGATCCCGATTTCGGCGGCAGCGGCATGGGCTACCTCGCCCATGTCGTGGCGATGGAGGAGATTTCGCGCGCCTCGGCCTCGGTCGGCCTCTCCTACGGCGCCCATTCCAACCTCTGCGTCAACCAGATCAACCGCTGGGCAACGCAGGCGCAGAAGGAAAAATATCTGCCTTCGCTCTGCAGCGGCGAAAAGGTCGGCGCACTGGCGATGTCGGAATCGGGTGCCGGCTCTGATGTGGTGTCGCTCCGCCTGCGCGCCGAAAAGCGCAACGACCGCTATGTGCTCAACGGCACCAAAATGTGGATCACCAACGGGCCGGACGCCGAGACGCTGGTCGTCTACGCCAAGACCGATCCGGAACTCAATTCGCGCGGCATCACCGCTTTCATCGTCGAAAAGGCTTTTGCCGGTTTTTCCGTGGCGCAAAAGCTCGACAAGCTTGGCATGCGCGGCTCGAACACCGGCGAGCTGGTGTTCGAGGATGTCGAAGTGCCGTTCGACAATGTGCTGCACGAGGAAGGGCGCGGCGTCGAGGTGCTGATGTCGGGCCTCGACTACGAACGCGCCGTGCTGGCCGGCGGCCCGATCGGGCTGATGGCTGCGTGCCTCGACGTGGCGATCCCTTACGTGCACGAACGCAGGCAGTTCGGCCAGCCGATCGGCGAGTTCCAGCTGGTGCAAGGCAAGCTAGCCGACATGTATGCGACGATGAACGCGGCGCGCGCCTACGTCTATGCCGTGGCCGCCGCTTGCGATCGCGGTGAGACGGCCCGCAAGGACGCCGCCGGCTGTATCCTCTTCGCCGCCGAAAAGGCGACGCTGATGGCGCTCGACGCCATCCAGCTTTTGGGCGGCAACGGCTACATCAACGATTACCCGACCGGGCGGCTTTTGCGCGACGCCAAGCTTTATGAGATCGGCGCCGGCACCAGCGAAATCCGTCGCTGGCTGATCGGGCGGGAAATCATGGCGGAGGGCGCCTGATGGCGTCTTTTTGAGATTTTGCCAGAAGCCGCACGATGTGGCACACTTCGGAATATGTGCCACAACACAGGCGAGACGGACCATGGCTGGCAAAACGGGAAAGTCCGGATTTGACGAAGATCCGCAAGCACGGTTCGACGCCGGCGCTCGCCAACCACAGCTTCGTGCTCCGGCGAAACGCGAGCGTGTCAAGCTTGGCGAGGGCGGGCGCTTCGTCATTCCTGCCGCGATGCGCGAGGAGATGGGCGTGAAGCCTGGCGAGGACATGATCCTTCATGTCGAAAACGGCGAGCTGCGGGTAAGATCGTGGCTGCAGAATCTGCGACGCGTCCAGGCCGAATTGTCAGCGTTGAAACAGCCCGGTGAAAGCGTCGTCGACGAATTTCTGAAAGAGCGACGGGAAGAGCAGCGTCGAAGCGACAAGCGTCTCGACCGGCTTCACGCCGAAGGGACAACGGGAAAGCGGGCGAAATGAAGCCCTACGTCATGGACAGTTCGGCGGCGCTCGCAATCCTGCTCAACGAGCAAGGTACCGATAATGCTTTGGGGTTCGCGCCGGACGCACAATGCAGTTCAGTCAATGCGGCCGAAATCATCGCCAAGCTGATCGACAAGGGACGCAGCATGGAACAGGCCGCGGACGACCTCGCCAGTCTCGGCATGCCGATCGCCGTTTTCGACGACGCGATGGGCATCGCCGCCGGGCAGCTTCGCCAATTGACGCGGCATCGCGGCTTGTCGCTGGGCGATCGGGCTTGCCTGGCGCTGGCAATTCGCGAGAATGCCATTGCCGTCACCGCTGATCGCGATTGGGGCGACCTCGATGTCGGCTGCAAGATCGAGCTGATCCGGTAGCGCCATGGCCCCCCTCACCTCTCAGATGTCGTCCGCCTCCGATGCCTTCCGCACCAATGCCGAGCGCATGCGGGCGCTGGTCGCCGATATTGCTGAAAAAGCCGCCGCCATCGAGCGCGGTGGCTCGGAAGAGGCGCGTGAGCGGCACGTCTCCCGCGGCAAGCTCCTGCCGCGGCAACGCCTAGCCCAATTGCTCGATACAGGCTCGCCCTTCCTCGAAATCGGCCAGTTCGCGGCATGGTCGATGTATGGCGAGGACATCCCTTCGGCCGGCCTCATCGCCGGCATCGGCCGCGTCGAAGGCACCGAAGTGATGGTCGTCGTCAATGACGCCACGGTGAAGGGCGGCACCTATTATCCACTGACGGTGAAGAAGCATCTGCGTGCACAGGAGATCGCATTGCAGAACAATCTGCCTTGCGTCTATCTGGTCGACAGCGGCGGCGCCAATCTGCCCAACCAGGACGAGGTGTTTCCCGACCGCGATCATTTCGGCCGCATCTTCTACAACCAGGCCAACATGTCGGCCGCCGGCATTCCGCAGATCGCCTGCGTCATGGGTTCGTGCACGGCCGGCGGCGCCTATGTGCCTGCGATGTCGGACGAGACAATCATGGTGCGCAACCAGGCGACCATCTTTCTCGGCGGGCCGCCGCTGGTGAAGGCGGCCACCGGCGAGGACGTCACCGCCGAGGACCTCGGTGGCGCCGACGTGCACACAAGGCTTTCCGGCGTTGCCGACCACTATGCGCTCGACGACGAGCATGCGCTGGCCATATGCCGGCGTATCGTCAAAAACCTGAATCGGAACAAGACTGTAAGCCTTGCCTTACAGAAATCGATTCCGCCGCTTCACGATCCACATGAACTCTACGGCATCGTGCCGACGGATCTGCGCCAGCCCTACGACGTGCGCGAGGTAATCGCCCGCACCGTCGACGGCTCCGAGTTCGATGAGTTCAAGCAGAATTATGGCACCACGCTGGTCACCGGTTTTGCCCATCTCAGCGGCATGCCGGTCGGCATCATCGCCAACAATGGCGTGCTGTTTTCGGAAAGCGCGCTAAAGGGTGCGCATTTCGTCGAGATGTGCTGCCAGCGCAAGATCCCGCTGATTTTCCTGCAGAACATCACCGGCTTCATGGTCGGGCGAAAATACGAGGCCGGCGGCATCGCCAAGGACGGCGCCAAGCTGGTGATGGCGGTCGCCACCGCCAAGGTGCCGAAAGTAACGATGATCATCGGCGGCTCGTTCGGCGCCGGCAATTACGGCATGTGCGGACGCGCCTATTCGCCACGCTTCCTGTGGATGTGGCCGAATGCCCGCATTTCGGTGATGGGCGGCGAGCAGGCGGCAACGGTGCTGGCCGTGGTCAAGCGCGAAGGCATCGAGCGCAAGGGCGGGGAATGGAGCGCCGAGGAGGAAGCGAAATTCAAGAAGCCAATCCTGATGAAGTACGAGCATGAAGGGCACCCGCTCTATTCGTCGGCAAGGCTCTGGGACGACGGCATCATCGATCCGGCCAAGACCCGCGAGGTTCTGGCGCTCAGCCTTTCGGCCGCGCTCAACGCCGAGATCGAGGAGACAAAATTCGGCGTGTTCAGGATGTGAGATGAGCGAAATCGGCCAGAGGATTCGCATTCAAACCGGCGACATCACGAAGCTGGCGGTCGATGCCATCGTCAACGCCGCCAATACCTCTCTTCTCGGAGGCGGCGGCGTCGACGGCGCTATCCACCGCGCGGCCGGCCCCGAGCTTGTGGCAGAATGCCGGACCTTGCATGGCTGCAAGGTCGGCGACGCAAAAATCACCAATGGCTACAGGCTGCCCGCGCGCTACATCATCCATACGGTCGGGCCGGTCTGGCAAGGCGGCAGCAAAGGAGAAGCCGAACTGCTCGCCTCCTGCTATCGCCGGTCGCTCGAAATCGCCGCCGCAAAGGACTGCCGGACGGTGGCGTTTCCTGCGATCTCGACCGGGGCCTACCGCTATCCGAAGGATCAGGCGACGCAAATTGCTGTCGGGACCGTGAGCGCCTTCATCGGCCAGAACATCGTTCCGGAAACCGTCATTTTCTGCTGCTTCGACGAGCCGACGGCCGAATTGTATCAGCGGGTCGTCGCTGCACTCGGCAGGGTGTGACCCTGCGCGGGAGACAACCCACCACATCTCCAGACTATTTTTTGCTTCTCGATCTGGCCAGACGAAAGAATCACGGCTATTGATCATCGCAAATACCAATGGGGATTGGGCGAAGATGAGGCGGCGGGTTTTTCAGAGAACAACTGTGCATTTACTTGCAGGGTTGCTTATATTAGTGACCCCTGGCATCGGCGCAGCGGAGTCGCTGGCGGGAAGCAAGGGCGAGACCCGTTTCTATCCCTATTTGCCGCAGAGCCCGAAGGATCCGTGTACCAGGGCCTACAAGGCCTATGTAGCGGCCGGCGGCCATTCAGCCTATGCAACCACTCCGTATTCCCGGGTGCGTTTTCTGTACATCATCTGCGGCTCGCGCTTGAATGCACCGTCACAGCAAGCTGCCGAAGAATTGGCGTTGAAATCCTGTCAGGCCGCCCGCAACAGTTACAGAGTTACAACAGGCGGCGGCTGCGAAATCGCTGCCTCCAAGTAGGCGAATATATTTCAGTGGTTGGGGTTCAAATGGGTTTGGCAATGAAATCTTTATCAATCAAGCGAGCAACCATGTCGGTACTTGCACTGCTTGTGGCCTCTGCACCGAATGTCGGCGCCGCCGAATCGCTGGCGGGAAGCAAGGGCGACAGCCGCTTTCCGGTCTATTTTGCACCGGGTACAATCGGAGGCTGCGGCAAGAATTACAAGGACTATGTGGCGGCTGGCGGTCACTCGGCCTATGCGATGACGCCATTCAACTGGGCAACCGAATTCACTATTTGCGGTGCTTATCTGAATGCAACATCCCAGAAGGCTGCGGAGGCGCTGGCGTTGAAATCCTGCCAGTCCGCGCGCAGCAAGTACAAGGTCACGACTGCAGGGGCCTGCGCCATAGCTGCCTCCAAATAGACCGACACTCGTCGGCCTTCGACGTATTCAATGGGTGGGAAAAATGAAATCTATAAGCGTCAAACAAGCAGTCTTCTCGCTAATAACCGGGTTGCTTCTAATCTCGAGCCCCAATGTCGGCGCGGCGGAATCGCTGGCTGGAAGCAAGGGCGACGTCCGCTTCTACCCGTATTTTCCGGCGACCGCGGATCGGCCATGCACCAAGGCATATAAGGCCTATGTGGCGGCCAGCGGCCATTCAGCTTATGCGACCCACTCCGTATTCCCGGGTGCGTTCGTTGTACATCCTGTGCGGCTCGCGCTTGAATGCGCCCTCGCAAAAGGCTGCCGAGGATATGGCGATGAAATCCTGCCAGGCCACCCGCGACCGTTACAGGGTCACGACCGGGGGAGCTTGCGAAATCGCGGCCTCAAAGTAGGCAGGCCTCGCTTGCCTACCCTTTGACCGCCAGACTACAAAGCAGGGCATTGCCGCAGCTCGCGTGACGAGAATTCGCGCCGTTGGCGGCAGCTCTGCCTGTGGAGGCCCGATGTTCGCCAAGATCCTGATCGCCAACCGTGGCGAGATCGCCTGCCGGGTGATCCGCACGGCACGCAGGATGGGTGTGCGCAGCGTCGCCGTCTATTCCGACGCCGACGATCGCGCCTTGCATGTCGAAATGACCGACGAAGCGGTGCATATCGGCGCCTCTCCCGCCAACGAAAGCTATCTGCGCGGCGACAAGATCATCGCGGCGGCCTTGGCCACAGGTGCCGAGGCCATCCATCCGGGCTACGGCTTTCTTTCGGAAAACCCTGATTTCGTCGACCAGGTGGTCGCGGCGGGGCTGATCTTCATTGGCCCGTCGGCGGCCTCGATCCGCGCCATGGGACTGAAGGACGCGGCCAAGCGGCTGATGGAAAAGGCCGGCGTGCCTGTCGTTCCGGGCTACCATGGCGAAGCGCAGGAGATCGTGTTGCTCGCCTCCAAGGCGCGCGAGATAGGCTACCCCGTACTGATCAAGGCGCGCGCCGGCGGCGGCGGCAAAGGCATGCGGCGCGTCGAGCATCCCGATGATTTTTCGGAAGCACTGTCGGGCGCGCGGCGCGAGGCGAAAGCCGCGTTCGGTGACGACCGCGTCTTGGTGGAAAAATATGTCGACAAGCCTCGCCACATCGAAGTGCAGGTGTTTGGTGACAATTTCGGCAACGCCGTGCATCTTCACGAACGCGACTGCTCGGCACAGCGCCGCCACCAGAAGGTGATCGAGGAGGCGCCTGCCCCGGGCATGACGCCGGCACTGCGCAAGGCGATGACCGAGGCGGCGGTGAAAGCCGCCAAGGCAATCCACTATTCCGGCGCCGGCACGATCGAGTTCATCGTCGATGCCTCGCAAGGGCTGAAGGCCGACCGTTTCTGGTTCATGGAAATGAACACCCGCCTGCAGGTCGAGCACCCCGTCACCGAAATGGTCACCGGCATCGACCTGGTCGAGTGGCAGTTGCGGGTAGCCTCCGGCGAAAAACTGCCGAAGACGCAGAGCGAGATCGCGCTCTCCGGCCACGCCTTCGAGGCGCGCATCTATGCCGAGGACGCGGCAAGAGGGTTTTTGCCGGCGACCGGCACCTTGCACCATTTGAAATTTCCGCAGCCGGCACCGGAGGGTGCGACCATGCGCATCGAAACCGGTGTGCGCGCCGGCGATGCGATTTCGCCGTTTTACGACCCGATGATCGCCAAGCTGATCATCCACGGCAAGGACAGACGGGCAGCGCTCACAGCGCTTGGCGCGGCGCTGTCGCAGACAGAAATCGCCGGCTCAACGGTCAACACTGGCTTTCTTGCCGCGCTGGCCGCTGATGCGGATTTTGCGGCGGGCGATGTCGATACCGGCTTGATCGCCAGGCATCAGCAGGCATTGACGGCGGTTCCGCCGCCGGGCGGTGAGACGATTGCCGCCGCGGCACTTGCCGCGTCCGGTGCGCGCGACTTGCCGTCCTCGGACGATCCCTGGTTGTCGCTGGCCGGCTATGCGCATTTCCACGCTGTAGTGCGGCGCATGCTGCTGAAGTTTGGCGAGCAGGAGATCGTCACGCGCGTGTCGGTGCGGCCGGACGGGCGGTTCGAGGTGGCGCTGGATGCGCCCTATGACAGCGTCAATTCGTATGATCTTCGCGCCGCGCCTCGCCTCGCCCGCTGGCCGGGCCACGTCACGGTCTTCGATGGTGCAACCGGCTACGGTTTTGCCGTGCCGGATCCGCTGGCGCGAACCGACGAAGCCGCCGCCGCTTCCGGCAGCCTGCGCGCGCCAATGCCCGGCCTGGTCAAATTGGTGCGTGCTGCCAGAGGTGAGTCCGTGATCAAGGGCCAGCCGCTGCTGATCCTGGAGGCGATGAAGATGGAGCACACCATTGCCGCGCCCCATGACGGGGTTATCGCCGAGATTGCTGCCGAAGGCGCGCAGGTAACCGACGGCACCGTGCTGGTTCGCTTTGCCGAGGAACCTCAGTTGACTGCTGTTTCCCTATCCACGAAGTGATCTCGAACGCGTGACAAAGGCGTCGCCAAAAACAACATGGCCGGGTTTGACCCCGGCCATGTTCAATTACAGCAGCGCGTCTTGCCGCGCCGCGGCCATCACGGCTGGATCGGCGCGTATTTGCCGTCGTGCCACTGGTTGATGTCGTAGCTGGCGTTCTTGAGGTCGCCCTTCTCGTCGAAGGTGACTGACCCGACAACCGTGCTGATCGGCTGGCCGTTCTTCAACGCTTCGGCGACTTTTGCCGGATCGTCGCTGCCGGCGCGTTTGATGCCTTCGGCGAAGGCCTGGATCACCGCATAGGAAAACAGCGTGAAGCCCTCCGGCACGAAGCCGCCGGCCTTGATCTTGGCGATGGCTTCCTTGGCTTCGGGCTTCGCCTGCGGATCCGACGGGAAGACGAACATGGTGCCTTCGCCGGCCGGACCGGCAACCTGCCAGAATTCCGGCGAAGCGATCGAGTCCGGCATGATCAACTGGAACTTGAGGTTCTGCTCCGCCGACTGACGCAGGATCAGGCCGGCTTCGGGGTGATAGCCGCCGAAATAGACGACGTCGGCTTTCAGCTCCTTGAGCTTGGTAACAAGAGCGGAATAGTCCTTCTCGCCAGCGTTGATGCCCTCGTAGAGGATTTCATTGAGACCGTTCTGGTTCATCGTTGCCTTGACGGCATCGGCCACGCCCTGCCCATAGGCGCTCTTGTCGTGCAGGATGACGACGTTCTTGCCGGCATATTTCTTGGCGATCCAGGGACCGATGAAAGCGCCCTGCGCATCGTCGCGCGTATAGAGGCGCATGATCGTCGCCCAGCCGGCCTTGGCCGCTGCGTCGGTCAACACCGGGTTCGAGGAAGCCGGACTCATCATCAGCGCACCGGCTTCGGCGTAGACAGCGGAGGCCGGGATGCTGGAGCCTGAGCAGGCGTGGCCATCGATGAACTTGACACCATTGGCGATGATGCGGTTGGCGACCGAAACCGCCTGCTTCGGATCGCACTGGTCATCCTCGATGTCGAGCTTGACCTGGCGGCCGTCGACGCCGCCCGCCGCGTTGATCGCGTCGGCGGCGGCTTGCGCGCCCTGCTTGAACTGATCGCCGATGGTGGCAAGCTGACCGGTCATCGGTCCGACCACCGAAAAGGTGATTTCGTCGGCGAAGGCGACCGGCGCGGTCATCATCAGGCCAAATATGGCGGCGCTCAAAATACTGAATTTCTTCATGGTGACACAACTCCTCCATTCTCGCGCGACCGTCCCGGCCGCGCCTCTTCCAGAGTGGCGGGAGAATTTCATCCTTCACCGGGGCTGTCTAGACGCATCGTCGGCACTCGATTGGGCCTGCAACACGCAGTCCCAAAGACAAAGCCGCGCCAGCCTTGTTCCGGCCGGTCGCAGCTTTTCTCATCGAGCTTCCGAGGTATCACCACCGAGACCCGCTCGCCTTCCCTGTTTGTACGGTTTATTGCACAGCTTGCCGCCGTGTTCTTGATCTTGTTGGCTCAGCCGTCTTGCGCGGCCTTGATTGTTCGGGCCCGGCCCTCTGCGCGGCCTTGACCCGAAGCATCCCTGTTGTGAGGTCAGTACCCTTGTGAAGTCGATGCCGGCGAATTCAGTGCATCGTCATCCATTCGCGAGCTTCGCGCAGCGCCTTGGCGATCTCGACCTTCGACATGGCGGCAGACAATTCGGAGCGCAGTTCCGCGGCGCGGGCCGAACCCTTGATCGCGGCGATGTTGAACCATTTGTGGGCGGCGACGACATCGGTCTCGCAATCGCGGCCAGTCGCATACATCATGCCCAACTCGAAAAGAATATCGGCCTGGGCAGTTGCCCCCATGGCGCCGAAGCCGGCTTCAAGCATTTCAAAACGTGCCATTTCAAATCCCCTGTTCTGGCTCCCGAGAGCTGTCTTCGTCTGTCCCTCGGTGTCCTTGATTACCGTCGGGGGCGGCCGCTCTTTCGATGCTTTCGAGAATGCCCCGGAGGCTTGAATCCGTCGTTAAATGGCGTGCTTAATTTGAGGAAAACAAAGCTAAAACAAGAGGTAAACGCGAAAATTCGTTAAGGATACAAAGCCAGCAATCGCGCCGGTTTGCACAAGATTTGAAGAAAACTTGCGAGGCGCGGATCAAGACTCCGCTAACCACAGAAGACAAAGACGTGTGCGGCCCGTTTCATTTTTCGCCGGCGCGGCCGATCGGGAGCGGGCAAAAACCCGCAACCCTTCCGTCGCGGCACCGCTTTTGTTTTTCCGGGAGCTGGACTAGCTTACGTTTGCGTAAGGGGCAGACACCCGGGACGGAGCCCGATTGGACTTACCTGAGGGAGGAAAGACATGTTTCGACAAGTGAGCCTGGCCCTCGCGGCCGCAATAATGATGACCGGCGCGGCATGGGCCGATCCGATCGAAGGCAATTGGAAAACGCAAGCCGGATCGACTGCCGCCATTTCGGGTGGCGGCGGGGCATTTTCGATTACGCTCAAATCCGGCAAATTTGCCGGCAAGAACATCGGTTCACTGAAGGTTGCCGGCGACAACAAATATGCCGGCACCATAACCGACCCGGAAACCGACAAGACTTATTCGGGCAAGGCTTCGCTTTCCGGCAGTTCGCTCAAGATGAGCGGCTGCGTGCTCGGCGGGCTGATCTGCAAGAGCCAGACCTGGCACAAGCTCTGATCGTGCCCTTCCTGCCGGGGTGAGCGGGGCCAGTCGGCCCCGTTTTCATGTTATCGGTCTCGCAGCCATGGCGTCGCCATGGGTCGCTGCACTCAAAGCGGACCCTCTCAGAGATCATCAACCATTTTTGAACCCCAGATGAACGCCGGGATCAGAGCCGGTTCACCCTGGGCAAGGCATTGTCATGCGTGTTGAAGGAGACACCGCGCAATGCTTGCCCGCCGCTTCACCATCGTCTGCCTGCTGATGAGCCTGTTCGGCATGTTGTTCGCCGTCCTTGTCGCCGAAGCCGGCCGCCCGGCCCGCGCCTGGGACGTCGCCATTTCCTGCCGGCTCGGTTGCCCGAACCAGCTTCGCCACTGAACCCGACAAAGAGCTGAACCTTTAGAGAAAAGCAAAACGCCAATGAACCGCCTCGCCGCCAACACCCTCAAGACGCTTCGGCTGCTGCCGCGCGCGGCGCTCATCCTGACTGTTCTTTCGGTACCGGTACTGGCGGTGCCGACGATGCGCACCAATGCCGGCTCGACGATCGAGGCGCCTGCGTTGAGGAAGTCAGGCCTCGGCTTTGTGCTGCTGGTTAGCCTGCAGCGCGGTTAGCAGACCGAAAAACGCCGACAGCGCGTATTGAGGCCGCCTTACCCCCTCCCAACCGCGCGTCCAACTCTCTATATTGGGTCATGGAAAAGCGAATCTATCCCCAAGCCATTGAATCGGTGGTCACGCCGGAGCCGTTTGGCCGGCAGAGCTTCAACGACGCCAAGAAGGCCGTCGCGGCCCTACAGGTGCTTTACGACCGCAACACCAAGTTCCTGCGCGATTCATTTGCCGCGCTCGCCGCGGGCGGCGACAACAACAAACGCTACCGGGCTTTCTATCCGGAGATCGGCGTCACCACGAGTTCCTTCACGCAAATCGACTCGCGGCAGGCCTATGGCCACATGCCGACGCCGGGGCATTTCTCAACCACCATCACCCAGCCTGCTCTTTTCGAAAGCTACCTCACCGAACAGCTTCGGCTGATCATGCGCAACCACGGCGTTCCGGTCACGGTTTCGGAATCGACCACTCCCATCCCGCTGCATTTCGCCTTCCTCGAAGGCACCCATGTCGACGGCGCTGCTGCCGAACGCATCAAACGGCCGATCCGTGACCTGTTCGACGTGCCAGATCTCGACGGCACCGACGACCAGATCGCCAACGGCACGTTCGAAGTGGCATTGGGCGAGGCACGGCCGCTGGCGCCGTTCACCGCGCAACGGATCGACTATTCGCTGCACCGGATGTCGCATTATACGGCGACCAGCCCCCAGCATTTCCAGAACTTCGTGCTGTTCACCAACTACCAATTCTATATCGACGAATTCGTCGCCCGTGCACGCGAATTGATGGCCAATGGCGGTGACGGATATGTCGAGTTCGTCGAGCCGGGCAACATCGTGACCAAAGCAGGGGACGGCGCGCCCGGTGAGGGTGCTGCGCCCCCTCGCCTGCCGCAGATGCCGGCCTATCATCTGAAGAAGCCGAATCATGGCGGCATCACCATGGTCAATATCGGCGTTGGGCCTTCCAACGCCAAGACGATCACCGACCATATTGCGGTGCTCCGGCCGCATGCCTGGGTGATGCTCGGCCATTGCGCCGGCCTGCGCAACACGCAGGCGCTCGGGGATTATGTGCTGGCCCATGCCTATGTACGAGAAGACCATGTCCTCGACGACGATCTTCCGGTCTGGGTGCCGATCCCGCCGCTAGCCGAAATCCAGGTGGCGCTGCAGGAAGCGGTCGCCGAGGTCACCGGGCTTTCCGGATACGATCTCAAGCGCATCATGCGCACTGGCACCGTCGCCACTATCGACAACCGCAATTGGGAGCTGCGCGACCAGCGCGGGCCGGTGCAGCGGCTGTCGCAGTCGCGGGCGATCGCGCTCGATATGGAATCGGCGACGATCGCTGCCAACGGCTTCCGCTTCCGGGTTCCCTATGGCACGCTGCTTTGCGTATCCGACAAGCCGCTGCATGGCGAATTGAAGCTGCCCGGCATGGCGACCGAGTTCTACAAGCGGCAAGTGGCGCAGCACCTGACCATCGGCATCAGGGCGATGGAGAAGCTGGCTGAAATGCCGATGGAGCGACTGCATTCGCGCAAGCTCAGGAGCTTTTCGGAAACGGCCTTCCAGTAAATGCCGAATCGCATGTGTCGGTCCGGGTCAGGACATTTCGTCATCTTGATTGAGCCGCATTTCTGCCGATAGACAAAGCGATGGCACGTGTTCGGGACATGACGGTTGCGCTGGCATTCGTCGCAATGCTTGCACTCTCGGCCGCGCTGGTGGCCGGGTTCTTCGGCTCGCTGCATCCGGCCCTCGATTCCTTTGCTCATTTCCGCGTCCATTTTTCGGTGCTGATGGCGCTTTGCGCGCTGCCGCTGCTCGCCACCTCGTTTCGCCTGCAGGCCGCGGCCGCATTGCTGTTTGCGATAGCCTCCTTTGCCACTACGTCGAATGCCTTGCCGCTTTCGCGGCTATGGCAGGTGCAGGCCGGCTACGAAGCCAAACCCGGTGACGAGCCAGTCTACCGCCTGCTGCAGATGAACCTCAGGTTCAACAATCCAACGCCTGAGCAGGTGCTGTCGCTGATCGGCCGGACCCAGCCTGATGTGATCACCCTCGACGAGGTGTCCGAGATGTGGAAGGCAAAGCTTGGGCTGCTATCCGGCGCCTATCCCCACCGGATCCTCTGCCCATATCCCAATGGCGTGTTCGGCGTTGCGCTGCTGTCCAGACGACCGTTTGCCATAGGCACGGAGCCGCACTGCGACAGCCGCGGCGCGATGGCGATCGCCACGGTCGATTTCGGCGGAACCGACGTCGATGTCGCCGCCATCCACCTCACCTGGCCATGGCCGCACAACCAATCACGGCAGATTGGAGGGTTGTCTGACGAAATCGCCTCGCTTGGCGAGACGTCGATCCTGGCAGGCGACTGCAACGCAGCGCCATGGAGCGCCGCCGTCCGGCGCGTCGCATCGCTTGGCAAGCTGACTGTAATGCCGTCGGTCGGGCCGACCTGGCTCTACAGAAGGCTGCCGGATTTCCTGCGCTTCGCCGGACTGCCGATCGACCAGGTTTTCAGCAAGGGCGCCATCGTTATCCGTTCGGCGTCGACCCTTGAGGACACCGGCTCAGACCATCTGCCGGTGCTGGTGGAGTTTTCGCTACGGTCGGATGAACAAAAGCCGCTCGACGAGCACCAGACGGCGACCGCGCTTGCGGCGCTGCCTGGCGGGACGCGAAGCTGAAAATCCGCAGTCCAATCTCGACCTGGCTTATTACTGGCCTACAAAAGCGCGGATGAGGTGCTCGACAGGGCCGCCGTCGCGATGCTCGTGCGCATCGAAGGCGATCTGCTTTGCCTCGTATTCGGCATAGATGGCATTGATCCGGCGCTTTGCCTCGCGACGTGCCTCGAAACAGTGCGGGTCATCACCGACTGTCAGCCCTCGAACCGACTTTTCGGTGGCCCGCATCATCTGTCTGGCGATGCGGCCATGGGTCTCTTCATGGGCGCGGACGCCAGCGAAGAACCGCTTCCAGCGCTTCTGCAGCGCAGGCGACGTGGCTGAGACTAGTTTGGGATAGGTATAGAAGAGATTGAGCGTCCCGTTGGCCTGGCGCAGGCGGCAGACGCCGTTTTCCCGATGGGCGTCGAAGGTCCAATCATCGACGCTGTAGCCGGTCTGCGCGATGGCGTGGGTCATGAAGCCGTGCTTCGGCCCACTGCGATCCATGGCCTCGATCAGGGCCGCGCCGGTGGTTCCGGCAATGCTGTAAGTTCGTGTCTTGACCAGCACCTTAGTGCCGGCCAAGGCTGCAGGGGCGCACAATGCCCCGATCGCCACAACGCTCGTCAGAACTGCCAGGCGCATTTTTCCTTCCTCCCTGTCGCCGCAGAAAGGAAACACAGGCAGGCGGTTTATTCAACAATCCTACGGTTGCGCTGCTCCTCATCTTGTTTAGTCCGGAGCAAACCTTGTGACTTACATGTTCTGGTAGACCGGGCCCTCGCCGCCCTGTGGCGGCACCCAATTTATGTTCTGGTTCGGGTCCTTGATGTCGCAAGTCTTGCAGTGCACGCAGTTCTGCGCGTTGATGACGAAGCGCACATCCTTGGCCGCAGGATCGGCGGCGGCATTGCCATCCTTGTCGACCCATTCGTAGACGCTGGCCGGGCAGTAACGCGTCGAGGGCCCCGCATAGACGTCATGCTCGGAGCGCTTCTGCAGGTCCATGTCGGCGACGAGCAGATGCACCGGCTCGTTCTCCTCGTGGTTGGTGTTGGACAGGAACACCGACGACAGCCGGTCGAAGGTCAGCACCCCGTCCGGCTTCGGGTAGGCGATCTTCTGGTGCGCGGCGGCCGGTTCCAGCGTCGCGTAGTCGGCCCTGCCGTGCTTCATCGTGCCGAAGGGCGAGAAGCCGAACAGCGTGTTCAGCCACATGTCGAGGCCGCCAAGGCCGACGCCGACAATGGTGCCGAAGCGCGACCATAGCGGCTTGACGTTGCGCACTTTCTTCAGGTCCTTGCCGATATCGGTGGCGCGCCAGGTGGCCTCGTAGGAGGCCAGCTCGTCATTGGTGCGGCCGGCGGCTATCGCATCACAGACATGCTCGGCCGCCAGCATTCCGGAGAGCACGGCATTGTGCGAGCCCTTGATGCGCGGCACGTTGACGAAGCCGGCCGCGCAGCCGATCAGCGCACCGCCGGGAAAGGACAGTTTCGGCACCGACTGCCAGCCGCCTTCGGTGATGGCGCGGGCACCGTAGCCCAGCCGCTTGGCACCCTCGAAGGTGCCGCGGATCGCCGGATGGGTCTTGAAGCGCTGGAACTCGTCAAAGGGCGACAGATAGGGGTTCTTGTAGTTCAGGTGAACGACGAAGCCGACTGCCACCTGGTTGTCCTCGAGATGGTAGAGGAAGGAGCCGCCGCCGGTCTTCATATCGAGCGGCCAGCCGAAGGAATGCTGGACAAGGCCGGGCCGGTGGTTTTCCGGTTTGATCTGCCAGAGTTCCTTGAGGCCGATGCCGTATTTTCCGGGCTCACGACCGTCGGAAAGGTGGTGTTTGGCGATCAGTTGCTTGGCCAGCGAGCCGCGCGCGCCCTCGCCGATCAAGACATATTTGCCCATCAGCGCCATGCCCGGCGCAAAGCCCGGACCATGCGTGCCGTCCTTCTCGACGCCCATGTCGCCGGTGACGACGCCGGTGACCGCACCGGCCTCGTTGTAGAGCAGGCCGACCGCGGCAAAGCCCGGATAGATCTCGACGCCCAGCGCCTCGGCCTTGGTCGCCAGCCAGCGGCAGACATTGCCGAGCGAGACGATATAGTTGCCGTGATTGTTCATCAGCGGCGGCATGAGGATATTGGGCAGACGGAACGAACCGGCGGGGCCGAGAACCAGGAAATGGTCGTCGGTGACCGGTGTCCTGAAGGGATGACCCTCCTCTTCGCGCCAGCCGGGCAGCAGCCGGTCGATGCCGATCGGATCGACGACGGCGCCGGACAGGATGTGCGCGCCGACTTCGCCGCCCTTTTCCAGCACGACGACGGAAAGCTCGGGATTGACCTGCTTGAGACGGATCGCGGCGGCGAGGCCGGCCGGGCCGGCGCCGACGATGACCACGTCGAATTCCATGCTTTCGCGTTCGATATCGCTCATCGATCCCTCACTGGCTCGCTATTCCCGGCATCTTGCTGGCTCACGCGCTGCATAGCGCATCAAATAGCGACGGGAAACCGGCGCGGACGTGACAATACCGATTTCGTCAAAAAGTCGCGTCCTGCCGCACAGATTCGCGGTGACGAGCATCAATCTTCAATCCTATTCCGTTTGCACAGATATGTCGCACTGATGTTTTTAATTGTTCGACGGCTTGCTTATCGGCCATACTTCCCGCCATGCGCATATTCGGGCCGGCTGGCTTTTCATCGACGCGCTTTTTTTTCACGCCCGGCCGGTTTTGCCGTGCGGCGCTCTTGGCGCTTCTGCCACTGACGGCCCTCGATGCCCATGCCGAGCAGCAACTGGTCTGGGCGACCGGCGCCTATTCCTTTTCCGACGAGCGCGGCGGTTTCCGCATCACCGGGGCTTCCGGCATCGGCACGAAGGAGGATCCGCTGGTCATCACCGAAGAGCTGAATTCAGCGACGCCGGTAACGCTGGCCATTCGCACGACAAGGCCGATCCAGCCGTTCGGCAAGGCGGGAGACTTCGCCAATGGTCTGATGTATATGCGCATCGACGTGCTCAACAATAGCGGCCAAGCCTGGGTCGAGTTCCAGTTCGAACTCCAAGAGATCCTCGACCAGCCGAGCGTGTTCGGCGACGGCCTGTCGTTCGACCAGCGCAACAAAACGCCCGAAAATATCTGGTCGAGCAGCTACGCCGATTTCGACCGCAATTTCGAACCGTATGACCGCCTGCTGTTCAAGAACGGCAAGATCGACCCGCTGAAGACCGCCAGCTTCTATTTCCTGATCACCGACTACACGCCGCGCTGGACGTTCTATCTGGTGCAGGATCCGCGCATACCGTCGAGCTGAACTTGCAAATTCAAGCTCCGCGGCCGAATGTGAAACCATGACTGCCGCCCCCCACACTAGCCGAGCCGATCTCGCCGAGCTGCTGGCCTTCTACGCCAGCGCCGGCGTCGACGAGGCACTTGAAGAACAGCCGGTAAACAGGTTTGCAGAAGCCAGGCCGCCGGAGCGGGTGCCTGTGGCTGCCGCTCTGCCGGCCGGTGAAGATGCAGCGCAGCAACGCTCGACGAGCGTGTCGCGTGCCGAAATGGGCGAGAGACCGAATACGGCACCGGCAGTGCGAACGCCCCCGGCCACCGCAACGGTGCCCGACGAGGCGCAGGCGGCGTTGGCGCGGCAACTGGCGAGATCGGCGGCAAGCCTCGACGAGCTTCGCCAGAACATGGCGGCATTCGACGGCTGCAATCTTAAATTCACCGCCAAGAACCTGGTGTTCGCCGACGGCAATCCGACTGCCGCGGTGATGCTGGTCGGCGAAGCACCGGGCCGCGACGAGGACATAGAGGGCTTGCCGTTCGTCGGCCGCTCGGGCCGGCTGCTCGACCGCATGCTGGCCGCGATCGGTCTTGACCGGACATCTGCCTACATCGCCAACGTGATTCCCTGGCGGCCGCCGGGCAACCGCACGCCGACGCCGCACGAGACCGAGATCTGCCGGCCGTTCATCGAGCGGCAGATCGAACTGGTCAATCCGAAGGTGCTGGTCAATCTCGGCGGCCCGTCGGCAAAGACCCTGCTCAACACCTCCGAAGGCATATTGCGGCTGCGCGGCAACTGGCGCGTCCACACGACCCCGTCTGGCGTCGCCATTCCCGCCATGCCGACCCTGCATCCGGCCTATTTGTTGAGAACGCCGGCGCACAAGAAGCTGGCGTGGCGGGATTTCCTCGAAGTGAAGGCGAAGTTGCGGGCACTTGGGTAACGGTGCAGAACGCGTCTTCCGTCCTCCCCTTGCGAGGAAGGAAGGGCGGCATCATGACCTAGCAGGTAATTGAAATGCGCCCACTTCCGGCCTAGTCATCTCGTCATGACAGCAGCCCAGATTTCCGCCGGCAGTCTCATTCGCGAATGGCGTACACGCCGGCGCATGAGCCAGCTCGACCTTGCTATGGAGGCCGAGATCTCGCAGCGGCATCTGAGTTTCGTGGAAAGCGGCCGCGCCGCACCCTCGCGTGATATGGTGTTGCATCTGGCAGAGCAGCTCTCGATCCCGCTCAGGCAGCGCAACCAGCTGCTGCTGGCCGCCGGCTTTGCCCCGAGCTTCAGCGAACGACCACTTGACGATGCCTCGATGGCACCGGCGATGGCGGCGGTCGAGACCGTGCTCAAGGCGCACGAGCCGTTCCCGGCGCTTGCCGTGGACCGGCATTGGAACCTGGTGTCGGCGAACGCCGCCATCGGCCCGTTCCTCGCCAATGTCGCCGACGCCTCCCTGCTGAAGCCGCCGGTCAACGTGTTGCGCCTCAGCCTGCATCCCGGCGGCATCGCGCCGCGCATCGTCAACCCTGCGGAATGGCGGACGCATCTTCTGGAGCGGCTGAAGCGGCAGAACGACGCTGCCGCCGATCCGGTTCTGGTCGAGCTCGAGCGCGAGCTTCGGGCCTATCCGTCCGGCCTTAAAAGCAGCCGGCCGGCGCCGGTCGAACCGAACGCGATTGTCCATCCGCTCAAGCTTGCCCATGGCGACGCGGTGCTGTCGTTCATCAGCACCATCACCGTGTTCGGCACGCCGCTCGACGTGACGCTGTCGGAGCTGGCGATCGAATCTTTTTTCCCCGCCGACGAGCAGACGCGGGCGGTGCTGATGCGGCTGGCGAAAGAGCGGACCGACGCAGCGGGCTGATCACCCTTCCGGCGCGACGGCCTTGCGGGTGCGGGTGCGTTCGAGACCCAGCTGGCGCTCGCGCCAGATGATGAAAATCCCCGCCGCAACCACGATCATGCCGCCGACCAGCATGTTGATCGTGGCGACGTCGCCAAAGACCAGATAGCCGACGACGACGCCGAGGATCATCGAAGTGTATTCGAAAGGTGCTACGACGGAAGCCTCGGCATGGCGATAGGCCGAGGTCATCAGGATCTGGCCAAGCCCGCCGCAAAAACCCGCGGCAATCAGAAGCCCCGCCTGTGCTGGCGTCAGCGCCTGCCAGCCGAATGGCAGCGAAAGCAGCGCCATGACGCTCGCGGTTACCGAAAACCACAGCACGATGGTCGCCGTCCGCTCGCTCTGGACGAGGTTGCGAACCAGGAGCATGGCGATGGCCGAGATCGCCGCGGCGATGAGGGCGCCGATGACGCCAAGCACCTCCTGATCGCCAAGGGCAGCGCCCGAACTGAGCAGCGTCAGTTCCGGCCACGAGATGATCAGCACCCCGACCAGGCCGACGGCAACCGCACTCCAGCGATAGATGCGGATGGCTTCGCCGAGGAAGATCGAACTGAACACCACGACCAGCAGCGGCTGCGCGTAGTTCAGTGTGATCGCCTCCGGCAGCGGCAGCCGCGTCAGCGCGAAGAAGCCGAGCCCCATGGCACAGACACCGACGACGCCGCGCGCAATGTGGTTGAGCGGGCGCTTTGTCGAAAAGGCGGTTCCGAGTTTTCCCTGGAAGGCGAGGAAGGCGATGATCGGAAAAATGGCAAAGAAGGAGCGGAAGAAGACGATCTGGCCCGCCGGCACGGTGCCTGCCGCCTTGATGCAGGACGACATGCCGACGAAGACCGCCACCGATACGATCTTGAGCAAGATCCCGGTCAGCGTGCTGTGCTCGCCGGCAAGATCGCCAGCTGCAAGCACTGGCAAATCCGGTCTGGCTGTCACGCCCCTTTTGCTTCCTCGATCGCCGCCCAGATGCACGCCGGCGTTGCCGGCATGTCGATATGCCTGATACCGTAGGTGCGGTAGAGCGCGTCGGTCACCGCATTGAGCGCGGCAGGCGTCGACCCGATCGTACTCGCCTCCCGCGCGCCCTTGATGAAGGCCATATCCTCGCGAGGCAACACAGAGGCGCTCGTTCCGAATTTCGGCGTGACGACGGTCATGGAAGCCTCGCGATGATGCTTGGGAAATGATCGCCTGAAATGACGTCGCTGCAGTTTTGTCGAGGGAACGTTTCGTGTAAAGAGCGCAGACTTCAAATTATTTGGACCAGCGGACCCGCCCGCCGCTCCCGGATCGACAGGAAAAATCAAGGAATGCGCACAGATACCGGCCAGGTCTTCAAGCTCGAAGACTATCGCCCCAGTGATTATCTCATTCCGGAAACCAGCCTGACTTTCCGCCTTTCGCCTGAAGCAACGCATGTGACCGCCGTGCTGACGGTCGAACGCCGCGACGGGATTGCGGCGTCGGTGCCACTGGTGCTGGATGGCGACGGGCTGACGCTCCGCAGCATCGCCATCGACGGCCAGGAACCGAGCCCTGCGGATTTTCTCGCCACGCCCGATCAACTGACAATCATCAGCCCCCCTGCGACAAGGTGCTTCCAGCTGAGAATTGAAACCGTGTTGGCGCCGGCGCAGAACGAGGCGCTAATGGGCCTCTATCGCTCGAGCGACGTCTATTGCACACAATGCGAGGCCGAAGGCTTTCGCCGCATCACTTATTTCCTCGACCGTCCCGACATCCTGTCGGTCTATACGGTCCGCATCGAAGCTCAGCGCCGTGAGGCGCCGCTGCTTTTGTCCAACGGCAACCCGGCCGGTGGCGGCGAGCTTGCCGGCGGCTGGCACTATGCGGTCTGGCACGACCCCTTCCCCAAGCCGTCCTATTTGTTTGCGCTGGTGGCGGGCGACCTCGGCAAGATCTCGGACAGTTTTGTCACCCTGTCTGGCCGCAAGGTCGAGCTCGGAATCTATGTCGAACCGGGCAAGGAGAGGCTCCCCGGCTACGCCATGGACGCTTTGAAACGGTCAATGAAATGGGACGAGGAGGCATTCGGCCGCGAATACGACCTCGATGTCTTCAACATCGTCGCCGTGTCCGACTTCAATATGGGCGCAATGGAGAACAAGGGCCTCAACATCTTCAACGACAAGTACGTTCTTGCCGACCAGGAAACTGCGACCGACGCCGATTTCGCCAATATCGAAGCCATCATCGCGCATGAGTATTTCCACAATTGGACAGGTAACAGAATCACTTGCCGCGACTGGTTCCAGCTTTGCCTGAAGGAAGGGCTGACGGTTTTCCGCGACCACGAATTCTCGGCCGATCAGCGCTCGCGCGCCGTCAAGCGCATCGCCGAGGTGCGTACGCTGCGCGCCCATCAGTTTCCCGAGGACCAAGGGCCGCTGGCGCATCCGGTCCGGCCTCGCCGCTACCGCGAGATCAACAATTTCTACACGGCGACGGTCTACGAAAAAGGCTCGGAAGTCGTGCGCATGATCCATACCATCCTCGGCGCCGAGACGTTCCGCGCCGGCATGGACCTCTATTTCGAACGTCACGACGGCCAGGCGGCGACGATCGAAGACTTCATCAAAGTGTTCGAAGACGTCTCAGGTCGCGACCTGTCGCAGTTTTCGCTGTGGTATCATCAGGCCGGTACCCCGAACCTGACCGTCAGTTCGGCGTATAATCCGGCGGCGCGGGAATTCACGCTCGAAATCGAGCAGTCGGTGCCGCCAACACCGGCGGAAAGCCGCAAGCGGCTGATGCACATTCCGCTTGCCTTCGGCCTGGTTGGCGCCGATGGCGAGGCGATAGCCCATAGCGGCGTCGAAGGGGCGAATGTCGAGGACGGTGTCATCCATATCCGCAAACGCCGCCATGTCGTCAGGTTTTCCGGGATTGTCGAGCGTCCGGCCATGTCGCTCAACCGCGGCTTTTCGGCGCCGGTGACGCTTTCGGTCGAGCAGCGGCCCGACGACCAGTTTTTTCTGGCTGGCCACGACAGCGACGCCTTCTCGCGCTGGCAGTCGTTCAACACGCTTTTGACTGATGCGCTGATTGCCGGTTTCCGCCAGATCCTGGACCACAGGCCAACCGAGATCAGCGCCCGGCTGACCGAGCTTGCCGGCAAGACAGCCGGCGACGAAGCACTCGAACCCGCCTATCGGGCACTGGCCCTGGCGCTGCCCGGCGAGGCCGATATCGCCCGCGACATCGGCAAGAACATCGACCCCGACGCCATTTTCGCGGCGCGCGAGGCGCTGGCAGTTGCGATCGCCGAGGCCAACCGCGAGATATTCTCCAAACTTTACGATCGGCTCGCCGACAATGGCCCGTTCAGCCCGGACGCGGCCAGTGCCGGGGGGCGGGCGCTGCGCAATGTCCTGCTGGACTATCTCTCCTTGCTGCCGGGAGGTGCGGGACTCGCTGCCGGGCACTTCCAATCGGCGACCAACATGACGGATCGTGCCGCGGCGTTGACCGTTCTTGCGCACCGTCACCATGGCTCACCTGAGGCGACCAAGGCACTGGCCGATTTCGAGGCGAAATATGCAACCGATCCGCTGGTCATGGACAAATGGTTCCAGACCCAGGCCAGCGTGCCCGGCCCGCAAACCGTGGACGCGGTGCGCGCCTTGACCAGCCACCCGGCGTTCTCGATGGCCAACCCGAACCGGGTACGGGCACTCATCGGTACGTTTTCCAGCGCCAACCAGACCGGCTTCCATCGCGCCGACGGCCAAGGCTACCGGCTTTTCGTCGAAACGGTGCTGCAGGTCGAAAAACGCAACCCGCAGGTGGCCGCCAGGCTGGCGACGGCGCTCAGGTCGTGGCGCTCGCTCGAACCGGTGCGGCAGGCCAAGGCAAGGGAGGCGTTGCTTTCGATCGCCAATACCGAGAAGCTGTCGGCCGATTTGCGAGACATCGTCGAGCGCACCCTGGCGTAAGCGACCTCCCGTTCTCCCCTTGTGGGAAAAAGGGAAGACCACCCGAAAACCCCATTATTTTAGTCGATTTTTAATCTTTTTTCGCCGCGCCTCTGGACAAGGCGAATCACCTTTGATTCTTTAGTGACGATTCGGAAGTGCGGCGTTGCCGGATCGTCAAGCGGGACAGAAAATCGGGGAGTGCCATTTATGGCGAAGGCGGACGCGTGGGGCGCGCCCGGCGGGACGGCGTTTGAGCGTCGCGAGGCGCGAAGCGACGGTCTCGCGGGCAATACGCGGCTCATCGCCGAACCTGCCTACCGACGGCTGCTGGCAGCCGAGCCGCTGTTGCGGCGATCGATCCCGGCCCTCATCATCATGTTTCTGTTGATCATCGCAGTACTGCGCTTTCTGTCGCTGATGAACGAGCGCGACGAGATCGAGCGCGACGCCAAGGCGATCCTTGCGCTGGCCGCCGGCCAACTGGCCAGTTCGATCGCCGACGCGACCATGGTTTCCGCGCCCGGCGCGATCCAGGACCTGCTGGAGAGCACCGGTCGTCAGGGCGCGATGGGCCGAAGCCACGTACTGGCGATCACCGATAGCGCCTTCAAGATCATTGCCGTATCGCCGCAGTCGATGCACTGGGAGGGGCGATCGCTCGATGGCGTCGTGCAGGGCGGGCAGCCGCTGTTCATGTTCGGCGACCGCGCCGGGGTAATGGAGGTCAACATCGGCGGACAGGACTGGTACGCGGCAGTGAGCCTGGCGAATGCCCGAAGGGGTGCCGCGGCAGCGTTCGTGCCGCAGGAGGCAGTTTTTGACGCCTGGCGCAAGACGGTCTCGCTCAACGTCACGCTGTTCGTGCTGACGGCCGGCGTGCTGATCATCATCCTCTACGCCTATTTCGGCCAGGCGGCGCGCGCCCAGGCCGCCGATCGCATCTATCTCGAAGCCCACCAGCGCATCGACATGGCGCTGGTGCGCGGCCGCTGCGGCCTGTGGGATTGGGACATGGTGCGCGGCAAGATGTACTGGTCGCGCTCGATGTACGACATGCTGGGCTACGAGCCTTGTGACACGATGCTGTCGTTCGGCGAAGTCGATGAAATCATTCATCCCGAGGACGGCGATTTGTTCGAACTCGCCAACAGGATCGTCGCACGCGAGATCGACCATATCGACCAGGTGTTCCGGATGCGCCATGCCGACGGGCAATGGGTTTGGATGCGCGCACGAGCACACGTTATCGACCCGGAAGCGCCGGAGATCCAGCTGATCGGCATCGCCGTCGACGTCACCGAGCAGCGGCATCTGGCCCTGCGCTCCGAAGCGGCGGACCTGCGCCTGAGGACGGCCATCGAAAACATCAACGAATCTTTCGTGCTGTGGGATTCGTCCGAGCGCCTGATCATGTGCAATTCCAAATACCAGCAGGACAACGGCCTGTTGGATCGCGACGTGATGCCGGGCGCTCCGCGCGCCGTTCTGGAGGAACGCATGCTGGCCTTCGCCTCGGAGCGGCGGCTTGCCAATACCAACGGACCGCAGGGAGGCGTGACCTTCGAGCGCCAGCTTGCCGACGGCCGCTGGCTGCAGGTGAACGAGTTGCGGACAAGGGACGGCGGTACCGTCTCTGTCGGCTCCGACATCACCCAGATCAAGCTGCACCAGGAGAAGCTGGTCGACAGCGAGCGCCGGCTGATGGCGACAATCCATGACCTCAGCCTTGCCCGCCGCGCGGAAGAAGAACGGGCTCGTGAGCTCGTCGAACTCAATCGCAAATACATGAAGGAAACCGAGCGCGCCGAAGCGGCAAACCGGGCCAAATCCGAATTCCTGGCCAACATGTCGCACGAGTTGCGCACCCCGCTCAACGCGATCATCGGCTTCTCGGAACTGATGGAACGGCGGCTGTTCGGGCCGCTGGGTTCGCCGCGCTACGAAGAGTATGCCACCGACATCAACGGCAGCGGCAAATATCTTCTCGGTGTGATCAATGACATCCTCGACATGTCGAAGATCGAGGCCGGCCAGTTCGCCCTGGATCAGGAAGAAATCGATCTCTGCCCGCTCATCAGGGAGACGGTTCGCGTCGTTTCTCTGCAGGCGGCGGAAAAGTCGATCACCGTCGAAACCCGCATCGCCGATTCGCTGACGCTGTTCGCCGACCGCAGGGCGATCAAGCAGATCCTCATCAACCTTCTGTCCAATGCGGTGAAGTTCACCGGGCAAGGCGGCCACATCTCGGTCAGAGCCCGCAGCATTTCCAGCGCGCTGATCCTGACGATCGAGGACAATGGCTGCGGCATCCCGAAGGCGGCGCTGAGCAAGCTCGGGCGGCCATTCGAACAGGTGCAAAACCAGTTCTCCAAGAGCCATGCCGGCTCCGGCCTCGGCCTCGCCATCTCGCGCTCGCTGGCCGAGCTTCAGGGTGGCGCGTTGAAGATCCGCTCGACCGAAAGCGTCGGAACGATCGTCTCGGTACGCATCCCGATCAAGAAAGCCGCGCAGGCGGTCAGGGCCGCTGCCTGAATGACTTCGTGACCAGGCCCAGCATGATCAGTCGAACATGCGCTTGCGCGCCGCCCGGCAACGCGAGAACTTTCCCTTGATAAGTCTATCTATTTTATCTATTTTAGATAAAGAAAGGAGGGCTTGTGATGCGAGTGACTTCAACGGAATTCCAGCAGAATGTCGGACGCTTTCAGGATGCCGCCCAGCGCACGCCGGTTGCAATCACAAAGAATGGGCGGACCCATACAGTACTCCTGTCAGCGGCTATGTTCGAGGTTTTGGTCAGAGGACGGGTCGCCCGCCCGGTCGAGGAATTGGACGACGAGACGCTGAACGCCATCGGCGAAAGCGCCGTCCCGACCCAATACGCCGGACTTGATGCAATGCTCAAAGACTGGACACCGTGAGCCTCCCAAAACCTGTCCCCGGTCTGGTGATTTCCTATTCCTATCTCTGGGCGAGAGAAAACAAAAAAGGCGCGGAGGAAGCCCGCAAGAGCCGGCCCTGCGCAATTGTCGCCGCCCGTCACATCGTGGAGGGGCGTGAAGTTGTAACGGTGGTTCCGATTACCCACTCAGCTCCGGCTGATCATGCGGATGCAATAGAAATACCTGCGCCACTCAAAACCCACCTCGGTCTCGACGATATGCCGTCATGGATCATCGTGACCGAGATCAATGAATTCCTTTGGCCGGGTCCCGATTTGAGGCCCATTCCAGGGACGAAGCCGTCCCGCTTTGATTACGGCATGCTGCCGCCGCGCTTCTATGCCCATCTGCGCGACCGGATTTTGCAGGTCCACACAAGCCGCGCCCTGCACCGGACTCGGCGAACAGAGTAGCTGAATGCGGTGGAAACACCGTCCGTTCGCAGTTGGGCCGATCTGGTGATTCAGGCGTCGACGCGCACATAAGTCTCCGGCGGCTCGCACCGCCGGAGCGTTATCAATTCTCACTGCATACCGTCAGTGCCATCATTGCCCTCGCCGTCCCATTGGCGGTGACCGCCGGGACCTTTCGGCAGTTCGTTCTTCTCGATTTTCCCGTCATTGTCACGGTCGAGCATGGCGAAGACCTTCTTCTGGCGGCTTGTGATGCCATCGGCGGTCAGCGTGCCGTCGCCCTTGGTGTCGTAACGGGCGATGATGCGCCTGGCCATCTGCTCGAAGCGTGCTTTCTCCAGCGCGTCGGCGAGCTGTGCCACGGTCAGCTTGCCGCCATTGTCAGCGACCATCTTCTTCAGCCGCGCGTTCATGGCGTCGGAGAACTGGTCGAAGGTGATGGTGCCGTCATTGTCGTTCATGACCTTGCCGAGGCGCATCATCATGCCGTCGCGCGGCCCGGCCCCGGAGTGCTCGTCTGCATAGGCAGCGGTGCCGACGGCGCCGGCCAGGGCTGCGAAAACGAGTGCAAGTCTGGTCGTCTTTCTCATGGTCTTCTCCTGTTGCATCGTCACCCCCGATGCTAGAGCGGCGGACCTTCAATCCCCCGCTCTATCTCTTTGATTGAACATCGGAACCTCCCAAAGCAGGTCGCAATTTTGGGCCCGATGCTCTCGCCCGTACGGCTGGTTGCCGTCACGGTTGTTTCGCACGAAGCAGAAGGTCGAAATCCTTTATGACCTTCTGCGACGTCTCCCCGAGATGCGCTTCAAGCACCCCGAAATCCGGCAGGTCGGTGACGGCCAGAAGCAGATCCGAAAGCCCTGGCGGAACGTCGTCGCGTTCGAACGCGCCGGTGAGGCAAAGCCGTATCATCTGGGTCAGCGCCAGATAGAGCGAATAGGCATCCACCAGTTCCTGCCTGACCTGGGCGCTGGCGAAATCCGGCGCCAGGCGCGACAGGACCTCAGCCGTGCCGGTGGCCCTGCGGCCTGCCTCGATCTTTCCGGTGATCAGCGCAACCTGGGCAATGAATTCGAGATCGATGAGGCCGCCCGGGATCAGCTTGATGTCCCAGGGATCGCGCGGCGGCTTCTCCTTGTCGACCATGGCGCGCATCTCGGATGCCTCGGCCATCACCTTGGCTGGATCGCGCGGCAGAGCGAGCACTGCGGCAACTTCTCCCTCGACCTCGCGGCAGAGCTCGGCATCGCCGCCGATCGTGCGGGCGCGCGCCAGCGCCATGTGCTCCCATGTCCAGGCTTCCTGGCGCTGATACTTCTTGAAGGCGTCGACATGGGTGGCCACCGGCCCCTTGTTGCCGGACGGCCGCAGGCGAAGGTCGAGCTCGTAGAGCACGCCCTCGGCGGTCGGCGCCGAAACGGCGGCGATCAGCCGCTGTGTCAGCCGGCTGCAGTAATGCGACGGGGCAAGCGGCTTGTCGCCGTCGGACTCCTCCGCATCGGCGTCGTGATCGTAGAGCAGGATGAGGTCGACGTCGGAGCCCGCCGTCAGTTCGCGGCTGCCGAGCTTGCCCATGCCGAGCAGCGCGACCCGGCCGCCGGCAATATAGCCATGACGCAAAGCGAATTCCGCCATCACCGCCTGCAATGCCGCCTCGATGGTCAGGTCGGCGAGATCGGAAAAAGCGCGGCCGGCGCGCGGCGGGTCGATCGACCCGGCAAGCAGCCTGACGCCGATCAGGAATTTTTGCTCCGAAGCAAAGATGCGCAGCCGGTCGAGCACGTCTTCATAGGCTCTGTCGCCTTCGAGGAAGGCGGCAAGGCGCGCCGACAGATAGGCGCGGTTTGGCAGTTCGCTCAGCAGCGCCGGATCGAGCAGCCCATCGAAGACATGCGGCCGGCGCGTGATGATGGCGGCCAGCCGCGGTGCCGCGCCCATGATAGTCGCCATCAGCTTCAGCAAAGCCGGATTCGACTGCAGCAGCGAAAACAGCTGGATGCCGGCAGGCAGGCCGGCAAGGAATTCGTCGAAGCGGATCACTGCCTCGTCCGCCCGCCGCGTCTGGCCGAAGGCTTGCAGCAGCGCCGGCGTCAGTTCGGTCAGCCGCTCGCGCGCTTCCGCCGACCGGGTGACGCGGTAGCGGCCGAAGTGCCAGCCGCGGATAACCCGGCAGATGTCGCTCGGCCGCTGGAAGCCGAGCCGCTGCAAGGTCTGCAAGGTATCGGGATCGTCGACGTCGCCGGTAAAGACCAGATTGCCGATGCCGGCCGAAAGCTCCGGCGCGGTTTCGAACAGCGCTGCATAGTGGCGCTCGACCTGGTGCAGCGCCGCGCGGAACGTTTCGGCAAAGCCTGCCGCATCGGCAAAGCCCAGCATGCGGGCGACGCGCTCCAGCCCCTCTTCGTCCTCCGGCAGGATATGCGTCTGCTCGTCGGCAACCATCTGGATGGCATGCTCGACGCGGCGCAGGAACCAGTATTGCCTGGTGAGCGCATCGCGCGCATCGGCGGTGATCCAGGCGCGCGCGGAAAGCTCGCCGAGCATCGGTACGGTCTCGCGGCCGCGCAATTCGGGAAAGCGGCCGCCGGCGATGAGCTGCTGGGTCTGGACGAAGAACTCGATCTCGCGAATGCCGCCGCGGCCGAGCTTGACGTTGTGGCCTTTGACCGCGACCTCGCCATGGCCCTTGTGGGCGTGGATCTGGCGCTTGATCGAGTGGACGTCGGCGATCGCCGCATAGTCCATGTATTTGCGCCAGATATAGGGCTGCAGCTCCTTCAGGAACGCGGCGCCGGCGGCAAGATCGCCGGCCACCGGGCGCGCCTTGATCATGGCGGCGCGCTCCCAGTTCTGGCCGCGCGCCTCATAGTAGCGCAGCGCCGCCTCGACCGGGATCGCCAGCGGCGTCGAGCCGGGATCGGGACGAAGCCGGAGATCGGTGCGGAAGACGTAACCGTGCTCGGTGCGGTCCTGGAGAATGCGGACCAGCCGGCGGGTCAGGCGCGAAAACAGCTCGGTGGCATCGAGCGGATCGACGACGGCAGGCGCATCGGGGTCGAAGAAGACGACGAGGTCAATGTCGGAGGAGAAGTTCAGCTCGTGGGCGCCAAGCTTGCCCATGCCGAGCAGGATCCAGCCCGAGCGTCGCGCCGGATTTTTGGGATCCGGCAATCGGAGCTTGCCTTGCTCATGCGCGTCGCGGAGCAGGAAATCGACAGCCGCACGCGTGCAGGCGTCGGCAAGGTCGCTCAGTCGCCGCACCGTCAGCGAGGTCTCGGCTTCGCCGGCGAGATCGGCCAAGGCGATCAGGAAATGCGCCTCCGCCTTGCATTGGCGCAGCTCCATCATCAGGCTGCTTTCGGAGACGGCCTGTACGCGTGCTGCCTTGTCGACCGCGGCGCCGATCGATGATAGCCGCGCCTCGATGGCCTCGTCGAAAAGCGCATCGAGTATCCGCGGCCGGCGGCGCGCGGTATCGCGCAGGAACGGCGACAGGTCGAACACGGCGGCGAGGAAATCCTGGACGACCCCCTTGCCTGCCAAGAATTTCGCCAGTCGCGGCAGTTCTTTTTGCCGCGCGGCGTCGGCGATCTCCGACAATTCCTGCCTTGCGCGGCTTGCATCCAGCGGAACGAGCTTTATCGTCGGCTTCAACAGCCTGTCCGTTTCGAGGCGTCGCACTGCCATCCTCGCCACCATCAGCGATCCTCCCGCCCGGGAAAACTCATGACGACGGACAATCCGGGATTGCCGGGCAGAAGCTCAAGCCGTCCATTGTGGAACGTCACGATCGCCTTGGCGAGGCTCAAGCCAAGGCCGGAACCCGGCTGCGAGCGGCTCTTTTCCAGCCGCACGAAACGCTCGGTCACCCTGGCGCGGTCGACATCGTCGGGAATGCCCTGGCCGTTGTCGGAGACGGCAAGTCTGATCTCGCTACCGACACGCTCCAGCGTCACGCGAACCGTAGGCCTGGAGGTCGAGTCGGTCGAATATTTGATCGCGTTGTCGACGATGTTGGACAGCGCCTGGCCAATCAGCTCGCGATTGCCGTTGACGGCGAAGGAACCTTGCACCGAAGTTTCGAGCGTCACGCCCGCCTCCTCCGCTACCGGCTCGTAGAGTTCGACGACGTCGTGCACGGCAGCGGCCAGATCAACCCTGGTGGTGCTTTCCGAGGAATAGCCGGCTTCCAGTCGCGAGATCATCAGGATGGCGTTGAAGGTCTTTATCAGCTGATCGGATTCGGCGATCGTTCCTTCCAGCGCCTGCCGGTAGTCGCTGGTGTTGTGCTTGCCGGAAAGCGTCGCCTCGGCGCGATTGCGCAGCCTGGTCAGCGGCGTCTTCAGGTCGTGGGCGATGTTGTCGGAGACCTGCTTCAGGCCCTCGTTCAGCGTGGCGATCCTGGCCAGCATGGAATTGAGGTTTTCCGACAGCCGGTCGAACTCGTCGCCGGCGCCGGTGACCGGCAGCCGGCCGGAAAGATCGCCGCCCATGATGCGGCGGCTCGCCTCGGACACGCTGTCGATGCGCTTCAGCGCCGCGCGCCCGACGAAGAACCAGATCAGCAGCCCGCCGACGCCCATCATGCCGAGCGCCAGCATCAAGGCGCGGCGAATGACGGCGCGGAAGCGCTCCGGCTCGCCGAGGTCGCGGCCGACCAGCATGATCATCTGGTTGGGCAGGCGCAGCACCAGGGCAATGGCGTTGTGGCCTTTCTCGCCTTCGGCCTGAACTTCGCTCTGGGCGGGCTCGTTCGGGTCGGAGATCGGGTTGCGCTGCCGCTCGAGCTCGCCCTCACCGAAGCGGCGGTAGGAGAACGGTTCGGTGGTCCAGCCCTCGGCCTCGATCACGCCCGGCTCCAGGCTCTGCACGTTGCCGGTCAGGATCTGGCCGTTGGCATCGGCGATCAGATAGAGATTGGCGCCGGGCTGGCGGGAGCGCTGCTCGACGACGCGGACCAGCAGCGGCAGGCCGCCGCGCTGATAGGCGCGGGCAAGGCCGAGCACCTCGTCGTTGATCGTGTCCTGGGTCTGGCCGGTCAGCATGCGCGCCGACAGCGAGGTCATGTAGAACACGAGCAGCACCGCGCAGATGGCGAACAGCAGGAGGTAGAGCGCCGAAAGCCGCGCTGCCGTCGTCTTCATGATGGCCGGCACGGAAAGAGCCATAGGGTTCTAGCCGCTTTTCAGCATATAGCCGGCGCCGCGAACCGTGTGCAGGATCGGCTTGTCGAAGCCCTTCTCGATCTTGCCCCGCAGCCGCGAGATATGAACGTCGATGACGTTGGTCTGCGGATCGAAATGGTAGTCCCAGACATTCTCGAGCAGCATGGTGCGCGTCACCACCTGGCCGGCATGGCGCATCAGATATTCGAGCAGGCGGAACTCGCGCGGCTGCAGCGTTATCTCGCGCCCGGCGCGGCGCACCGAGTGCGACAGCCGGTCGAGTTCGAGATCACCGACCCGGTAGACGGTTTCAGCTTCCCTGGCGCTGGCGCGGCGGTTCAGCACCTCGACGCGGGCGAGCAGTTCGGAAAAGGCGTAGGGCTTGGTCAGATAGTCGTCGCCGCCGGCGCGCAGACCGGTGACCCGGTCGTCGACTTCGCCGAGCGCCGACAGGATCAGCACGGGCGTCGTATTGCCCCGGGACCTGAGCCCGGCAATGACGGACAGGCCGTCGCGGCGCGGCATCATGCGATCAACGACCATGACGTCATAGTCGCCGGAATCAGCGAGCGCGAAGCCGGTTTCGCCGTCGCCGGCGACATGGGCGGTATGGCCGGCCTCGGCGAACGCCTTCTGCAGGTAGTCGGCTGCCTCGCGATCGTCTTCTATGACGAGAATCTTCATAGAACCGTTATACGCGATTTCGCTGGAAGATTGAGTGGCCGGCATATGCATCGTGGCCTTCTCCATGGCGTATCGCGAACAAAGTGATTCAGGGATACGCGGTAAGTCTTTGTTTTAGCATGTCGTAGCCTAAAACCGCTTCACGCCTTGAGCGGCATGTTCGAGCGGCAGCGGGCGATGGGAAGCCCGCTGCCGCTGGGGCGGAACACGATGACTGACTAACGTATTCAGGCCCCGTGCTTTCCCGTGCGGCGGCTCGGGGGTGTTGAAAACCGCCGCACCGGAAAAGTCGACCACTAGAGCGCCGCGCGTCCTCTTGGACGCGCAAAGGACGCTCTACCACCTTGAATCGGCGCATGAGCCTTTCCGAAAACGGAATACGTGTTCGGGGTCATGCGCTCAGCCCTTGGCGACAGGCAGTGCGACGAAGCGGTTGCTGTCGTCGCGGGTGATCTGCATCAGCACCGCCTTGCGGCCGGACTTCACCGCGTCGGCCATCGCCTTGTCGACGTCGCCGGTGCCGTTTACTTCCGCCGAATTGACGGAGGTGATGACGTCGCCGGGCTGGATGCCGCGATCGGCGGCATCGCTGTCGGGGTCGACATCGGTCACCACAAGGCCCTTGCCATTGTCAGACTTGGTGACGGTCAGGCCGAGATCGGCGAGCGTGTCGGTCTTCGGCGCGGGGGCAGGCTGCTGGTCGGCCGAGGCCTGCTTGTCGCTCGACGGCAACTTGCCGAGATCGACCTTAACCGCCTCGCTCTTGCCGTTGCGCCACACCGTGACATCGACAGATTTGCCGGGCGGGTAAGCGCCAATCAGGCGGGCGAGTTCCTTCGGCGAAGCAACGTCCTTGCCGTCCACCTGGGTGATCACGTCACCGGCGGTGATGCCGGCCTTCTTGCCGGGACCGCTGTCCTGCGCGCTGGCAACGAGCGCGCCCTTGCCGGACCCTAGGCCAAGCGACTCGGCGATTTCGGGGGTGACCGGCTGGATTTCGACGCCGAGCCAGCCGCGCTGGACTGTACCGTTCTTCATCAGATCCTGCACGACCTGCTTGGCGGTCGAAGCGGGAATATCGAAGGCAATGCCGACGCTGCCGCCCGACGGCGAGAAGATCGCGGTGTTGATGCCAACAACCTGGCCGTTGAGGTTGAAGGTCGGGCCGCCCGAATTGCCGCGGTTCACTGAGGCGTCGATCTGGATGAAGTCGTCATAGGGACCGGCGCCGATATCGCGGCCGCGAGCCGAAACGATGCCTGCGGTAACCGTGCCGCCGAGGCCGAACGGATTGCCGACAGCCACCACCCAGTCGCCGACGCGAACCTTGGAATCATCGGCGAAGTCGACATAGGTGAACTTGTTGCCGTCATCGACCTTGAGCACGGCAAGATCGGTGCGCGGATCGGTGCCGATCAGCTTGGCGTCGAGTTCCTTGCCGTCATTGGTCACCACGGTGAAGGCGGTGCCCTCCTCGACGACATGGTTGTTGGTGACGAGATAGCCGTCATCGGAGATGAAGAAACCGGACCCTTGCGCCACCGGCCGCGGCTGGTCGTTGTTGCGGTCACGGTGTCCAAAACGGCGCATTCCGTTCTGGCCCTGATCGCCGCCTTGATCGCCAAAGCCGCGGAATTCGCGGAAGAACCGGCGCAGCTGCGGGTTGTCGGGAAGATTGCCTAAGCCGTCCTCGTCGTCCATCTGGCCGGAACCGTCATCGGCCGTCGACTGGATCTTGGCCTTGACGCGCACGCTGACGACCGCCGGCGAAACGCGCTCGACCACATCGGCGAAGCTCGGGACCTGCGGTGCCTCGACACGCACGGCGTCGGCCAGCACCGGGGCTGTCCCGGTGGCAACAGCACCAAAGCCGATCGCGCCGGCAATGGCCAGGGATGCGGCTGCGGCCAGAAGGCGTTTGCGGGTGCGAAGATATGAATTGGGGGCAACATTCATGGTTATCGTATCCTCTTTTCAAGGGACGCCCCTTGATTGGCATCCTCGACAAAGGAAATAGAGGGCCGCACATTACGGCGCCATTTCCGGTACATGAAACTTTCGTAATGTATCGATCAATCGCGGCGGAGCATCTTGTCCAGCGCCGCCTGTTCCTCGGCAGTTAATGCAGCGGTCACCGTCGAATGGCGCGAGCGGGCGGCCAGCAGGATGAATGTCCCGCCAACGAGCAGCAGAAGAACTGGCGTCCCCCAGAGCAAAACATTGCGCAGATTGAAGCGTGGCTTCAGCAGCACGAATTCGCCGTAGCGCGAAACGACATAGTCCATCACCTGCCGATCGGTATCGCCGGCGACCAGGCGCTGGCGCACAAGGATGCGCAGGTCGCGGGCGAGGTCGGCATCGGACTCGTCGATCGACTGGTTCTGGCAGACCATGCAGCGCAGGCCTTCCGACAAAGCGCGCGCCCTCGCCTCGAGTGCCGGGTCGGCGAGCACCTCGTCGGGCTTGACCGCCTGCACGGCGCCGGCGAACAACAGCGCCAGCAGCAGGACCAGCGAGGCCAGCGTGACCCTTTTCATTGCGGGCTCGCCGATGGCACGCCGGCCGCAGCCTTGCGGCGCGACGGTGCGCCGACGCGCAGGCGGCGGTCGAGCAGCGACATCGCCGCGCCCGCCATCATCACCATTCCGCCGCCCCAGATCAGCGTCACCAGCGGCTTCCACCACAGACGAACGACCACAGAGCCATCGCTGCCCTCGTCGCCAAGCGAAAGATAGAGCTGGCTGAAGCCGATCGTCCTGATGCCGGATTCGGTTGTGGTCATCTGGCGCACCGGATATGAGCGCTTGGCCGAGGTGATCTCGCCGGTGACGCTGCCGTCGGCGCCAAGCAGGGCGAAGCGGCCGCGATCCTCACTGTAGTTAGGCCCCTGGGCCGGGTAGAGTCCCTCGAAGCGCAGCTTGTGGCCGGACAGTTCGACGGTCTCGCCGGCATGCATCAACAGGATTTTTTCGGTGCCGAAGCAAAGCGTGCCGACAATGCCGAGCGTTGTCAGCCCGAGGCCGAGATGCGCAAGCGCTGTGCCGAAGACCGAGCGCGGTAGGCCGGCGAAGCGCCTGAGCATGGTGGCGGGCGCGACGGTGCCGAAGCCGGATTTGACGGCGAGATCGGAGAGCGCGCCGCAGATCAGCCAGAAGGCAAGGCCGACACCGAGTGCCGCCAACACCGAAGCGCCATCGATGAACAGGGCCGTCACCAGCACGGCGAGCAGCGCCGCCGCGAAAGCCGCCATCAGGCGCTGGGCGACCGCGAAAATGTCACCGCGCTTCCAGGCGAGGAGCGGCCCGAACGGCACGACGACCAAGAGCGGCACCATCAGCGGGCCGAATGTCAGGTTGAAGAACGGCGCGCCGACCGAAATCTTGTCGGCAGACAGGGCTTCGACGACGAGCGGGTAGAGCGTGCCGACCAGCACGGTGGCGGTGGCGGTGGTCAGGAACAGATTGTTCAGGACCAGCGCGCCTTCGCGCGAGATCGGGTGAAACAGCCCGCCGGCCGTCAGCCGGGAGGCGCGCAAGGCAAACAGCGCCAGCGAGCCGCCGATGAACAGCGTCAGGATGCAGAGGATGAAAACGCCGCGCGTCGGATCGGTGGCGAATGCGTGCACCGAGGTCAGCACGCCGGAGCGCACCAGGAAGGTGCCGAGCAGCGACAGTGAGAAGGTCAGGATCGCCAGAAGCAGCGTCCAGATCTTCAGCGCCGAGCGCTTTTCCATGACGATCGCCGAATGCAGCAGCGCCGTGCCCGCCAGCCACGGCATGAAGGATGCGTTCTCGACCGGATCCCAGAACCAGAAGCCGCCCCAGCCGAGCTCGTAATAGGCCCAGTAGGAGCCCATGGCGATGCCGCCGGTGAGGAACATCCAGGCAACCAATGTCCACGGCCTTACCCAGCGCGCCCACGAAGCGTCAATGCGGCCCTCGATGAGGGCAGCGACAGAGAAGGAAAAGCAGATCGAGAAACCGACATAGCCGAGATAAAGCAGCGGCGGATGGATGGCGAGGCCGAGGTCCTGCAGGATCGGGTTGAGATCGCGGCCCTCGATAGGCGCCGGATTGAGCCTGACGAACGGGTTCGACGTCGTCAGGATGAACAGGAAGAAAGTGGCGCCGATCGCTCCCTGCACGGCAAGCACATTGGCCCGGAGCGTCGCCGGAAGATTGCCGCCGAAGACGGCGACGAGCGCGCCGAAGAAGGTCAGGATCAGCACCCAGAGCAGCATCGAACCTTCGTGATTGCCCCAGGTTCCGGTGATCTTGTAGATCAGCGGCTGCAGCGAATGCGAGTTCTCCCAGACGCTCTCAACCGAGAAGTCGGAGCCGGCGTAGGCGGTTGCCAGCGCCACGAAAGACAGCGCCGTCAAGGCAAAGCCGGTCAGCGCGGCCGGTGCGCCGACGGCCATCATCTTGTGGTTGCCGGTGCGCGCACCGAACAGCGGCACCATCGTCTGCACCAGGGCCAGCGCAAACGCCAGGATCAGGGCGAAATGTCCGGTTTCAACCATTGTCACCGCACCCGCTAGTCACTCTTGCTCTCCTGCCATACGCCCTTGGCCTTGAGGCCGTCGGCTACCTCCTTCGGCATATAAGTCTCGTCATGCTTGGCCAGCACGCTGTCGGCGACAAAGACGCCATCGGGGCCAAACGAGCCTTCGGTGATCACGCCCTGTCCTTCCCGGAAGAGGTCGGGAAGAATGCCGGTATAGGTGACCTTGACGTCCTTCTGGTTGTCGGTCACCGAAAAGGCGACGGTGGCGCCTTGGCTACGCTCGACCGTGCCTTTTTCGACGAGACCGCCGAGCCTGATGCGCTGGCCCGGCTGAAGGCTGGCGGTGGCCAGATCGGCCGGCATGTAGAAATAGGAGGCCTTCTGGCCAAGCGCATAGAAGGTCAGCCCCGTGGCAACACCGAGAAACCCCAGCCCCGCTGCGATCACCGACAGTCGTTTCTGCTTGCGCGTCATCGTCTACTCCGCCGCCGTCACGCCAAGCGAGGCGGCAAAGGCGGTGAATTTTCTGGCCTGATCGCTGTCCGCGCCAAAGACGGCGATACCGCGATTGAGCGCGTCACGCGCCTGATCTGTCTTGCCCAGCACGGCATAGGAACGAACGAGCTGCATCCACCCTTCCTCGTCGCGCGGATTTTGCCGAAGCTTTTCGTCGAGGCCGGCAACCATGGTGCTGATCATGGCTTGCCGGTCCTGCGGCGACATCGAGGAAGCAGCATCGATATCCTCGGCGGTCGGCCCTTTCGCGGGCGCCTCCGAAGCGACGCTGCGGGCGGCGGATTCGGCCAGCGCCTGCTCGACGGCGCCGCGCCACGGCGAGCCCTGCGGCAAGGCGGCAAGCATCTTTTGCCAGGCCGCCGTGGCTTCAGCTATGCGGCCTTCCTGTGCCATGCCCATGGCGAGATAGAACGATGCCTTCGGATTGGCCGGATCGAGCTTCAACGCCGCCTCGAAAGCCGCCTGCGCTTCGGCGGAGACAATGCCGCCGGCCGCATTGGCGATCGCCTCGCCAAGACCCGCCTGGCGGGCGGCGCTGTCGCCGTCGAGGCGGATGGCGTTGCGATAGGCGGTCACCGCATCGGCGTATCGCTGCATGCGCAGATAGACCGGCGCCAGCACGTCCCAGCCGCGGCCATCGGATGGGTTGGCCGCCAGGTGCGCCTCGGCGCGGGCTATCAGCTCGTCGACCGAGCTGTCGGCGGGGTTCTTGGCCAGGCGTTCGCTGAGCGGCTGCGACGGCAGGTCGGGTGAGCCGAGCTGGCCATAGAGGCCCCAGCTGACCAGCGGAACCAGCAGCACGGCCGCCGTCGCCACCAGCCTTGTCGACCGCGACGGTTGCGTCGCCGTGTCGTCGGCGTGGCCGGCATTGCTCAGGCGAAGGATGCGGCGGGCGATTTCGGCGCGTGCCTCTTCGGCCTCCATTGGCTGGATCAGGCCACGCGCCATATCGCGGTCAAGCTCGGCCAGCTGGTCGCGATAGACTTCAAGGTCGTGATCGCCGGCAGCGGACGCGTTCTTCGATCCGCCGGCCAACGGCAGCAGCACCGCCAGGCTTGCGCCCAGCGTCAGGATTGCGGCTATGACCCAGAACAGCATGGCTCTTCCAATAGAACGAGACCCTTGCCCTGCCAACACAAGCGTGCTGCGACGCTTTGGCGGGGCCGCTCCGATCGATAATGCATGTCGCGCAAAAGTGTGCAGCGGTTTTGCGATAACGACCATGCATCAAAGCAAGGACCTAAAGCGCGTCGCATGAGGCCGGTCGAACGCGACGCGCTTTAGTGCCGGACCGGAATCGGCGGATCGACGGCCGGCCAGCTACGTCAGCGGCGTCCAGCTGCCGTCGGCATTGCGGCACGCGGTTCCGCGCGCGGTGGCGCCGGCGGTGCCGGTAAACACCGTATGGGTGTATTGCCGGCAGTCCTGCGAGCCGACGCGATAGGGCTGGGCGGCGACCACTTCGCCGCGATGGGCCGAACCGTCGCTCTTCCAAGCCACTTTCTGGCCGCTCGCCGTGTATTCAAGCGCCTTGTATTCCGCCTCGAGCGCGCTGCGCTTCTCGGTCTCGCTCAGGCCGGCGCCGATAGAGCCGCCGACGAGGCCGCCGCCCATGGCGGAGATGATCGTCGTCGCCACCTTGGCGCCGCTGGGGGGCGTCGCGGCCGGCGTCACCGTAACGGCCGGGCCCTTGCCGAGCGTTGTGCAGCCGGAGACGGCGAGCAGGGCGGAAACGAGCGCGACGCGAATCTTCATGCCAATACCGGCTTTCTTGAGCTGGACCGCCGCGCTGTCAGCAGCTGGCGCGGCCATAATGTCGATGTTTGTCGGAAATTTGGCCGCGGCCGGCCACCTGGAAAAGCAATCTGGAAAAGCATTACTGAAGGCTCCGCAATCGAACCATCGCCTTCAATCCACCCATGACGGATCGTTCCAGCGCCAGAGAGCCTCCATACTCGTTGACAAGGTCGGCGACAATGGCAAGTCCGAGCCCGCTGCCCGGTTTTGTCTCGTCGAGCCGCCGGCCGCGCTGCAACACCTCGCGCGCCTTGTCGTCGGGAATGCCGGGGCCGTCATCCTCGATGCTGATCTCGAACAGGTTGGCTGCGCCTTCCGTGCCAGCGCCACCCTTGCTGGAGATTGGCTTGACCGAAACGGCGACCGCGCTCCTTGCCCATTTCATCGCATTGTCGAGCAGATTGCCGAGCAGCTCCTCCAGGTCCTCGCGTTCGCCGGCAAAGACGATGTCGGTGGCCGGCAGTGAGAGCGACAGCAACGTCTGCGGGTTGAGCTTCTGCAGCACCCGAACCATGCGCTGGACCAGCGGCGCCACCGGCGTACGGTAGACGACGCTGTCGCGCTGCGCGGCGACGCGGGCACGTTGCAGATAATGGTCCACTTGCTTTTGCATGGAAGCGGCCTGCTCGGCGATCAGCTGACCCTTGGCGCCACCCAGCGCCCGTCCCTCGTTGAGCAGCACGGCAAGCGGCGTCTTCAGCGAGTGAGCCAGGTTGCCGACCTGTGTGCGCGACCGCTCGACGATACGCCTGTTGTTCTCGATCAGCGCATTGGTCTCGTTGGCGAGCGGCTCGATCTCGGCCGGGAAACGGCCGTCTAGGCGCTGCGCGGTTCCTTCGCGCACCATGGCAAGCGCATTCCTGACCCGGCGCAGCGGCTGCAGGCCGAGCAGGATGGCAATCGCATTGATGGCGATCATGCCGACGCCGAACAGCGACAGATAGGTCAAAAGGCGCCGCTGGAAGGTGGCGATTTCCTGCTCGAGCTCGGTCTGGTTGCCCATGACGCGGAAGCGCGCGGCGCGGTTTTTCGCATCGAGCACGAACTCGCTCTCGAACACCTCCAACTGCTCGCCTTCGATGCCGTCCGCTGAATAGCTGCGCTGGAAGCTGGCATTGAAGGGCACCTCGGCAACGCTTGGCGACGGGATCGCCTTGGTCATCGACGACGAATGGAGATCGCCGTGCACGCCTTCCGAGGCAGGCTCGACCGACCAGTACCAGCCGGAATTCGGTTCCGAGAACCTCAAATCACCAAGGTCGGGGGCGCCGGTCAATTGGCCGCTTTCAGAAGCGCCGACCGAGCCGATCAGGTTGAACAGATGCGCCGAAAGCAGGCTGTCGAAACCGCGCTCGCTGGCCTGGCGATAGAGCGTGGTGATCAAGGTGAAGATGACGACCAGAGTGAGGATCGCCCAGACCGTGGAAAAGGCGATGACGCGAAACGCCACCGAACGCGGCCATGACCGCAGCGACGGCGTGTTCGAGACGGCGGGTTTTGTAGGCAGCGGTTCCGCGTTACGCCTCCGGCTTACGCATGCGGTAGCCCATGCCGCGAACAGTTTCGATCATGTCGATGCCCATCTTCTTGCGAAGCCGTCCGACAAAGACCTCGATGGTGTTGGAATCGCGGTCGAAATCCTGGTCGTAGAGATGCTCGACCAGCTCGGTCCGGGACACCACCTCGCCCATATGGTGCATCAAATAGGCAAGCAAGCGGAATTCGTGCGAGGTCAGCTTCAGCGGCACGCCGTCGACGTCGGCCTTGGAGACCTTGGTGTCGAGGCGGAGCGGCCCGCAGGTCAGTTCGGACGAAGCGTGCCCGGCAGCACGCCGGATCAAGGCCCGCACCCTGGCCAGGATTTCCTCGATGTGGAAGGGTTTGGTGACGTAGTCGTCGGCGCCGGCGTCGATGCCGGCAACCTTGTCGCTCCAGCGGTCGCGTGCCGTCAGGATCAGCACCGGCATCTTGCGGCCGCCGCGCCGCCAGCGTTCGACCACGCTGATGCCGTCCATCTGCGGCAGGCCGATATCGAGCACCACGGCATCGTAGGGCTCGGTGTCGCCGAGAAAAAGCCCTTCCTCGCCGTCGAAAGCGCGGTCGACGACATAGCCGGCATCGACCAGCGCATCGCCGATCTGCCGGTTGAGATCCTTGTCATCTTCGACGACGAGTACGCGCATGCGGAAGGCCTGTTGAAGCTGTTCAGATATAGGCCGATTCCGGCAGACTGGGAAACGGCACGGTTCAGTTCAGCGGAACGACGATCTCCGAGCGACGGGGACGCTGCCCGTCCTTGCCCGGAACGAGTACGACGATGACGCAGACCGGCTGGCCGCCGCGTGTCGACTGCGAGGCCTTGGCCAGGGTGCCGCCATTCTGCTCGGCCACCTGCTGGCCGATCGCGTAGCAGTCGGACGCGGCGACGACGACCGGCTGAGTCCACTCGGGCACGACAGCGGGGATCGCCATCGCTTGCGACGCAAGCAGACCGGCGGCTGACAGCGCCAGTGCCGCGGTCCGGAAGTGGGAGCGAAGGGTTTTCATGGTCAGCGTTCTAACGCGCCGGTGCTGAACGTGATATGAACGGTGAACGCTCGAATGCATGCCCGCCACACCCCTGAAGCGCGAGATTACCGGATTGCCATTTCGCCGCCCGGCTCCGCGAAATCGCCAATGTTTAACCTAGCCCTCCAATCCTTCGCCGACAACCGGCATCATCTGGCGGGCAGGACCATTTGGGAGGACGAAGCATCCGGCCCAAGGCAACCGATGGCAGTTCAGGCGAACCGAACCTGAAACAAAAAACCCGCCTCTGCGGCGGGTCGCTGGCGCCATCAGCACCATAGGGGAATTAGTAGCATAGCTGCCGGCACAAAGCAAGAACAAAATTGTCCGATTTGCAAAAAGTGCCCGGTGCTCAGCCCTCGTCCTTGATCACGGCACGGAAGCGCAGCAGCCCGTGATGGGCCGAAAGGTCCTCGTCGTAGCGGGCTTCGGCGAATTCGAGCTTGAGGTAGGCGCGGCGATGTTCGCCGAGCGAGAGAGCCGTATCGCGCAGGCGGGTGCTAACAAGGTCCATGATGTCATTGGTTTCCTTGCTGGCCTCTGATTTCGACCAGACATGCAACGTCAGCAACTGTTCTGCGTCGTTCTCCATTCCCGTTGCCCAATCGTAGACGCTGGTGCGGCCGAAGGTCATGTGGGGGAACGCAACATTTTCCGGCGCACGGTCGAACAATCTTGCGTCGCCCAATGCCGCCGATAAATCGGGATCGCCATTCACAGCATCGAATATGGCCTTCTGCAATTCGACGGCCGGCGCGGTCATCGTCTTTCCCTTCGCCCGTCGCGTCGAGCTCCCGGCTGCGTAGCTGCGTTGCATGAAGGCATCCCGCCAAAGCGCGAATCAGCGCGTCTCATGCGGATTATGAACCTTCATGATCTCGGCAATAAGCCCTGCTCCTGCAACCCGCGACGGCACGGCCGACGAAGCGGATGCGTTTGCTTCCTGGCTGTAGCTGGAATGGGAAATGTCAGGCTCATGATTTGGGCTGCGTCGATGCGGATACGGCCTGCTTGAGTGCCCGCGACGCCCGCTTCTTCTTCGGGGCGCCCGGATTCAGAGCTGCCGCCGCGCGGTCCGCCTCTTCCTTGGCCAGTCGCAATTCCCTCAGCCTTGCCGTCTTGATGGTCCTGGCCTTCGCCTCCGAGAGATATTCGGCAGTTGCTTTGTTCCGCTCCGCCGCCTTCTTTTGATTTTCCATGAAGCGAGCCTCAGATTTTCCCATGATGTTCTGATTGCCTTGGGCCATCCGTAAAATCTCCTTGCAGCTAAAGTCGAAAACGTGAATTTCACTGTAAGATAGGTGTTTCACAGCGGAAATTCAATTCTCAGGCATTTGGCATGACCCAACTGTGGTGAGAGACCTAGCGGAAATAATACCTGTTAATATTATCGGGATCGCAAGATTCTCTGGCGCTCCCGCAAATCGAGTATCCAGCGAGTCTTCCGAGAGAACCAACGCCGGACGATAAGGTGCGACCCGCAAAGAGCGGGACAAGCGTCCCGTGTGACGACTGCCAATCCTCGGCACCTCGCGCAAGCGGCTGCACCATGCCCCTACTGCGTCTCGCCGCTGATCACCTCGGCATGGTCCTTGATGATGGTAGAAACGAAGCGGATGACGGCGCGCACCGGCGCCTCCGCCCCGATTTCACGGCGATAGACGAGCGACACCGGATGACTGCCGAGAATGTCGGGGGCAAGGCGCACCATCCGCGGTTCAGCTTCGGCCAACATGCAGGGCATTACCGCCAGACCGGCGCCACTCAGAGCCGCCGCCAGCATTTCCGTCATTTCGGCAACGCGAAGGACAATTGTCGCGCCGGCGCCGTGCGCCTCAACCCATTTGGCGCCGGGGACGCCGGCAAGGCTTGCGTGAAATCCAATGATCTCGTGTCCGGCCAGCTGGCGAGGGTCGATGGGCATCGGGTGACGGTCGAGATAGCGCTGGGACGCGTAGATCGACCAGCCCGCAACACAAAGCTTCTGCGCGATCGTCGTCGGCGATGGTGCCGATCCTGACCGCTAGGTCGGCCTCGCCGTGCTGCAGGTCCACGGGCCTGCTGCCGCTCGTCAGTTCAAGATTGATATCGGGGTGGGCCTTATGGAACCCGGCCATACGCTCGGCAAAAAGGGGGCTGAAGCCTGACGGCAGTGCCAGCCGAACGCTATTCTTGCCCGAACGCACAAGCGCCGTCAGTGCTTGCATGGTACGTTCAAGGTCATCACCGAGTGGCAGCAATGTCTGGCCAAGCGGCGTGATCTCGATGCCTTGCCGCGTTCGCACGACAAGCGAAACCCCGAGTGCCGCCTCAAGAGCAGCAAGGCGCCGGCTGATCGTCGTGTGACGCACGCCGAGCACGCGCGCTGCTCCCGACAACGTTCCCGCGCGGGCGGCAGCGAGAAAGTAGCGCAGATCGTTCCAGTCCGGTTCGCCGGTCTTGATCACGAACCTAGTCTAGATCAATTCCTCGCCGCGCACCTGTGCAGTTTTGCACAAGCATGCCCGGAAATTGCAAATCGCCTGAATTTGACGTCCGCGCGAGAATAGGCCTGATCCAATTCAGGGAAGCGATCGATGGATATCGAAGGTTTGCGAACGATGGTGGCGCGGCACGCGACGTCGGCCAATGCGTTGGTGGCGCTCGGTTTGGCGATGGAGGCGCGTATTTCCGGCACGCCACTCGAGGGCAGTGTGGCCCGGCGCACAGGGGCCGTGCTTGCCGAACTCGGCGCCTCCGACGTCGTATCAAGTGCTGGCGTCATTGAACTCACGCCGGTGCTGGCCAGCATCCGGGTCGACCTGCTTTCAGGTGGCAAGCTGCTGTCGCGCTCCTCCGAAAGCGTCGAGGCCCTGGAAGCCCGTTTACGCCAGGCCTTCGGCGACGTTTCATCTGGCTTCCCGGCGTTGCTGAAGCGGCTGATCGCGCCACAACTGACCGGTTTGCCGGAGAGGCTCGCCGCACCGGGCGCAGCCTTCCTGGATATCGGCGTCGGCGTCGGCGCCCTGTCGGTGTCGATGCTGCGGCAATGGCCCGGCCTGAAGGCGGTCGGTGTCGATCCCCTGCCTGAAGCCATCGCGCAGGCCGCTGCCAACGTCAGGGCAGCCGGGCTCGAACATCGCATCGAACTGCACACCGGGCTGGGCCAGGATATCGCGGACACGGACGCGTTCGACCTTGTTTTCGTACCAAGCGCCTTCATCCCCGAGCCGGATGTCAGGGCCGTCGTCAAGCGCAGCTACGCCGCGCTGCGGCCCGGCGGCTGGCTGCTGTTGGCAATGGTCAATCCTGGACCGGATGCACTGGGAGACGCCCTCGCCCGCTTCCGCACCACAATGTGGGGCGGCACGGTCTTTGAAAAGGGCGCAGCCCAGGACCTGGTCGATCAGAGCGGCTATGCCGACAGCCGGTTGCTGCCCGGCCCGACCGGGGCGCCTGTCGCCTTCGTCGCCGGGCGTAAGCGGGGCTAACGGTTTCCAGGAGCGGACGATGAAACTGCTGATCTTCGGCGCTTCCGGTGCGACGGGTCGACTGCTTGTCTCGGCGGCGTTGGCGAAGGGCCATGCGGTGACCGCCTTCGTCCGCACGCCGGGCAAGCTTGCCATCAGCCACGAAAATCTGAAGGTGATCGTCGGAAACGTCGCCGATCGGCAGGCAGTCGAACGCGCCGTTGTCGGGAATGATGCGGTTTTCAGCTGTCTTGGGGTGGGCGTGCCGCTGAAACGCGATCCGGCCGTCGTTGCCGGCATCGGCTTCATCGTCGCGGCGATGCAACAGGCCGGCCCCGAACGGCTCATCTATCTTTCATTCCTTGGCGTTCGCGACAGCCGGCGGCAACTGGGCCCCCTGTTGGGCAACATCATCGCGCCATTGGTGCTGCGCCATGAGGTGGCGGACCATGAAGTGAAGGAAAGCCTGATCGTTCAATCCAATCTCGACTGGACCATCGTGCGGCCCCCCAAGCTGAGCAATGGGGCGGCAACGGGTGAATTTCGCCACGGCAATGGCATCCGGTCGGCGTCGCTGCTGCCGACACTGGCGCGGGCCGACGTAGCGGCCTTCATGCTCGCCCAGATCAACGACACCACCTACTCGCGCAGGGCAGCCAACATCCTGCGCTGACGTCTCGCAGGAGCCGTCTTCCCCTCGACGAACCGCCCGTTACGTCTTCATCGCCCTTATCTTCATCGCGCCTATCTTCATCGCCCTTGTAGGCAGCACCAAAATGGACGAATAGTCTTCAAAGGCGCGCCTCCCTGAAATTGCCGGTATGCGGTTTCTCAGTTAGCGGCATCGCCGCAGCCGGATCCTGGAATGGCTAGTCCTTTGGAACCACGCAAGAGAAGAGGTCCGATCGCCGCAAGGCTGCTGGCGGTGGATGCGTGGATTGATTCCTCGGTCTACGAAATCGGCTTCAGGGCGCGCCAGTTCTGGGAGGCGGCGACCATCTTCTCGCGGCGTTTCCGCGTCGGCGGCTGGCGCCGTGGCCTGATCGAACTATTGAGTGAAGGCTTTACGCTCGGTGCTGGCGGCATCGTCGTCCTTTTGGCGCTGGCCTTGCCGGCCTTCCAGATAACCGCCGGCGACTGGCGCACGCAAGGCGACTTCGCCGTCACCTTCCTCGACCGCTACGGCAACGAGATCGGCCAGCGCGGCATCATCCAGCGCGATTCGGTGCCGGTCGACGAGATGCCCGACCATGTCATCAAGGCGGTGCTGGCGACCGAAGACCGCCGTTTCTTCGACCATTACGGCATCGATGTGCTCGGCCTGTCGCGCGCCATATTCGAGAATGTGCGGGCAAATTCCGTCGTCCAGGGTGGCTCGAGCATCACCCAGCAGCTGGCCAAGAACCTGTTCCTGACCAATGAGCGGACGTTCGAGCGCAAGATCAAGGAAGCGTTCCTGTCGCTGTGGCTCGAAGCCAATCTGTCGAAGAAGGAAATCCTGCAGCTTTACCTCGACCGCGCCTATATGGGCGGCGGCACCTTCGGCATCGAGGCGGCAGCCGATTTCTATTTCGGCAAGAGCGTCAAGGACCTGAACCTTGCCGAGGCGGCGATGCTGGCCGGCCTGTTCAAGGCGCCGACCAAATATGCGCCGCACATAAACCTGCCCGCCGCCCGGGCGCGGGCCAACGTGGTGCTGTCCAATCTGGTCGATTCCGGCTTCATGACCGAAGGCCAAGTGCTGCAAGCAAGGCTGCACCCGGCCGAAATCGTCGACCGCGGCGAGCAGAAGAGCCCCGACTATTACCTCGACTGGGCCTTCGACGAGGTCAAGAAGATCGCCGCCAAAGGCGGCCCGCACTCGCTTGTCGCCCACACCACCTTCGATGCCAACATCCAGAAGGCGGCCGAAGAATCGATGGAGTTCCACCTCCGCCAGTTCGGCAAGGAATACAACGTCACCGAGGGCGCCATCGTCGTCATCGAGACCAATGGCGCCGTCAGGGCGATCGTCGGCGGCCGCGACTACGGCGCGAGCCAGTTCAACCGCGCCACCAAAGCGCTTCGCCAGACCGGCTCCTCGTTCAAGCCCTATGTCTATGCGACGGCGATGGAGCATGGCTTCACGCCGGATTCGGTGGTTTCCGGCGGACCCATCTCCTGGGGCAGCTGGTCGCCCCACAATTACAATGGCGGGTCGGCCGGCAACGTCACGCTGATCACGGCGATGGCCAAATCGATCAACACGGTGCCGGTGCGGCTGGCCAAGGATTATCTCGGCATCAAGCCGATCAAGGCGATGGCCGAAGCGATGGGCGTCGAGTCGCCGCTGGAATCACACAAGACCATGGTGCTCGGCACGTCGGGCATGACCGTGATGGACCAGGCGACGGGTTACAGCGTATTTGCCCAGAACGGCCTTGCCGGAACCCGGCACGGCGTCAGCCAACTCTTCACCCGTACCGGCGAGGTGGTCTACGACTTCGCCAAGGATGCGCCGCCGCCGCATCGGGTGCTGTCGGAGCAGGCGCTCAAATACATGAACACCATGCTGGCGGCGGTGCCGGTGATCGGCACTGCCCGGCGCGCAGCCCTTCCAAACATCGTCGTCGCCGGCAAGACCGGCACGACCCAGTCCTACCGCGATGCCTGGTTTGTCGGCTTTACCGGCAACTACACGGCCGCCGTCTGGCTCGGTAATGACGACTTCACCGCGACCAACAAGATGACCGGCGGCACGCTGCCGGCCATGGTGTGGCAGCGCCTGATGCTCTATGCGCACCAGAATATCGACCTCAGACCGATCCCCGGCCTCGATCACCCCTTCGTCGATGCCGAAATCGCTGCCAAGGCCGAGGAAGCGGAGAAGAAGAGCGCCGAACAGGCAGCAGCCGATGCCGCCGCCGAGCGTCCGCCGGTGCTGTCCAGCCGGACCACCCAGACCCTGAAGGAACTCACGAAGCTGTTCCAGGCGGCACCCGTGCTCGACGCGCCCGCTGCGCCGGAGACCCTGTCGGCGCTGTGACGGCCAATTGCGCGGGGCCGCTTGCCACAAGCCCCCGCACCGCGATATCCCGAGCGACAGTCTTTCAGTCCCCGGCCTTCGGTTCCCCGGCTCCTCATGCTCAAGAACGCCTTCCTGACGCTGCTTTCGCTTGCCATCGCCGTCGTCGGCGGTGGCGGCAGCGTCTGGTATGCACTGAAGCTGCAGGATGGCGTCGGCGCCATCAGGATCGGCCAATGGACCGCCTTCCCCGATATCGGCACGCCGACGGCAGATCCCTATTCGAAGGCCCGCGTGGCTCGCGAAGGCGTGCTGGCGCTCGGACAGGCGGAAGGACTGTCCTTCATAGCCGAGCGCGATTCCGGCGGCGAACAGCTCAAGCGGCAATGTGCCTACAAGATTGCGGGCGGCTTTCCCACCGCCCGGTTCTGGACGCTTTATGCCGCCGACCAGTCGCTTGGCGTGGTCGAGACCGGCAAGCCGAGGCCGGCTGCGCTGCAGTCCTATCAAGTGCTGCGCCAGGCCGACAATTCGGTGGTCATTTCCGTCGGCAGCCGCCCTGCGCCCGGCAACTGGCTGCTGACCAGCGGCGCCGGCAAGATGTACTTGGTGCTTACGTTCTACGACACGCCGATCGCCAGCAGCACCGGTCTCTCGGACGTCACGCTGCCGCAGATCCAGAAGGTCGGCTGCAATGCGTAGCCTGCTGCATGCCGTGCTGCTCGGCCTGCTCGGCGCCGGCATCGTGCACATCATCGTGCTGCTGCTCGTCCCCGAGTTTTCCGAACGCGACGCCTGGTCGCGATTGGCCATGGCTTCGGATCTCTACAAGATGACCAGGCTCGACGCGGAAGCCGGCGGCGCGCCGGTGGTGAAATCGGTCGATCCGCTGTTTTATGCGGCGGCATGCCGCTTCGATCTTGCCGAGGGGATGATGCGGGTCAAGGCACCGGGAAAGGTGCCGTTCTGGTCGATATCGGTCTACGACCGCGGCGGCCACAACATCTACTCGTTCAACGACCACAGCGCGACCGCAGGCGTGCTCGACACCGTTGTGCTGACGCCGGCCCAGATGATCGAGGTCCGCAAGGATCTTCCCGAGGAACTGCAAGGGGCCATCTTCGTCGAGGCGCCGATAGAGGAAGGCGTATTCGTCATCCGTTCGTTCGTGCCCGACGACAGCTGGAAGCCGATCGTCTCGCGGTTTCTCGAACAGAGTTCCTGCGAACTGCAGGATTTTTAAGCCGGTTCCGATGCTCAGTGATGCGGTACCGGCAATGTTCCCGAAGGTCCCGGCTTGTCGGGGCCGGCCGGCCGCGTTTCGCCCGTCAGCGGCCGCTGCTCGTAGCGCACCCCGGGAAAAATGATCACTGCCGCCGGCGCGGCTTGTTGTGCTCGATTGGTTGCCGCCGTTCGCGGCACGAAAGACAGTACCATGCCCATGGTTCGCGTATTCCTCTCGGTTGCCCCGGAGCACAACGCAACGCCTCCATAGTCGATTAAGAAGGTAGTAGGTTAACGGAGCGCTAACGGATCGCCGCTAAATTGATCTTTGTTCTTGGGAAACGCGAAACCGGTACAGCCCGGCAGAGCGCTGTCCAGATCGTGTCGAGTGTCGGGCGTATCCTTCGTGTCAGCTTCGGATTTCAGGCAAATCGCAGCAGGAGCTGAATCGGGAAAGGCCGAAAGGCTGTTTCGCGCCGCGGTATCGGCGTTCTGCTCGCTCACCCGCCCTTCGCGCCGGGAAATCGCGCAGCTCGAAGACCTGACGCTGCCGCTTTTCGAGAATGTCTCGGTCGAATCGCGCCGCTACGTCGCGGCAGCCCTTTCCGAATGCGAATATGCACCTGCCGCGCTGGTGCGGCGGCTTTGCCAGGAGCGGGTCGACATCGCCGCTCCGCTGCTCATCCGCTCGCGCGCCCTCAGCGACGTCGACCTGATCGCGCTGATCGGACGTCACGGCCTGCCGCATGCCCGTGCCATTGCCCGCCGCAAGGATCTCAATCAAACGATCGCGGATCTCATCAAAGTGCTCGAAAGGCCGACGCTGGTGCGGTCGCAGCAGCAGCCGGAAACAACCGCCAAAGCCGCGTCTGAAAACGCCGAAGTGGTTGCGGGCGAGGTCAACAGGCAAGAGGCTTCCGATGCCGCTGAAACTGTACGGCGGCGGTTGCGATCCATGATGCGCGAGAGCTGCACCGCCATCGGTCCGTTCGTCGCGCCACAAACCTACGTCAAGCTGCGCGAGACCGCGCTGACCGGCAATGCGGCATTCTTCCAGACAGCGCTCGCCGATGCGCTCGAAGTCGATTTTTCAACGGCGCGGACGCTCACCGCGAGCCACAATTACACACCGCTGCTGGCCGCCTTGCGCGCGCTCGACCTTAGTGAAGACAAGGCGTTCCTGATCACGGCGGCCATCTATCCGACCGAGTTTCCGCACCCGCAGGCGATCCGCATCTTCCTCGACCGCTACCGCCTGCTGCACCGCGACGCGGCGTTGGACAGGCTCCGCGGCTGGAAGGCCGACACCGTATCGAAAATTGTTCGCAAGCCTGGGCGCGTCGCCGCAAATGCCGACCTGCGCAAGCCGAACAGCGCCGACATAGCCGCCACCCCAAAGGCGCGTCGCGTCTGAAGGGCTTGCCGTTAAGACGCCTTGACCGAGATAAGCTCCTCGACGGGAATGGCGCCCGCCTCGATCTCAATCACCCAGATATCCGAATCGAATCTCTTCTCGCGCTCCAGCCGCGCGTCGAAGATGGCGGCATCGTCGCCTTCGCCAAGCAGGCTGAAAAAACGGTCGTCCGGCCTGGCTGAATCGTAACTCGTCTGCGGCGCCGGCCCGAACAGCGCTATCTCCCCCAGCCTGCCCCGCGCCAGCACGAAAACCGCGCCGGCTTCCGTCGCGCCGCGCTTGACCACGGCGGCAAAGCCGCCGGCGCTGAAAACCCGGCGCAACAGCGCCGACACCCACAGATCGGTGGTTACCCGCATGGCGCGACCCTGCACGATTTCGGTTTTGTGGCGTCGAGATTGTCACTTATTCGCGAGCAACGGTTGGCTATCATAGCGAGTCCCCGGAATGCGACGATCTACCCAAGATCTAACAAATCTTGTTAGCCCCTGTGAAAAAATGCTATAGCGTCCGGTATGAAAGCCCAACCCATGCGCACTCTTACTGTGTCGCTTACGCCCAAGCAGGCCGCCCGTCTACAAGACGCTGTGAACAGCGGAGACTATGCTTCCAACAGTGAAATTGTCAGGGAAGCACTACGTCTATGGGAGCAGCGCGAGGAATTCCGCACTCTTAAACTGGAACGTCTCAAAAGGGCGTATGACGAAGGGATGGCAAGCGGCGAGGGCCAGCACGTGGATCGCACGGCTTTCTTACGCGCTCTGAAAGCCGAACGCGCAGCCCGTGGCTGAATACCGGCTCACCCCCCGAGCTTCTCAGGATTTGCGAGATATTTGGCACCACATTGCCATCGATAACCAGAAGGCGGCTGACAAGCTGATCGGACGCATTTTCGACAGGCTGGAATTGGCTTGCGAGCACGCCAAAATGGGCGCAGCTCGACCGGAATTGAGCGCCACCGCCCGCATTCTGGTCGAGGGACGCTACATCGTGATTTATGAGCCTATGCCCTACGGCATGTTAGCCGTGGCGATAGTCCACGGAATGCGTGACCCGGAGCAATGGCTTAAATAGACCGGGAGACTGGGTTTCGACCCTCAGTTGGTCAGGCCGATCTCGCGCATCTTGACGTAGACGATCTCGTCGGGCTCGCCGGTCTCGGGCAGGCCGAACAGCGCCTGGAATTCCTTGATCGCGGCCTTGGTGCGCGCGCCGACGACGCCATCCAATTGCATGTCGTCATTGCCGAACGCTTTCAGTCCGGCCTGGATCTTGACGATGCGGGGATCCGGCGCCGTCGCATTTGCCGGTGCGGACACCGGAATGGCGGCCGGAGCAGCGGCCGTTTCGACCGGCCGCGGCACCGGATGCGGCACCACGGCCGCGGTCTTTGGCGTGGCGCCCAGTTGATCCAGCAGGACGCTGTCGATCTCGCCGGAGGCATTCAATCCGACCTTCTGCTGATAGGCCTGGATGGCCTTGCGCGTATTCGGTCCGGGAATCCCGTCGATGGTGCCGGAATAGAAATCGAGATCCTTCAATATGCCCTGGACCTGCTCGACGACCGGGTCGCTCTTGATCGGCGCAGCGGCCGGACGCACGATATTGATGGTGGTTTCGGGCTCGTCGCTGTCCGCCCGCGGAAAGCGCTCGATACTCCTGGTGGCGAAAAACGCGCCGGCATGCGGAAAGGGCTGGTACCAAAGCGCGTTCGCCGAGACGTAGAACAGCGTCACCAGGAACGCGGTGGAGCCGCCGACCACAACAGGATTGCGCGAGATCAGGCTGCCCAGCGCCATCGCTCCGTGCTCGAAGGCATTGCCGCGGCGTTTGACCGCCTTAGGCTGTTTTGCGGAGCGACCCATTGCTCTCCCCTTTGCCACCGTCCGCCTTGGCTTTGACCGCGGACATCGGCACCACGCCGGTCTTCTCCGCCGAGCGGCTCGTCGGGCCGCTCACGGGAAGGCTGATCGTCACCGTGGTGCCCTCGCCCGGCATGCTTTCGATCGACATGGTGCCCTCGTGCAGCGCCACCAGCCCCTTCACCAGCGAGAGCCCGAGGCCTGTGCCTTCGAAACGGCGGGTATAGTCGTTCTGGATCTGCATGAACGGCTTGCCGAGATTGACGAAGTCTTCCTCGGCGATGCCGATGCCGGTGTCCCGGACCCAGAAATGCAGCCGCGAGCCGATGCGCTTGGCGCCGATGACGACATTGCCGCCTTCGGGCGTGAACTTGATCGCGTTAGAGACGAGATTGATCAGGATCTGCTGCACGGCGCGACGGTCGGCATTTATTTCGCCTGCGTCCGGCGCGATCTGGGCCTGCAGATCGATAGCCTTTGCCTCGGCTTGCAGGCGCATCATGGACTGGCACATCTCGACCGCTTCGCGGAAGCGGAACGGTTCCGGTTCGGTCGCGTAGGCGCCCGATTCGATCCGCGATACGTCGAGTATCGAGGTGACGACGGCAAGCAGGTGCTGGCCCGAATCCCTGACCAGCCCAACATATTCCTTCTGGCGCGGATCCTTGAAGCTGCCGAACATCTCGTGCAGCAACATGTCGGAAAAGCCGATGATGGCATTGAGCGGGGTGCGCAACTCATGGCTGACGACGGCAAGGAAACGTCCTTTCGCCACCTCGGCGGAGGCAGCCGCCTCATTGGCAGCGGCAAGCTCCTGGCGCAGTCCGGCCAGTTCGTCGTTCTCGCACAGAAGAAGCGTGAAGACAGTCTCCTGCCCCGGCGCGCGCATCATCTCGAGCGAGAACGGCCGGTAATTGTCGGCCGTCACGCCGCTGCTCTGCGGCAGCCGTACGCGAAGGTCGAGCCGGCGCGACAGGGCGCCATCGCGCATATCGGCCAGCGCACTGAGATACGGGACGCGGTCGGACAGATGGATGCGATCGAAAAGTCCGGTGCCGAAAAGCAGCTCCGGCGGCAGCCTCAGCATAGCGCGTGCCTTAGCCGAGACGTCCAGAACCTCGCCATGCGCCGCGATTCGCAGCACGACGGCGTCGATGAGGTCTTCGAGCCGGTGGCTGCCGGCCGGATCGAACTGTGCGCTGGCGGCGCCGCGAAGCGGAGCGATACGCGGAATGAGCGTGAGTGCCCAGGCCAGTGGTACCAGCCAGTGCCATGCGGCGATTTCGGTCTGGTCGAGCGGCAAGACGGAACCGGCTAAAGGCTGCAGCAAGACTGCGACAAAGGCCGATATGGCGCCCCAGATCACGGCACGGCGCGACTGGCCGATCCACCACGCTTCAAACGGCACCGCCACCGCGAGCAAGGCAACCGGCGAGGCCACACCGCCGGCGGCAGCGATAAGGGCACCGAGGGCAATGCTGCCGACGACCAAGGCGAGTTGGCCGGCCAGGGTCATCTTGCCCGATGCAGCCACCAGCAGGGCGGCGAACCAGCAAAGGCCGAACGCCGCAAAGATGGCAGCCACAGTCACGGCCGCGCCCATGCCCGACGTGACCAGCGTCACCGCTGCACCCGCGCTGAAGAAAGGAGCCGCCAGCATGGCGCCAATGAACCGGCTGTGGCGGCGACGATCGCTCTGGCCGAGCACGGACGGATGAACCATCCGTTCGCAACCGGCGGCTATCGCGCCCGGCAACTCGGCGTATCTGGCCTTGATCGCACTCAACTCAACGCACCCGGTCGTGAACGGCCCTGCTTTGCAGGCGGCTTTTGTCGATCCAAAACTCGCATCCAGCGTTTAAGGAATGGATAAGGCTGGGCCGATCGTCCCCCGGCAGGCTGCAAATATCGGGATACCGGCGGGGAAAAACCGGGGCAATTGCCGCCATAGTAAACGGAGCGTTATCCACACCGCCCGCGCCTGCACCTGCGGCCGATGGCATCAAACTGTCGCCGAGTAAGAAAATGATCATGAAAAACAATAGGTTGGATGGTTATCATTTGCTGAATAAAATCTGAGCCGTTCGACGCAAATGAACTTCAAAACGCTTCGTTTCGAATCTACCTAAAATTTGAGGAAAACTGTTGCTTTCGGGACAAGCCGTCCTTTGCGCGTCTGTGCCAGTATCGCGGTACAAGGTCTGCGGTTCGGACGCATGACCGTCATAAAGGACAGACAGATGGGCTTTCTGATAAGAGCTGCTTTCTGGTTTTCGCTGGTGCTTCTGGCGCTGCCGCTGGGTGTCGGCGCCGATGATGCGGGCCACGAAAGCGTCGGGCCGCTCCAGGCGCTGTTTGCGGCGCGCGAAGCCGTCGGTGACATCGCCGGCATCTGCGAGCGCAAGCCGGACGTTTGCGAGACCGGCAAATCGGCAATGCACACCATCACCGCCCGGGCAAAGGAGACCGCCAAGATCGCGGCCGCCATGCTGGACGACAAGGCCGCTGAACCCGATACGGTGACGACCACCGGCAGCGTGCCCGGGGAAATCGTCTTGCCGGCGAAAGTCGATCTGCCGGCGAAACTGCACTTGCCGGCGACGAACTGAGACTGTTTCGGCCGAATTCATCCGCCAGACCGCAAGGCTCCCCACGCCCGGCGCCCGCGGCGTTTCTCCTCTTTTTCCGTGACGTGGCAGCGCCGGATGACTATATCCGGGGGAATGACGACGACGATCCAGACCATCCGCGACGACTTTTCCCTGCTCGACGAGTGGGAAGACCGCTATCGCTATGTGATTGAACTGGGTGAAGCGCTGCCGCCGTTTCCCGACGAGCAACGCATACCGGCCAACAAGGTGCCCGGCTGCGTCAGCCAGGTCTGGTTGACCACCGAACAGGGCGGGGGTGCCGACCCCGTTATCACCTTCGAGGGCGATTCCGACGCCCATATCGTGCGCGGCCTAGTCGCCATCATGCTGGCGCTGTTTTCGGGACGGCCGGCCAGCGAAATCCAGAGGACCGACGCCGAGGCAACGCTAAAGGCACTCGGACTTGACGAGCACCTGTCGCCGCAGCGCGCCAATGGTCTTCGCTCGATGGTCAAGCGCATCAAGCGTGACGCCGAGGCAGCGCTGAAGCAGACCGCCTGACCGCACGGCAGTTGCTGGCGGCATGAAGAACTGGCGGCCTGAGCTTGGTCTCCCCACAATGCGAAAACGGCGCCTGTAGGCGTCGTTTGAGTATCAAACCGGAAGAGCCGCTTGTCAGCGTCCCTTGCGCTTGCGGCCGAGACCCATCTTCTTGGCGAGCTGCGAACGGGCGGCCGCGTAATTGGGCGCAACCATCGGATAGCTTGGGTCCAGGTTCCACTTTTCACGATACTGGTCGGGCGTCAGATCATAGTGGGTCATCAAGTGACGCTTGAGCGACTTGAACTTCTTGCCGTCCTCGAGACAGACGATGTAGTCGTCATGCACCGAACGCTTCGGATTTACCGCCGGCTTCTGCTTGTCGGCAGGCGGCTGCTCGGCGGCCCCGCCGACACGCCCGAGAGCGGCATGGACATCGGCGATAAGGTTCGGCAGTTCGCCGACCGGTACGGGATTGTTGCTGACATAGGCAGCCACCACGTCGGCGGTGAGCTCGATCAGCGCGTCACTGTTTCTGGAAGGTGTTTCGGTAATATCCATGGCGTTCAGGCCCCAACGAGAATTGTTTCTGTTTGCGCCCGTTTCGATAGTTGGGCATCGCGCGAACTTGTGCAGGAAAAAGCCTCCGCGATTCGCGTCGCGGCATCTTAATGGGCCGGGCCGCCAAGTAAGTCAATTCGCTTCTTTCGGTCTATTCAGCGATACAAGTCAAATCTTCCATATTCAGCTTCACTCTTTCGTGCAAAGCGTAACTTTGCCGTTTTTTCTGGTCAGACCAGCATCGACTGACGCCGCGGCAAGCAGCCATTACACAAACGGCAGCAGGTAAATAGAGTTCGATGCTTGACCCTGCCGGCGGCATTACAGCCTGGATGATCGGCGGATTCAGTAAAATCATAGGTTGCGAAGCGTTACTGTTGCTCGCGAGCCGTCGCCGGAGCGGTGCGCTGTGTCATTGAAATGGGGTAATGTATTTCCGTAGACCCAGCCTTATCGGCCACTTGCCAAGCCGCGAAGGCAGTTGCATGAGATTGACCGGCACTGGCAGGGTCATCGCAGCGACGGCGAGAACCGCGGCAGTCCGAGAAGAAATATTCGTCATCCGCTCCTCCAGCCCGTCCTCTCGAGCCACCACGACAATAGATCATAGCCCTTGAACCCGCGCTGCTCGGCGTGTTCATTCGCCATTCAAGTAGCTTCCACAGCGAGATGCAATGACCAGAACCCCAGTGTTTCCGACCGCCACGCCGCCGCAGCCGGAGAAGCGGCCGATCTTCGACACGCATCACGGCATAACGCGGACGGACGATTATGGCTGGCTGAGGGTCGCCAATTGGCAAGAGATGTTCAGGGATCCGTCCCTGCTCGACGGCCAAATCCGCGCCCACCTCGAAGCCGAGAATGCTTACCAGGCGGCGCTGATGGCCGATACGGTCCAACTGCAGAAGCAGCTTTTCGCGGAAATGAAGGGACGCATCAAGGAAGACGATTCTTCCGTGCCGATGAAGGACGGACCTTACGCCTACGGCTCCTCCTTCAAGCTTGGCGGCCAGCAGCCGCGTTATTTCCGCACGGCGCGTGACGGCGGCGACAAGCAGATATTGCTCGACGGCGATGCCGAGGCCGAGGGCAAGCCCTATTTCCGCCTGGGCGGCGTCGATCATTCGGACGACCACAGCAAGCTGCTCTGGGCCTTCGACGACAAGGGTTCCGAATTCTACACGCTGCGCGTCCGCGATCTGGCCGGCGGCAACGATCTGGCGGACAGGGTCCCGGACACCGGCGGCGGCGGTGTGTGGGATGCCGGCAATGACGGTTTTTTCTACACCCGCCTCGACCCCAACCACCGTCCTTCCAAAGTGCTGTTCCATGCGCTTGGCGACGGTCCTGAAAACGACCGGCTGATCTACGAGGAGACCGATCCGGGCTTTTTCATGGATGTCGGCGGCACGCGCTCCAACGAGTGGATCATGATCGGCATCAACGACCATGAGACCTCGGAATACCGTATCATGAGCGCCGACGATCCGTTCGCAGAGCCGAAGCTGGTTGCGGCGCGCCAGACGGGCCTGCAGTACGAACTCGAGGAAGGCGGCGACATCTTCTTCATCCTCACCAATGCCGACGGCGCCAAGGACTTCAAGATCATGACGGCGCCGGCCCATGATCCGGTGCGCGCCAATTGGCAGGAACTGGTGCCGCACGAAGCGGGCCGGCTGATCCTTTCGGTGATCGGCTTCAAGGACCACATGGTCCGGCTCGAGCGCAAGGAAGGCCTGCCGCGCATCGTCGTACGCGACCGCAAGAGCGGCGAGGAGCACCTGATCTCCTTCGACGAGGAAGCCTTCTCGCTCGGCCTGTCCGGCTCCTACGAATACGACACCGAGATCATGCGCTTTTCCTATTCGTCGATGACGACCCCGGCGCAGGTCTTCGATTACAACATGCGCACCCGGGAGCGGGTGCTGCTCAAGACCCAGGAAGTGCCGTCCGGCCACGACCCGGAGCACTATGTCACGCGCCGGCTGATGGCGCCTGCCGCCGACGGCGAACTGGTGCCGATCTCGCTCCTCCATCACCGCGACACGCCGCTCGACGGGTCGGCGCCTTGCCTGCTTTACGGCTACGGCTCCTACGGCATCACCGTGCCGGCCGCGTTCAATACCAATCTGTTTTCGCTGGTCGACCGCGGCTTTGTCTATGCGATAGCCCATGTTCGCGGCGGCAAGGACAAGGGCTATGGCTGGTACGACGACGGCAAGCGGGCGAACAAGATGAATACGTTCACCGATTTCATCGCGGTCGCCCAGCATCTCGTCGCCGAGCGCTATACGCAGCATGACCGCATCGTCGCGCAAGGCGGTTCGGCCGGCGGCATGCTGATGGGCACGGTCGCCAACATGGCGCCGAAATGCTTCGGCGCCGTCGTCGCCGAGGTTCCCTTCGTCGACGTGCTCTCCACCATGCTCGACGCCAGCTTGCCGCTGACGCCGCCGGAATGGCCGGAATGGGGCAATCCGATCGCTTCGGCGGAGGATTACCGGACCATCGCCGCCTATTCACCCTACGACAATGTAGCCGCGCTCGACTATCCGCCGATTCTGGCGCTGGCCGGCCTGACCGACCCGCGCGTCACTTATTGGGAGCCGGCCAAATGGGTGGCGCGGTTGCGCGACCGCAAGACGGGTGAAAATCCGGTGCTGTTCAAGATCAACCTGGATTCAGGCCATGCCGGCGCCTCCGGCCGGTTTTCAAGACTGGAGGAAATCGCCTTCACCTACGCCTTCGCGCTCAAGGTGACGGGCAAGGCCGAGCTTGCGGCGTGAACATCGGCGGATGAGCGGTCATTGCCTTCCGTTCCGCGACGTGGCTTCATTGGCGGTGAGAGTTGCGGAGCCCACCAATGATCGATCTCGCCACGTTGATAGCTTATGTCGCGGTTGTGCTTGGCTTTGTCTTCATCCCGGGTCCTGCCACCCTTTTGACCGTGGCGCGGGCAACCAGCTCTGGAACCAGGGTGGGCATCGCGACCGGCGCGGGGATCGCGGCCGGCGACGTGGTTCACACCTTCATGGCGATCGTCGGCATTTCGGCGATCATTGCCACGTCGGCGGCGCTTTTCAACATCGTGAAGTACATCGGCGCAGCCTACCTTATTTATCTCGGCATTCGCGCGATCATCGAGAAAACGCCGGCCTATCCGGCCGCCGGCGCACTTGCGATCCCCGCTGCCAAAGCATTTCGGCAGGCTGTTTTGACCGAGGTTCTCAATCCCAAGACCGCGCTTTTCTTCCTCGCATTTCTTCCGCAGTTCGTGCGGCCTGAAAACGGATCGGTGATGCTTCAACTGGCGATATTGGGCGTCATCTTTGTTCTGTTGGGCCTCGTCAGCACGGTGGTTTTCGCCGTGGCTGCGGGCGGCCTCGGTGCATTCCTGCGCCGAAACCCGACGGTGCGGAGATGGCAAGGCAAAGCTGTCGGCGGTATCTATTGCGCCTTAGGCATCCGGCTGGCGCTGCAACAGCGCTAGGGTCTCAACAGGCGACGAGCCGTACGAGGCTTCGGATAATGGGCAGGCACAGCTGATTTTCCGCTCGCAATTGCAAAGGCCGCGCGCTACCCAGTGCGCGGCCTTTTCACAGCCGCGCCAACACACAATCACCCAGGGATCTGCCATGTTGCTCGTCGATGTCTATCTCGACAAATCGCCCATCCAGGGCATCGGCGTCTTTGCCAAGAACCACATTGCCCGCGGCACGCTGGTCTGGAAGCTCGACCCGAAATACGACCGGCGCATCGAGGTAGCGGCCTACGAGCGGGAAACCGGGCCGGTCAGAACCTATCTCGACCGCTACGCCTATCCGGACCGGCGCGACCCGAATTACATCGTCTTCGAGGCCGACGATGCGCGCTACATGAACCATGCCGACAGCCCGAATTGCGACGTCTCGCAGCCGGAGGAGACCTATGCCTTGCGCGACATTGCGCCCGGCGAGGAAATGACCTGCGACTACAATCACTTCTTCGAAACCGGCTTCGATTTCCTCGGCGACCGCTGACGCAACAGCCGTCAGCTCGACGGCTTCTTGCGCGCCGGATAGCCGTTGGGGTGCGGCGGCACGGCTTTCAGGTAGGCGGCGATCGCCGCGCGGTCCTCCGGGGTCAGCACGGCCATGTTCCGCTGCACGTCGACCATTGCGCCGCCGACCGTATCGAAATCCGGCGTGAAGCCGGTTTCGAGATAGTTGGCAATGTCGGCCTCGGACCAGTCGGCGATGCCGCCCTCGCCCGACGTGATGTTCGGCACGATGCCGCTGCCTTCGGCGGCGGCGGCGCCTGCCAGCCACTGGCTTTTCCTGGTGCCGCCGGCAAGATCCCGCGGCGTGTGGCATTCGCCGCAATGGCCGGGGCCTTCGACCAGATAGCGGCCGGCCTGCACCGGCTGCGGCCTGCCGTCGGCGAAGGAAACGACCGGCTGGTCGCTCAAATAGAGCAATTTCCACAGACCAAGGCCGCGTCGGACGTTGAAGGGAAACCCTAGCGAATTGGCGGGCGCCTTGCCGGCGATCGCGGGTAACGTCTTCAGGAATGCATAGAGATCGGCAGTGTCGGCCGGCTTCATGCGCGCGTAGGAAGTATAGGGAAATGCCGGATAGAGATGCTCGCCCGACGGCGACACGCCCTTCAGCATGGCGTTGGCAAAGTCCTCGACCGACCAGGCGCCGATGCCGTCCTTGGTATCCTGCGATATGTTCGGCGGCACGAAGGTGCCGAATGGCGTCTTGAGTTCAAGGCCGCCCGCCAGCTGAAGACGGGCGTCGCCTTGCGAGCCAGGCTTGGCATGACAGGATGTGCAGCCGCCGGCGTAGAAGATGCGCTTGCCCCTGGCCGCGTCGCCAGGACCAAGCTCAGCCAGCGTTGCGGCATCGAGCCTGACCGGAGCCGACAGGAACCAGCCGGCAATCGCGGCCGCGCCGCCCAGAACGAGGGCGGCGCCGACAAGTTTCTTCAGCAAGCGCATTGCCCGCTATCAGCCTTTTTTCACCCTGTAGTTTTGATGACAGTTGCCGCAGCCGCCGCCGATGGTGTTGAACTGCGCCTTCAACGCGTCGGCATCCGCAGGTGCTGCGGCGACCGCCGCCTTGACGTCGGCGAGGTACTTGCCTTCAGCCGTCTTGAACCCGGCCATGTCCTGCCAGATTTTTGGGGACGCCGTGGTGTCGCCGGTGTCGCTGCCCGCCGGGAAAAGCGTGTCGACGCCGGCATGGAATTTCTCGGCATTGACCTGCAGTGCCTGCAACGCCGTCAGCACCGAAGCTGCGTCGTAGGGCGTCTCGCCCTTGACCACTTTCGACAAACCGGCGGCGATCTTGCCACGTTCCTTCATCAGAGCCTGCCGGTCGGCTACCGGATCGGCAAATGCCGCCGAACCAGCGAAGGCGAGCATCGAGATGGCGAGGATAAGCTTTCTCATTCACTTGGCTCCATGTTGAAGGCAATTCAGGATGCGGCCCCACCCCGATGACAAACGGCAAGGATGGCTTAAAAATTCCGACGCTTCGCCTCACGCTTGCGTGAAATTTTTGCAGCTGTCGTTCTGATGCTGAAAAAGAAAAGCCCCGGTTCTGCCGGGGCTTTCTGGAACGGATCAGGCCTTTTCGTAGAGCTCGAGCACATAGTCCCAGTTGATGAGACTGTCGACGAAGGCTTCGAGATATTTCGGCCGGGCGTTGCGATAATCGATGTAATAGGAATGTTCCCAGACATCGACGCCGAGGATCGGCGTCGCGCCATGGACGAGCGGGTTCTCGCCGTTCGGCGTCTTCGAGATCGCCAGCTTACCGTCCTTGACCGAGATCCAGGCCCAGCCCGAACCGAACTGGGTGGTGCCGGCGGCGATGAAGTCGGCCTTGAACTTGTCGTAGCCACCAAGATCGCTGTCGACCGCCTTTTGCAATGCGCCCGGCAGCTTGTTGCCACCGCCGCCCTTCTTCATCCATTTCCAGAAATGGATGTGATTGTAGTGCTGGGCGGCATTGTTGAAGAGGCCCGCATTCTTGCCGAAGGACTGTTTGACGGCCTCTTCGACCGACAAATCGCCCATGCCCGCCTCGGCGGCCAGCTTGTTGCCGTTGTCGACATAGGCCTTGTGGTGCTTGTCGTGATGATATTCCAGCGTTTCCTTGGACATATAAGGCTGCAAAGCCTCGTAATCATAGGGCAAGGCGGGCAATTCAAAAGCCATCGGTCGTACTCCCTCGTGGAAAAATCCGGTGTCGATACCGGACTAACATAGGACTGGATTGGTCTGGAACAACTCCGGAAACGAAGCGCCGGCCGCTTTTTAGCGGGTCAGCCGGGCGAAGTCGAATGCGCCCATTCCCAATACAGTTCGCGCGCCTTCTTGGCCACCGGTCCGGGCTGCAGATTGCGATCCTCGATACGGGTGACCGGCACGACTTTCGAGTGGTTTCCGGTCGAGAAGATTTCGTCCGCCTCCAGGAAATCGCGGATCGACAGCGTCTTTTCCGTCGTCGTGAAACCGTATTCGCCTAGCAGGGCCATGGTGCGCGCGCGGGTAATGCCGGACAGGAAGGTGCCGTTCGGCGCCGGCGTCAGGACATGGCCGTCCTTGACCAGGAAAATATTCGAGGTGCCGGTCTCGGCGACATTGCCCAGCATGTCGAGCACGAGCGCATTGTCGAAGCCGCGCATCTTGGCCTCTAGGATGGCCCGGCCGTTGTTGGGATAGAGGCAGCCGGCCTTGGCGTTGGTCGGCATGGTTTCGATGGTCGGGCGCCGGAACGGCGACACCGTCACCGAAAACCCCGCCGGCGAGATCATCGGCGATTCGTAGAGGCAAAGGCAGAAACGAGTCGAGGCCGGGTCGGCCGGCACGCCCATATAGCCGCCATGCTCGGCCCAATACATCGGCCTGATATAGACCGCCGTGTTGCCTTCGAACTTCTTCAGCCCGTCCCAGGTCAGGCCGACGATCCTGTCGGTGCTCATCGTCGGTTTCAGACCGAGCGCGATCGCCGAGGCATTTACCCGCGCTGCATGGCGATCGAGATCGGGAGCGACGCCCTCGAACCAGCGGGCGCCGTCGAACACGCTGGTGCCGAGCCACATGGCGTGGCTGCGCGGCCCTAGAATGGCAACATTGCCCTCGTACCAGTCGCCGTCGACGAAGGTCCATGTCGCGGATTGCGCCGCAGTCGCCAGTGTCATTGCCAGGTTCCGTTCGATGCTTGTTGCGGCGCATTGGAAGATGCTTTGGCGGCCGCCGTCAACCGGCTTGGCTGAGATTTGTTGAGGCCAGCGGACTGGCGGACTGCAATCAGCGCTTGCGCCTTGCCTTACGCGGCCTCAAAACTGTCGAATGCAGTTCGCGGCTTACGTCTTCGACGCCTATGGCACGCTGTTCGACGTGCATGCGGCCGTGCGCCGTCACGCCGACCAGATCGGGCCGGACGGCCAGTTGTTGTCCGATATTTGGCGCGCCAAGCAGCTGGAATATTCCTGGGTCAGGACGCTGATGGGGGCCTATGCCGATTTCTGGCAGCTCACCGAGCAGGCCCTCGACTTCGCCCTGCGCAAGGTTCCATCCGCCGATGCCGGGCTGAGGGCGAAGTTGCTCGAGGCCTATTGGCGGCTGGACTGCTATCCGGAGGTACCGGCCGTGCTCAAGGCGCTCAAGGCATCGGGGGCAAGGCTGGCGATCCTGTCCAACGGTTCGCCTGAGATGCTGCAAGCGGCCGTCAAGTCCGCCGCGCTCGACCAGGTCCTGGACGACGTCTTTTCCGTCGACAGCGTCAGGCGCTTCAAGACCGATCCGTCGGTCTACGACATGGTCACCACGGGCTGGCGCCTCTATCCGGGCGCTGTCTCTTTCCAGTCATCCAACCGCTGGGACGTCGCCGGCGCCACCAAATTCGGCTTCAGGACGGTGTGGATCAACCGCGCCAATCAGCCAGAGGAATACCGGGATTTTCCACCGGCCCTGATCCTGCCGTCCCTTGAAGGTCTGGTCGCCGGGGGGTGACACCGGAAATGTTGCGTCGGCGCAACAGTGACGATCCAGTCACAGCTTTGCCTTTGTTTGTCCACCCTGCGGCCAGAATTGGAACCGCCTATCGCGCCGGGCATTGCTCGGGCAACCGCGCGCAACCGGACGCATTTATGCTTTGTTGCGATTTGAGACTTAAAAAAGGCAATCATGTTCACACCCCCATCGTCCTCTTTTCGCCTGAGCCGTCGCGGTTTTCTCAACGCAGCAGCCCTCGGCGCCGCCTCGGTCGCGGTCTCCAGTTGCACCACGCTGTCGCAACAACCGGTCGAGCCGCCGCCGCCGACCTATGTCGAGCCGGCGCTCGGCGACTATGTGACGATGTATGGGCCGATGTCGGATGGCGGCTTCGAGCTGCCGGCCATACCGGTCGACAAGATCGACCCGCAGTTCCTGCGCCAGATCGTGGACGATCCGACCGGGCAGCAGCCGGGCACCATCGTCGTCGACACGACCAATCACTTCCTCTACCTGGTGCGCCCGGGCGGCCAGGCGATCCGCTATGGCGTCGGCCTCGGCCGCGCCGGCTTCGAATGGTCGGGCGATGCCGTGGTCCAATGGAAGCAGAAATGGCCGAAATGGACGCCGCCGGACGACATGATAGCCCGGCAGCCGGAGTTGAGACCCTACAGCGCCGAGAATGGCGGCATGCCCGGTGGGCTCAAGAACCCGCTTGGCGCGCGGGCGCTTTATCTCTTCCAGGGCAACCAGGACACGCTCTACCGCTTGCACGGTTCGCCGGAATGGCGGTCGATCGGCAAATCGGTGTCGTCGGGCTGTGTTCGCCTGATGAACCAGGACATCATCGATCTCTATGATCGTGTGCCGAACAAGACCCCGGTCGTGGTGACGGCCGACATCGGTCAGCCGATGGTGGCGACAGCAAACCGCAAAGCCATTCCGATCGACGCCGGCGTGCCGGAAGGATCGATCCTGCTCGGCCCGATAAAATCGATCACAAACTCTATCTTCTGAATTGGGCGAAAGCGCGGGCGGGATCTTCCTCGCTCCTGCTAGTTTTGCTGAGCGTCGGCGTGGCCCGCTTTTAGGTCCGATGGTTACGCCGAGCAGCGGATTTTGCCGCGCTCTGTGCAGACGCCGCCGGTAGACAGCTCATGACCCAAGTCAGTCGTTGCGACCTCACGGTCGGACCGTCCTGAATAGATGGCAGGACTAAGCCGCTCGCGCGGCAATGGCGCTTGTGGCAGGCGGTGCGCCTGCTGATCGACCGTGGTTCTTTGTGACTGGGGTTCC
>NZ_JAMYVK010000035.1:0-77816 GCF_040323975.1 Mesorhizobium sp. M0019 | reverse complement strand
TCGCGCAGCCGGCACATTTGATTGGAGCGACGGCAGCGGAGCTTCTCTTGAAGAGGCTGGCGGAGGCCACGTTACCTTTCGAGCATTGTGTTCTGGGAGCCCACCTCGTGGAGCGTAATTCGATTGCCGTGCATATCCAGCTGTGACGCTGGATGATCCGGGGTCCCCGGAGGGTGCCGGCGCATTCCCGATCGCCAGAAACCAAAGAAGGATCCGTCCGATCACCTCCGAACCTGCTCCCCGATCCGAGCATCGTGCAGCCGCTGCGTTTGCCTGTGAGTGCGCGTCGCCACCGGGGCTGACCTCTCTCCCTCGAATGTCATCCCAGGCAGGTTGGGCAAACAGTTCGCGCGCCACCCGGACCGCACGAACGATATCGCGACGATCGTCTTCGGTGCTCAGATGGTTGAAAATGATTTCAGGTGGACTCCTCGGGATTGGCCGAACGTAGCCGTACATGGCCGCGCGCACTGGGACGGGACAAGTCGATCCACAACTGAAAGCCCGGGAAGGCCTTCAGCTTGCCATCTACCACTCTGCGCAGGAGTGGGAGAAACTCCAACTGTATGTCGGCGTAGTCGGCATCGCGATGGGATTCGAAACAACTGGCCGATCACCCGCCATTGTGGAAGGGTAAAACCATGATGCTGAGCCAGAGCTTCGAACCGTCGGGTCAGTAGGCGTGCCGCATCGTGGATCGCAAAGCCAAATTGTTTGTCGATCGGTGAGGCCATTCCGTCGCTCCATGATATCAAGGCGATGAGTGTCGGTGACTCTTCCTTGATCGACCAGCCGACTCGTCACGAGAACAGGCCACCGTAGAGGCGAGCTTCCGCAGGCCGGATCAGTCCACTTAAGGCAGGCTCTGAATCATATGTCGAAGCCTTCAAAGGCTGCGGACATTGTCCCGCAGGCCAGCCCTCGAAAGGTGCCCGGAACACCGCTTACGTCCAAGCAGTCTTGACCTCTCAAACGGCGGTAACGGTGTGCAAAAAGGACGGTCGGACACCATATCGCCGCCTCACACCCTCAGCACTAGCGCGCCGGTAGTTCGCCGAGACACCAAATCGCGATGGGCGTCCGCAGCCTGAGCAAGATCGTATCGCCTCGGCGAAGCGACCCTGACAATCCCCTGTCGTAACACGGCAAAGAAGCGGTTTACGTGCGATGCGAGTTTCTGCGGTGTGTCGGTATAGTGCGCATAGTTGGGCCGCGAAAGTGTGATTGACTTGGTGGCGAAGCGGCCGATGTCCCAATTGCCGACCGGCCCCGAAGCCTGGCCGAAACTGATGAGATGGCCACGCACGGCAAGGGCTGCGAGCGAGCCCGCGAAGGTGTCGTTGCCGACCGCGTCATAGGCGATATCGGCGCCCGCGCCATTTGTCAGCCGCATGACCGCCTCGGCGAAATTTTCGCGGGAGTAGACGATGAGATGGTGCGCGCCGAGACGCTCGACGATGCGCGCCTTGTCATCGCTCGACACCGTGGCGATCACCGTCGCGCCGAGATGACGCGCCCATTGCACCAGCAACTGGCCGATGCCACCGGCTGCCGCATGGATCAGAACGATGTCGCCGCGCTTCACGGCATGGACATCATGCAGCAGAAAACTGGCGGAAACACCCTTGAGCAGGCCGGCTGCCGCAATTTCGTCGCTAATGTCGTCGGACAGATGGATCAGCAATTCGGGCGCCATGTTGCGCCGCTCGCAATAGGCGCCGACCGGCGGACAGGCATAGGCGACACGGTCGCCAACCGCAAAGCCCGACACCGCCGAGCCAACTGCCTCGATGACGCCGGCGGCCTCCATGCCCGGCACGCCAGGCGGTTGCAGAAGATCGAAGAAACCGGTGCGGCAATAGACGTCGATGAAATTGACGCCGATCACCGTATGACGGATCCGCACCTCGTTCGACGCGGGCGGCGGTAGTCCGATTTCCTTGAGCTGCAACTCCTCCGGGCCGCCATAGCGCTCGACGACGATCGCCCTGGTTGTCGCGGCCTGGCCAGATGATGCAAGGGTTGGGACGAAACGCGGCACGCTTGCGGATGGCATCTGGGCGACTACTGCTGGGGATGGTCTTGCATCGACCGGCGAGCCCACACTTCCGCGTCGCAGGAGATTGCGCACGGCCGCGAAGCCGGCCTGATAGATGCCTTCGGTGACCAGCTTGACCAGTTCGTCGCGGCGATGCGCGGGCGGGTCGAACTCGGAGCGCCATTCCCAGAAGGTGGCATTGCCGTCGGTCACCGGCTTCAGCCGCACCGAGGCGACATAGCCCATCAGCGGCAGCGGCGCCTCGAGCAGGCAATAGCTCAGCCTTCGGTCCTTGTCGGACAGCGCCAGAAGTTGTTCGCGCAACTCGCCGCCGTCGGCCAGCCGGAAGTGGCGCACGGAGCCGACCGCGTCGACCGGTTCGCCGCCCTCGATCTCACTGAAGGCAATTGCCGGGTGCCAGCGGTCATGGCCGTTGAAATCACGCAGGATCGCCCAGACCTCGTCGATCGGTGCATCGATGATCGTGCTCTGGCAAACCCTGACCATTGGCTGACGTCAGCGCCCGAACCGGTGTTTCAGAGCCGTCAAAGCGGTCTGGAACACGCCATTGCCGATCTGCTGCATCAGGCCAGCTTCGCGATCGGCTGCGCAGTCGAACTCCGCTTGCCATTCGGCGAGCGTCAGGTTGCCATCGGTGATCGGCGTCAGCGACAGCGTGGCGACATAATTCTCCACCGCCATCGGGCTTTCCAGGATCGCATAGCTGCAGGACAGATCATAGTCTGACAGCGCCAGCAGCCTTTCACGAATACGCCCGCCATCCCTGAGCGTGAAACTCCTGATGCAGCCGATCTGGTCGGCTTGCGCATTCTGTTCAATGCGGCTTTCGGCGACGAACGGCGCCCAACCCGGCAAGCCATCGAAATTGCGCACGACCTTCCAGACTTCCGCCGCCGGCGCGGGGATGACCGAGGAGACATAGACCTTGGTCATTTCAGCCAGCCATTGACATCATTGAGAACCCGTCGCCTGGCGCGCATCGCTGACCGCGCGATCATCCCCTCAATGATCGCGATCGTCATCGTCGTCCTTGGCGGCCTTGCCCTTGCCCTTCTTGTCACGGGTCAGGTTGGAAATATCCTTGGCGTCGCGCAGCACGTCGGTCATGCGGCCGAGCGAGCCGCCTTCGATGCCGATCTCCTTCATCAGATTGTCGATCATCGGCGCCTGCACGCGGTAGCGCAGCGCCGAGTCGATCACCTCGTCGGTGACGTTGCGGTTGCCGCCTGTGCCGCCATTGATGCCGTCGACATGCAGGATCTTGATGCCCTCGATCTTCTCCATCGGCTTTACGCTTTCGCGGATGATGCCTTCCATGTGATCGAGCAATTTGCCGCGCAAGCGACCGGCCCGCGCGCCCTCGGAAAGAATGTTCTCGGCCTCGTTGAGCTGGCGGTGACCGGCGGCGTCGACCTCGTAGCGCTGGGCCGCGGCAAGGGCGTGGATCTTCTCCGATTCCGCCGAGGCTACGGCGGCAATCTTCTGCGCTTCGGCGAGGCTCTTTGCCGCCTTCATCTCGGCATCCGCGGCAGAGACTATGCGCAAGGCATCGCGCTCGGCCTCGCGCTGCGCGCCGATTAGGTCGGTCAGCTTGCGGCGCTCGGCGATCTCGCGCTCGCGGGCGGTGAAGGCCTGCTCCTCGGCCTGGATGGCCTTGGCACGCACGGCTTCGGAAGCCGCTATCGCCGAGGACCGCTCCTGCGTCTTCTTGGCGATATCGATCGCCTTCTGGATCTCGGCAATTTCGATCTTCTGGTCGCGATCGACGCCAAGCTGCCTGATATCGCGGTCCTTGATCAGGCGCGCCTCCTCGATGCCGCGTTCGGTGGTGATGCGGGCGCGTTCGACCTCTTCGCCAGCCGAAATCTCGGCTTCCTCGAAGGCCTGACGCTTGGCGATCTGCAGTGCTTCGAGGTGACGCTCCCTTGCGATCCTGACCTCGTCGATGGCGCCATCCTGCGCAATCCGCGCCGTCTCGGTCGCCTGGTTCTCGACGATCTCGGCGCGGCGCTTTTCCGCCTCTGCCGTCGTCACTTCCAGCGCCTTTTCAGCAAGCGCTATCTGACGCTCCAGTTCTGCGATCTCGAGCAGTTTCCTGCGCTCGATCTCGAGCTGGCTCTGCGTGCCCTCGCGCTCGATGCGGGCCTTTTCCAGCGACAATTCAAGCGCAATCTGCTCGCGCTCGGTCAGTTCACGCATCTTCATCTCGGTCTCGTCGAGCGAACGGCGGCGAGCGATCTCGCGACGCTGCGTGTCTTCCTCGCTCTTGATGCGCTCCTCGGTGATGTTGCGCTCCTGGTTAAGGCGCGATTTCTCGACGGCTTCGCGCGATGAAAGCTGCGCCTGTTCGGATTCCTGGTCGCGCAACGCGCGCTCGATCGCGAGTTCCGAACGTTGCGCGGCACGGCGGATCTCGACCTCGCGTTCCTGTTCGAGGCGGGCATATTCGCTGTCGCGGTCGATCTCCAGCACCTTGCGTTGGGTGTCGAGATTCTGGTTGCGGATATCGACCAGCGTGCGCTGCTCGATCTCATTGCGCATCCGGCGGCGGGTCTCGATCGATTCCGTCAGTTGCGTCAGGCCCTCGGCGTCAAAGGCGTTGGACGGGTCGAAATATTCGAGGCTGGTCTGATCAAGATCGACGATGGCGACGCTTTCCAGCTCGAGCCCGTTGGCGGCGAGCGATTCCGAAGCGAGACTGCGCACCTTGGCGGCGTAGTCGCCGCGCAGTTCATGCATCTCCTCCAGCGTCATCTGGGCTGCGACCGTGCGCAGGGCGCCCGCAAACTTGCCTTCCAGCAATTCGCGCAGGCTATCGGGCTGCAGCGTGCGGCGACCAAGCGTCTGCGCAGCGGCCGCCACCAGGTCGCGACTGGCGCCGACGCGGACGAAGAACTCGGCGATCAGGTCGACGCGCATGCGGTTTTTGGTGATCAGCGCAAAACCATCCTCGCGACGCACCTCGATGCGCAGCACGTTCATGTTGACCGGGGTGATATCGTGCAGCACCGGAATGACGAAGGCGCCGCCATTCACCACGACCTTCTCGCCCATGAAGCCGGTGCGCACAAACGCCGTCTCCTTGGTCGAGCGGCGATAGAGCCAGCGCAAGATATAGACGGCGATCACCACGACGACCGCGGCAATGATCAGCCACAGCAAGAAAGCGCCAAAGGTTTGCGCGACCATGATCTATTCTCCCCAAGACAATACGGTCGGCACGAGGCGACCGGCAGTGTTTTCAAACATCCACCCGCACGGTGGCGAAGTCCAATTGTTCATGCCCGCCTCTGCAGCTTCGGCGTGATCGCGTGGAACGCAGAGATCACAGCGTCGGCGAAAGGCGTATCGTTGATGTTGCTGCGCACCCGTTCGACTTGGCGCAGCGGCGTCTGGCGAACAGTCTTCTCTAGGGCCTCGAACAGTGCGTTGTCGGCTTCCGGGTCATGAAAGGCCTGGCCGGGCACGTCGAGCATCGAGACGCCGCCTTCGGGCAGCAGGAAGCGCACCGGGCCGTTCATGGCGTTGAGCCGCGCGCCGATCCATTCGCCGAAAGCGCGGTTCTCATCGCGCGTGGTGCGCATCAGCGTGACGTTCGGGTTGTGGATGACGAATCTGCGGCTGCGGAATTTCTCCGGCACACTGTCGCGCGGACCGAAATTGACCATGTCGAGCGCGCCGGTCGAGCCGAGATAGGGCAGTCCGGTGCGGATCGCCGCGCCAAAGCGATCCTCGGTCGCCGGAAAGACGCCGCCAACGATCATGTCGGCCACTTCCGTGGTGGTGAGGTCAAGGAACGCCGATAGCAGCCGGGAATCGCCAAGACTTTCCATGGTGCGCCCGCCGACACCGGTGGCGTGGAAGACAAGGCAGTCATAGTCGGCCTCAAGCCGTTTGGTGACCGCTTGTACGACCGGCGTGGTGACGCCGAACATGGTGATGCCGACAGCTGGCCGCGCCAGTTTGCGTTTTGCTTCCCACGCCTCGCCGCTGGGCAGTTGCGCGACCATGCCGGCCATGGCGTGCGCGGCATTGGACAGCACCTGTTCCGTGATCGAGTTCAGCCCCTGCACATCGGCGACCGAATGGAACATCATGATGTCGGCGCCGCCGACATATTGGGCGACATCGCCGGCTGCCACCGTCGACACCATCAGCTTGGGAATGCCTACCGGCAGCGCCCGCATGCCAGCCGTGGCGAGCGTGGTGCCGCCGGAACCGCCAGCCGAAATGACGCCGCCGATGCGCGGCTCGCGTTCGATCCAGCGGGCGAAAGCGTCCGCCATGGCGCTGACCGAACCGCCGCGATCATTGGTGAAGACAGCGGACGAGCCCCGCGCATGCATGCCGGCGACTTGCATAGCGGGCACGTCGGCGCTGGTCGGTTTTCCCGATGTCGACAGGTCGACGGTGCGAACCGGAATGCCCAGCGACTTAAGCCGCTCGGCAACGAAGCGCAATTCTTTGCCCTTGGTGTCGAAGGTGCCAGCGACCAGCACGGTCCGGCCGATGCGCTCTGCGAAGGGGATGGCGAAGACCTGTTTCAGATTATCCTGCCGTTCCGTCTTGTCGACCGCTGCCTGCCGCATCTCGGCGACCGGCACATTCCAGCGGTTGGGCAATTCCGTGACCGGGCGATAGACGCCGTTCCGCGCCGTCGGTTCGGCCGCACCGTCGCCAGTGCGGTCGACACGATAGACCTCCGCCAGTTGTTCCTTTGCCTGCGCGGCTTCGGCCGGCGTGGCAGGCGCTTCCTCGGCATGGCGGCCGACGCCGAGCAGCCGCTGCTGCAATTCGCGGTCGGCGGCGAGTGCCTTGGCGTCCATCAGCCGGTTGATACGGCCGTTGACCATAATGGCGACCTGGTTCGAGACCGCGGTCGCCACGCCAATATTCTGCTCGATGACGAGCACCGCCATCTCGCCTTCGGCGGCGAGGTTGATGAGCATCCGCTCGACCTGCTCGACGATGATCGGCGCCAGGCCCTCGGTCGGTTCGTCCATCACCAGCAGCTTCGGATCACTGAGCAGCGCTCGCGAAATGGCCAGCATCTGCTGTTCGCCGCCCGACAGTTGCGAGCCGCCATTGCCGCGCCGTTCGGCCAGGCGCGGGAAGGTCTGGTAGACGCGTTCGACGGTCCAGCTGGCATCGCGCCGGTTGCCGGCGGCAAGCCGCAGGTGCTCATCGACCGTCAGGCTCGGCCAGACGCGACGTCCTTGCGGGACATAGCCGACCCCAAGGCGATGAATCTCGTGCGGCTCAAGTGCTGATATCTCGCGGCCGTCGACGCGGACCGAGCCAGACTTCGCCCGCTTGAGGCCAACGATGGTGTTGCACAGCGTCGACTTGCCCATGCCATTGCGGCCGACCACCGACAGCACGCCGCTTTCCAGCGTCAGCGAGACACCCTGCAGCGCATGGCTCTCGCCATAGAAAACCTGCAGATCTTCCACCCTCAGGATGGCCCTGTTGGCCTTGCCGGCAGAACGCTCAGCCATGCTTGCCCCCGAGATAGATCTCCTGGACTTCCGGGTCGGCTTCGATCTCTTGCGGCGTGCCTTCCTTGAACACACGGCCATTGTGCATCATCGAGACATATTCCGAGACGCGCAGCGCTACATCGAGATCGTGCTCGATGATGATGTAACCGATATGCCTCGGCAGCGCGTTGAGGATGGCGACGAGGTCGCGGCGTTCGGTCGGCGAAAGTCCGGCCGCCGGCTCGTCGAACAGGATGAAGCGCGGCGCACCGGCAAGTGCCAGCGCGATTTCCAGCTGCCGCTGCTGGCCGTGGCTCAGCGTCGCCACAAGCGTGTCGCGATAGGCTTCGAGATGCACGGCGTTGAGGATCGATTCCGCCTGCACCATGTTGACGTCGGTGATGGCGGGGCGCAGCAGCGAAAACCGCCGGCGCGACACGCCACGGCAAGCGAGAAAGATGGAATCGAGGACCGACAAGCCCTTGAACAGCTGCGAAATCTGATAGGTACGTCGCAGGCCGCGCCGGATGCGCTCATGCGGCGGCAGGTCGGTGATGTCTTCGCCGAAGAAGCGAATGCGTCCTGCCGTCGGTAGGAAGTCACCGGTGACGGCGTTGAACAAGGTGGTCTTGCCGGCGCCATTGGAGCCGAGGACCGCGCGCCGTTCACCGGCCGCGATCCTCATATTGATGCCAGAGAGCGCCACCAGTGCCCCGAAATGCCGTGCCACGGCGTCGAGTTCCAGCGCATAGGCACCGGAGCTCTGCAGACGGTTTGCGGCCAGGTTTTCGGTCATTGACGGTACTCTTGTAAGGCGCCGTTACGGGCAGCTCGGATTGTCGCGGTTGACCGCGCCGAGCTTCATGAACTCGCCTTCGGGAATGCCGAGCGTCTGGTTGACCTGCGGCACGACCTTGACCAGCTTGTTGAGGAGATTGCCGTCGGCGCCTTCGGTGACCTCGGTCAAAAAGATGTCGGCAATGGCGTTGCGGTTCTTGTCGAGCGACACCTTGCCGGTCGGCGTGTCGAACGACAGTTTCGACAGCGCATCGCGGAATTTCTTGCCACCGTCGGAGACATCGCCGCCGACCCTGTCGAGACCAAGCAGCGTCGCCTTCATGTTCACATAGTAGCCATGGGCGAAGAGCGAAGGCGAGGGGAAGGCGCCGGGCTGCTTCTTATAAGCGTCGACGAAGGTCTTCCAGGCCGGCGCGTCATTGGTGTCGGCGGTCGGCCCGGCTGACGGCGTGCCTTTCAGCACATCGCGCAGCTTGCCTTTCGATGTCAGCACCGTCTGGTCGACAGTGATCGAACCGCCGATCAGCGGCGCGGTGCCGCCGCCTTGCTGGTACTGGGTCAGGAAATTGACGGCATCGGCGCCGCCGAGCGCGACATAGATCGCATCTACGTCTTCCGGGATCGCCGCGATGACCGAAGAAAAGTCCTTGTTGCCGATCGGCACCCAGGACTTCGACGGCACGTGCCCACCGGCCTTGCAGAACTCGGCCATGAAGCCGAACACCTGCGTGTAGGGGAAGGAATAATCCTCGGCGACGGTGGCGACCTTCTTGTAGCCCTTGTCCTTGAAGGCGTAGGTCCCGAGGCCGGCCATCCACTGGGCGCCATCGGTCGAGAAGCGGAAGAAGTTTTCCGCCGGATCGCGCAACGTCGTGTCCTGCGCGGCCGAGGTGCCGTTGATGAAGGTCACGTTCGGCTGCGTCTTGGCATAGTCCTTGACGGCCAGACCTTCGTCGCCCGAGAGCGGGCCGACCAGCACCTTGACGCCGTCCTGCTCGACCAGCTTGCGCGCCGCGCGCACGGCGCTGTCGGGCGAAGCGTCCGACGAGCCCTTGACGATCTCGATCTTCTTGCCCGCGACCGTGCCGTTCATCTCGGCAACGGCCGTCATGGCGCCGCGCTCGCCGTCTTCGCCCAGCACCGTGAACGGTCCTTCGAAGGTGGCGAGCAGGCCGATCCTGACGGTGTCGTCGGCAGCCAGCGCCAGCGACGGTGCGGTCAGCCCGGTGAACACCGCCAGGGCCAGCAATGTGCGTCTATGCATCCTCATGATTTTCCTCCCATTGATTTCATTTTGCAGTGGTTCATTCCATCCCGGCGGCTACGAGCCGGGACGCAAGGATTCCTGGGCAAGATGTGGCTTGATCCTCCCCCACAACCCAAGAATTCCATCTGGTGAGACGAAGACGATCACCAGGAACACCATGCCGATCAGCGTGTTGAAACGCTCGGCGCCGACGATGTCGATGGCGAAGGTCTGCATCAGGATAACGACGACAGCGCCGAGAAACGGCCCGATCGGATGGCGAAGGCCGCCGATGACGGCAATGATCAGCACGTCGATCGCGGCATCGACGCCGATGGTGCCCGGCGAGACACGGCCGTTGAACCAGACCAGCAGCACGCCGGCCAGTCCGGCGATGACGCCGGCCAAAGCCCAAGCAAAGACCTTGTGCGCGGTGACGTGATAACCGAGCGCGCGCATGCGGCGCGGGTTGTCGCGGATCGCCTGCAAGGTCATGCCGAAGGTCGAGCGCGAGCCATAGAGCACCGCCGCGTAGCACAGCACAGCCAGGCCAAAGCAGAGATAGTAGAACGGCTTCGCGTCACGCCAGCCGATGCCCCAGAACGCCGGCGCGCGGATGCCGGCATAGCCGGAATGGCCATTGAAGATGGCGTAGTTCTGCTGAGCGAAATAATAGGTCGCGGTGGCGATCGCCAGCGTGATCATGATGGTGTAGATGCCCTCGGTGCGCACCGAAATCCAGCCGATCAGCGCCGACGCCAGTGCCGCAGCAAGAACGGCGAACGGCACGGCGAGCCACCACGGCCAGCCGAAGCCCAGAATATTGGAATTATTGTTGCCGAGGATGGCGATGGCATAGGCTGATATGCCGGCGACCGTGATCTGCGCCAGGCTGACCATGCCGCCATAACCGGCGAGCAGCATCAGCGACAGACCCAGCATACCGAAGATCATCGAATAGCCGCCGATCTGGGTCAGGAAGAAATCGGACGCCACCAGGGGATAAAGCACCAGTGCTGCGCCAAGGATGATGTGGCCGGCGCCGAGCTTCTCCAGCCAGTTCTGCTGCGATATCGTGCCGTCTGTGGCGATGGTCAGGCTCATCTCGGCTTCCCCATGATGCCTTGCGGCCGCACCGCCAGCGTCACCACCATGATGACGAAGGTCAGCACGATGCCGTAGGTCGGGAAATAGACGAGGCCGATCTGCTCGGCGAGGCCGATCAACAATGCACCGATGGCGGCGCCCGTGATCGAGCCCATGCCGCCGACGATGACCACGACCAGCGAGGCCAGGAGATAGCGGACATCCTCACCCGGCGCGACGGACAGGGCCGAGCCGCCGACGACACCGGCAAAGCCGGCAAGGCCGGCGCCAACGGCAAAGACGATGGCGAAGACTGCATGCACGTTGACGCCGGAAGCCTGCAGCATGGCGCGGTCGTCGACGCCGGCGCGGATCATCATGCCGACGCGTGTCTTGTGCAGCATCAACCACAGGCCGACGCCGATGACGATCGCCGCCGCCAGCACGACGATGCGATAGAGCGGATAGGTGAGGAAGACCGAGGCGCCGTTGGAGCGGACCGCGGTGATGACGGGCAAGGTCAAGGCGCCGTCAAGCCATTCCGGCGTCGCGATCTGATAGGTGCCGCCGGCCCAGACCGCCAGCATCAGGTCGGCGGCGACGATCGAGATGCCGATGCTGACCAGGGTCTGGCGCAGGTCATCGCCTTCAAGGCGACGAAAAACGAAGACCTGCATGACGACGCCGACGATGGCCAGCACGGCGAAGCCGGCAGCGACGCCGAGCAGCCAGTAGCCGGTGCGGTTGGTGACCTCGTAGCCGATATAGGCGCCGAGCAGATAGAGCGAGCCATGCGCCAGATTGACGTTGCGCATCAGGCCGAAGATCAGCGTGAAGCCACTGGCAACCAGGAAATACAGGCCGGCCAATGTGATGCCGTTGAGGATGGCGCTGACGAAGGCCTTCTTCGAAATCAGGATCACGTTCAGCCAATCCGGCCAGATGGCGAAGACCAGCCATGCGATGACGGCGGCGGCAAGCAGGCCGACGAGGCCCCAGGCCTGCCGGCGTGTCATGCCGCCGCCCGAGAGCGACGGCGAGGATGGCTGGTCAAGCAGGCTCATGCAGTGAGCCGCCGGCGCTGCTCGTTGATGCGCGGCGCCTTGTGGAACTTGCCGTCCTTCATGATGGCGAGGATACGGTTCTTGTCCTGCAGGATGCGCACGTCGGAAATCGGGTCGCCGTCGATCAGCAGCAGGTCGGCGAGGTAACCCTCCTTGATCATGCCGAGCTCGTCGCCCATGTTCATGATCTGGCCGCCATATTTGGTGCCGGCCTGGATTGCCTCCATCGGCGAGAAGCCGAGCATCTCGACGAAGGTCTGGATGTCCTTGGCGTTGGTGCCTTGTGGCGTCCATGCAAAGCCGTAGTCGCCGCCGATGCAGACGCGGATGCCGCGCCTATGCATCTTCTTCATCGTCTCGATGCACATTTCGAGCTCGCGTTCATATTCGAGCGACAGCGGCGAGCCGGGCTTGATGCCCCACTGCTCGGCATGGCGCGCGGTGTTGATCAGCCAGGCGATGCCGGGCGCGACGAAATGCTTGTCCTTGACCGCCTCGAGCATGTCGAGCGCTTCCTCGTCGGCGAAGGAGGCATGGTAGATGTTCTGGATGCCGTGGCGAACGCACTGCTTCACCGATCCCGACGAGCGCGCATGCGCCGACAGCACCTTGTTGCGACAGCGCGCCTCGGAGACCGCCATTGCGACCTCCTCTTCCGACATCGGCGTTTCCTCGGCGCCCATGCCGGTGATGCTCTCGCCGGACAGATTGAGCTTGATGGAATCGACCCCGTACTTGATCAACTGGCGCACGGTGCGGCGGATTTCCTCGGGGCCGGAGACGACGATGCCGAGATTGAGGCCTTCATGGGGGATATGGGAGGGCGAGGAATCGCCAAGGCCGCCTACCGTGGTGATTTCCGGCCCCGCCGCAAGATAGCGCGGCCCGGGGAAGCGGCCCTGATTGATGAATTTTTTCGCGACGACGTCGAGACGCGGCTTGGCGGCGGCGGCACCGCGGCCGGCGGTGAAGCCGGCGTCGAGCACCAGCTTGGCCATCTCCATGGTGACCAGCATGTGTTCTTCGATTTCCATCATCTGGATGGGGTCGATGCCGGGGGCGTTGTTCCAGGACAGATGCAGATGCGCGTCGATCATGCCCGGCATCAGCGTCGCGCCCATGCCGTCGATCACCGTGGCGCCACCGCCGTAGGAGGACGAGGACGACGGGCCGAAGCGCGACGAACCCTTGGTGATCTGCTTGATGCGGTTGCCCTGCACCAGCACCTCACCCGTGTAAGGATATTCACCAGTGGCGTCGAGCACGCGCACATTGGTAAACAGCGTGCTGCTCGAACCGTTCCAGCTGTCGTCTGCCATCACAAGCCTCCCAACTTGCCGAGCGCGTAATTCTACGCCCGATCCAAAATCGTTACCTATCAACCCGTCTCAAAAAATCGGCGAGTTTCTGGCTGCTGTCGCGCGGGCTTTCGACCGTGGCCCAGTGGCCGCACCGATCCAGTGACGAGAATACGGCGCCCTTGATCTTGTCGGCAAGCGCTTGGCCGACGCCCTGCGGATTGACCGTGTCGGCATCGCCGGTGATGAGCAGCGCCGGTGCCGAAATCCTTCGTGCATCGACCGCAGTTGCCTTGGCCAGCGCCTCGCAGGTGCGCGCATAGGATTCCGGATCCTGGCGGGTGATCGATTCCCGCACGAAGGCGACGGCGGCCGGCGAGGTCTCCCTGGTATGCGCCGAAATCGCGTTGGCGACGATCTGGTCGGCGATATCGGCGATGCCGCCCGAGCGCGCCAGCCGTGCCCGGTTGCCGAGACCTTGCCGCGTCGCTTCAGTAGGTTCCGCCAAGGCACCGAACAGCGCCAGCGAGGCGACCAGCGAAGGCTGCGTCGCGGCAATCTGCTGGCAGACGATGGTGCCCATCGAATGGCCGACGAAATGGGCAGTCGCGACACCCATGCCGGCCATGGCGCGGATGACCGCCTCACACATCCCTTCGATGGTCAGCGGCTCGATCGGGCGCGGCGAACGGCCTGAGCCCGGCAGGTCGAGCCGGATGACGCGATAGCCGGAAAGTGCTGCCATCTGCGGCTGGAACATGTTCGAGGTGCCGCCAAGACCAGGGATCATCACCACGGCAGCACCCTCGCCGACGACTTCCGCGACAACCTGGCCGACTGTCACCGTCGTCATTGCACGTGCTCCGCAAAGCGGTTTTCCAGCGCGCCGATGCCGTCGATCTCGATGCGCACGACGTCACCGGCCTTGAGATATCTCGGCGGATCGAAGCCGATGCCGACGCCGACCGGCGTGCCGGTTGCGATGATGTCGCCGGGCTTCAGCGTGATGCCTTGCGACAGTGTGGCGATGATGGTCGGGATGTCGAAGATGAGCAGCGAAATCCTGGAATCCTGGCGCAAATCCTCGTTGACGAAACAACGGATGCCGGCAGTTGCCAGATCGAGCTCGTCCCTGGTCACCGCCCATGGCCCCATCGGGCAAAACGTGTCCTGCGACTTGCCGATCAGCCACTGGCTGTATTTGCCTTGCAGGTCGCGGGCGGTGACGTCGTTGACGATCGTGTAGCCCCAGACATGGTCGAGCGCGTTTTCCCTGGAGATGCCGCGCCCGCCCTTGCCGATGATGACGGCAAGTTCCGCCTCGTAGTCAATGGCCGTAGAGACGGAGGGATCTATCAGCACATTGGCGTGATTGGCGACCACCGATTCCGGCACTTTTGAAAAGATGATCGGATGTTTCGGGATCGCCCCGGCGCCGGCGCTGGAATCGAAACCGCTGCGGGCGAACTCATGCGCATGCTCGTGATAGTTCTTGCCGACGCAGAAGATGTTGCGGCGCGGTTGCGGGATCGGCGCTTCGATCTCGACCTGCGCCAGCGGGATCGGGGACAGGGTTCGCGGCACGCCGGCTCCATTACGCTCGATCAAGGCCAGGATGCCGTTCCTCGCCTGATCGACGGCGAAATCGAAGGGTGTGACGGTCCGGGCACCAAGATCGACAAGACCTACGCGACGTTCGCCGGCGATCGAAAAAGTCGCGACCCGCATTCGATTCCTCCTGAACCTTTTCTGAACCATTATTAGGCTCTTTCGCTACACGCTACTGCCGATTGGTCCACTATGCAAGAGGGTTTCGGGTTCAGAATTCAACGAAACCTTGGCACATCGTAATTGCCTTTCGTCCATAGTGTCCCAACCCACTGCCGTTTCGCCTGGCCACTGGACCGAATGGCAATCGCTTGATAAGATTGGTCCAACATTGGATCAGATAAAAGACCCTCAACGAATGCCGAAGCTCGTCGCCAACGATATCGCCACAATGCTGAAGAAGCGGATTTCCTCCGGCGAATGGCTCGATGACGGCCGCATGCCAGCCGAGCGTGACCTCGCAGCCGAATTCGGCGTCGCGCGCAACACCGTGCGCCGCGCCGTCGGCTTCCTGGAGGACGACGGAACGGTCGTACGGCATGTCGGGCGCGGCACCTTTCTGACCGCGACCAACCCGACATCGATCGCATCGATGGTCGCACGGATGGAAGGCACTAGCCCCGCCGACATGATGGAGATCAGGCAGCTACTCGAACCGGCGGCCGCTGCATTTGCTGCGACCAATGCCAGCGCAACCGAACTGAATGCCGTTCGCGAAGCGCACCAGACCGCATGCGATGCCATGGACATGCCCGAGTTCGAGCATTGGGATGCCGAATTCCATCACCGGGTGTTTGCCTGCTGCCGCAATGACTTCCTGAAAGAGATCCACAATCTCATGCGTGCCATTCGCAACCAGTCACCATGGTTCGAAATGAAGAAGCGCTCGTTTTCGGAAGAGCGACGGCAGGTGTATTGCCAGGAACATCAGGCGATTTTGGAAGCGTTGTTCCACCGCGATCCGGAAGGCGCGAAGACGGCGATGCTCGGGCACCTCAAGACAGTCGAGAAGAATTTGCTGGGCAGGTGATCAATCGGGCTGCCTTACCTTGGGGTGTGTCCTACGACTGCTTCCGCAACATTCGTGGGGCGGGTCAAAAGCCGACATCGCCAAACGTCAGTTACGCACCAGATCACGCTGGCGCCGAAAGCTGACTGACCGGAACCGGCCCCAGAGCCGTCAGTTTATCTCCGGTGACCACACTGGAGGTCAGTTGCGCCAGGAATTGCTATGCCGGTAGCGACGGGTTGGTGTTGGGCGGCAGTGCCTCTTCTGCCTCATGATCGTCTGTAAGGATATCGCCGTTTACTGCTAGCGGCCGGCCTATCCAGATCGGATCGTCGCGCCGGGAGCTCGTCGTAGAATGAGTATGCTCAGACCCTTATGGTTCAACATCAGCCACGGAACGAGTGAAGCGAAAATCTCGTTCGCAAATGAGACCTGGTACATTGCCTGGTCATCGGCCGACTTTCTGCTCGTGCCGATTGCCAAGGCGGACTCGGAAACGTTCTCCGATGTGAAGACGCAGCCATTCGGCATGTTGCCGCTCAGTTTGCCCGTCGTAATAGATATGGGCATGATAGCTGAAGTATCTCCGCGAGCGGCCTTGGACTCACGGTGTCCTCGTTCACCTCAATGTTCTCCAGCAACTTGTGCGTCATGAGGCTACTATATGCAGCCTGTCCGGCATGCTGTGTGCCGTACGCTGCTCAACCAACCGCCTGGTGAACTCGACCGCGCTCACAAGGTCCGGTTTGCCGGTTATGATATCAACATCCGCAACGGCTATGGCCAGACCGAGGCCATAGTCTATGTCGAGCAGGCTGACGCGCTGATCGTCACGACGCCGGTCTACAACGGCTCCTATGCCGGCCTCTTCAAACACCTGTTCGATCTCATCGATCCGTTGGCGCTCGTCGACCGGCCGGTCCTGATCGGCGCGACGGGCGGCGGCCAGCGCCACGCGCTGGTGGTCGAACATCAGCTTCGCCCGTTGTTCGGCTTTTACTCGGCGCTGACGGTGCCGAGCGCCGTCTATGGCAGCGACAGCGATTTTGCCGACGGCAAGCTCGTGGATCCGCTGGTCCTGGCACGGGCCGAGCAGGCCGTGGACCAGTTCGCTGCCCTGCTTTCAGCGCGGCAGCCGAAGAGCCAGCCGGCCAGGCTGGCCGATGCTCGGGCAAGTGCAGGGTAGTCGACATAGCCATGGCGCGTGGTTAGTGGCCCGGAAATCGAATGCAACAAAATGGGGCGCCGTGGTGCTACTGGCCTCGTTAGACGCCGGCAACAACCTACATGCCGTCGAAAACCTCTTTCGAGTGTAAGCCCGTGCTGAATCTTGTTATGCAAGCTGGACAAGCACACGACCACCCGCGCCTTGTTCGACGAGTTCATGGGCATGCGCGATCTCGTTGAGCGGAAATCGAGCCGCGATGTTCACACGCAACGATCCGTCTACCAGCGCGCGGTCAACTCGCTGGCGGCCTGCGCTTTGACCGATGGCGCAAAATCGTCGCTGCCGAGCAATCGCAGCGTAGCGTCGGCGAAGCCGAGCTGCCAGTACGGGATTGCCGGGCGATCTTGGGAGGAGAAGTAGGAACTGATCACGCCACCAACAGCGATGATCGCGGCGTCGACCTCGATATGCGACGCAAGGTCGACCTCCGCTATGCGTTGCACGCCATCTTGTGCTGCCTGGCGGATCCGGGCGATAAGGTCTGGGTCATCGGCGAGGAACGCATGGTGCGCGCTGATTTCGCCGACCGCGTTCACCTGCGCCTGGTGACGGACAATCGCGATGACCTGGGCCCCATCTCGGCGGGCCAGTTGTACGGCGATCGAGCCAACGCCGCCGGCTGCGCCGTGAACGAGTACGCTAAGGCCCGTGACGGACCCGTCGGCGAAGATCGCCCTATGTGCGGTGATACCGGCGATCCCCAGACATGCGGCCTGCTCTGCCAAATCCACTTCGCTTGCATTGCGCGCCGAGAATGGCAAGGGCACTGCGAACTCCGCAGGCACCACAACCAGTTCGGCCGCCGTCCCGAATGGTCGATAGGATTGGGCGCCATAGCACCAGACGCGTTCGCCGATGCGGCTTTGTGATACGCCCGCGCCGACGGCATCGATGACGCCGGCGCCGTCACTGTGCGGAATCACCCGGGCATAGCGCATTGGCGTGCCCTGCCAGCCGGACCGCTTCTTCATATCGCCGGGATTGATCCCCGATACGGTCAGACGGATCCGAACTTCACCATTGGCTGGCTCGGGGTTAGCCATCTCCCCGACCACGAGCACGTCTCGGGCGGAGCCTTGCTTTTCGTACCATGCTGCACGCATCGTCGTTCCTCGCGAAGTAGTGTTTCGTTTGGCGGTGAATGGTCACGCTACCGCGGATTGAGACGAGCGGCCCGGTTCTGCACGCGGGCATCAGCGATGATCCGTGGCTGATCATCGACGATGATCAGCCAGCCAGCTTCGACATCGAAAAGGATGCTCGCCCACAACGAGGCACCTTGTAGGATCGCGCTTGCTAACTCACCGAAAGTCTCCCGACGATCAGCGTTGCGCTGGCGGAAGCGTGGAAGAAAAGCTGTAGCGGGCGAGCTTCCACGTCCCGAGCTCCTTGTGCAACACAAACAGTTCCTGATTGTGCGACGGAACTTCGTTGCCGGTGGCGTGAATCTTCATGGTGCCAGTGGATGTCGTTCGCAAAAATGCCCATTCGTTCGAAAGAACCTTCACCTCGGCAATCTGGAAATGGAGGTTGAGATCGATCGCCTGGAACGTTGCCACGTAGAATTGCTCGACTGCCTTGATGCCCACGACGGTTGGGGTCTCTTGCGGCATCAACACACTATCGTCTGTGTAAAGCTTCACGACAGCTTTGACATCGGAGTTGTTGAGCGCCTGCTCGTAGCTTTGAAGCTGTTGCGTTATGGCGGCTTCGGCTGGTTCCCTGGACTTGGCTGGCGCCGCCAGCACGATCAGAGGAAGCGCGGCGAGCGCCAGCGCTGCTAGGTTCCTGCGAAAGATTGTAAGCATCATTCTCTCCTTTGCCGCTCGCCCGAGAACATTTCCCGTTTGCGGATGCCAGAAACTTAGTCCGCTCATAGATGGTCCGCTATCCATGTATCTGGTAAGGTTCCTCTCATATCTGATAGGGAACTTACCCGTGGACCTAAATGCGGTGCAGATGTTCGTCAGTGTCGTGCAGGCCGGCAGCCTGTCGGCCGCAGCGCAACGGACGGGCGTTCCGCTGCCGACGCTCAGCCGCCGGATTCGCGAACTCGAGCGGGAACTGAAGGTGCAGCTGCTCGAGCGCTCCGTTCGAGGGACGCGGCTGACAGACGCCGGAACGCGTTTGTATGAGCATGCGACCAGAGGGGTCGAGGCATTCGTCGAGGCCGAACAGGCGGTCAGGAGCGACCAGGCGCGTCTAAGGGGACGACTTCGGCTCTCCTTGCCGACGGCCTTCGAACCTTGGTGGGAACTGCTCGGCGCATTCCAGCGCCAACATCCCGACATTCAGCTCAGCGTGTACACCACCGACCGCCGGGTCGACCTCGTCCAGGATGGAATCGACGTCGCGTTGCGCGTTGGAGACGTCCTGCATGAGTCGATGGTGGCGCGGCGACTGCTCTCCTATCGCCACGGGCTGGTTGCCAGCCCCGCATTGCTGGAGCGCTTGGGGACGCCCGCTGCTCCCGATGCACTGCACCGCTTTCCCTGCGCTACCTGGTGCCGGGACGCCAACACGCAAGGCATCTGGCGCCTCGGCGAGCACATCGTCGAGCCAAAGGCAGTGCTGACCACAAACGATTATCTGCAGCTTCGCGGTCGAGCGCTTGCGGGCGAGGTCGTCACGGAACTGCCCCCTTTCCTGGCCGCGGAACCTATACGGAGCGGCCAGCTACGCGCCGTGCTCGCCGATCACCCGATGCCGGACCAGCAGGTCAATCTGCTCTATCCTTCGCATCGGAACCCTTCCAGCATCGTCCGGGCCTACCTGGATTTCTGCCAGAGGCATCATGTCGCGAAGTTTCTTGTCCTTCCCGCTGCAAAAATTTCATGAACTGTGCGCATACATCAGAGCAGCGAGCCCGCTGGCCCCACCGGGGTGAACCAACATCGGAGACTTGCTGTTACGCACTGATCCACGGGTAGCGAGCGGTGTCCTTCCCGGCATAGTCTGGGTCGAGATAGATGGACACACGCTGGATCAGAAAATCGCGGATTTCGAACACGTCGCACCAACGGCCGGCGCCCCAGGCCGGATGGTCTGCCTCCCAGGGGCCGTCGCGGTGTTCGCCGCTGCTTCTGCCCTCGACGACGATCGTGTCGGACCCGGAGAAGATGTAATTGAAGTCCTGGCTGTGATGACGGATCGACTTGAAGGTCGCGCCGACATCGCCGAACAGTTTGCCGATCTCGCTGCGGCCGTGGGCTACGCCCCATTTCGGGAAATAGACGACGGCGTCCTGGGCAAACAGTTCCAGGAATGGTCGTTCGTCCGAAGTCGAGCCACGATCGAGGGACTTCAGATACTCAAGAGCTACCGACTTTCGCTGCTCGTCGGTCATTGTCGTGTGAACGGCTTCTCCTGCGAGTTTTCTGACGTCTCAAGTCGAACACGTCTGCCTGCCCATTCAGACGGGCAGTCTAGCGTCCGAATCCATCTCGTAGTTATGGACGAAATCCGCCGGTGGCTGCGGCCCCCAAAAGGCGAGCCCGTCCTCGTCGGCGAAGTCGCGCGCATCCCAAAGATAGCCCTTGGGGATGTAATCGATATCGCAGGAATATTCGGAGAAGCCGCCCCACGGATCCTGGACGTAGTGGAAATAGTTGGAGCCGATCGTGTGACGGCCGACACCCCAGCCGCGCTTGTAGCCCTTGTCGGCCATGTAGAGCGCGCCGCGACCGATGTCGTCGATGCTGCCGACATCCCATGAGCAATGGTGCAGGCCGGGGCCGCTGGAACGCGCCAGCGCCAGCAGGTGATGATCGGAGCCGTGAACACCATGCATGAAGGCGACATTGCCGCCGGAGTGATCGGAAAGCCGCAGCCCGAGCACTTTCTCGTAATAGCCTATGGCGCCGTGCACATCGCTGGTGAAGATCAGGCAGTGCGCGAGCCGCGTCGGCAGGATCTGCTCCAGCTCGATGTGGCCGAGCCCGCTGCCGCGACGTCCGGCCGGAACCGAATTGAAATAGGCCGCGGCCTTTTGGTCGGGTGAGGTCTTCAGGGCGACCTTGATCTCGGTCAGCACGCCATCGTGGCCGACGAACCACAGGCCGTTGGATTCGAAGCCCGGGGGTGCGTCGATCAACCGGATGCCGAGACCTTCGAGATGCGCCTTGAAGCGTGGCAGATCCTCTGCGTAGGCGCCGAAGGACAAGTGCTGCATCCTGCGACGCGGTCCTTCCACGACGTTCGCCCAGACGTGATCGTTGCCGAACGTTCTAAGCGTCAGCGCGGATCCTTCTTCGCGGACATCCAGGCCGAAGGAGACGAAAAAGATCTGCGCCTGCTTGAGGCTGGGAACCTGCAGCACAAAGGTGTCGAGCGAATGGATGCCGAGGTCGCCGGTTTTGCTTGCCTCGACGAAGGATCCCGTTGCGATGCCGGTCATGGTTGCATCCTCTCAAGAGACAGGAGCCTGGGCTCCGATGTTGCGAAGAAGAGCGCGCGCCTAGTTCACGCTCTCGACAGTCCGTGCCTTCGTGCTTGCGAGGCGCCTGGAACGGCCCAGGATCTTGGCAAACACATCGACGAGCGCGTCCTGAGGATCCTGCAGTATCGTCGCTGCTCGCCATGCGACGTGCTGGTCCGGCCGCACCAGCACGCAGCCGTCTTCCTCGACCTCGCTCCGCCAGTACCAGTCAGCGTAGATGTCGAGCGCGTCGCACCCCGAGGGTCCGACCGAGAGGACCTCCACGGCCACGCCAAATCGCTTTTCAATCGTCGTCGCGGCGTCGCGCCAGGCTTCGCCGCCGATTCCGATCAGCAGCGTGAACCGTCCCTTGCCGCAGAGGTCGAGCGTCGATTTGCGAACCCGATCGTGCTCGACCCAGACATGCGGCACGGTCGCACCCGGCCAGGTTGTTGCGTGGTAGTAGAGTTCGGGATCACGGGCATAGGCCGGTTCGGGACTTCCGTCCGAAACCACCGCGGCTGACCGATAGCGCTGATTGAGTTCGACGCCGTGCGTGTTGAACTCGTAGTTCTTTTTTGCGATTGCTTCGTTGAGCTTGCGCCGTCTGGCCTTGCCCTCAATGGTCGCATCCTTGCGGCCCGCGATCGCGGCATTGGCCTCTTCAGGGTTGGTCGACGCCAAAAGTCCTAACGCCTCGAAGATCGGCGGATAATCCGCGATGCTCTTGTTGGCACGCGTCACGATCTGCTTGCCGATCGGCTGGCGCTCGACGCTGTACGTATCGAGCAGGGACTCGTCCGCCTTGTTGTTAAGCACGAGCTTCAATTTCCAGGCGAGGTTGTAGGCATCCTGGATCGACGTATTGGAGCCGAGGCCGTTGAGCGGCGGATGGCGGTGGACGGCGTCGCCCATGCAGAACACGCGTCCCTCGGAATAGCGGGTGGCGTAAACTTCATTGACCGTCCAGGTGGATGTGGAGCGAATTTTGATCGGCACATCGACGTCGCCGATCAGGTTGCGGACGATGGTTTCGGCCTTCTCCCCGGTCAGCTTCAACTCGCCGCCACTGATGTCGTAGCCCCAGATGGCGAGCCGACTCATTCCACGGCCGCACCATCCGCAGAACGCCGGCGCCAATACCACCAATGTTGGCGCCCGGCTGGAGCACCCAGTAGAGCACGCTCGGCCGATGCGCGACATAACGCGACAGATCCGCCTCGAACAGGATGTTCATGGAGCCCGAAAGTCCCATCTGGCCTTCCATCGGCAGACCGATCGCCTCGGCGACCTTGCTGCGGCCGCCGTCGGCGCCGATGAGATATTTGCAGCGGATCGGATATGTCTCGCCGGTAAGCCGGTCCTTGACCGTGGCGGTCACACCGTCCCCATCCTGAATGAGCTCGAGGAACTCAGTGTTGAGCCGCAACGCCGTGCCGCGACTGACCGCTGCCTCGATCAGGATGGGTTCCATGAACGTCTGCGGCAGGTCGCAAATCTCGGTTGGGCTGGCGAGCTCATAGTCAGCTTTGCGCGCGGGATGATTGCCCCAGGACAGGATGCGGCCGAATTCCTCGCCCGTTAGGCTATAGCAGAAGACGTTGTTGGCCATCAGGTGCTGGTGGCTTGAGAATTGCTTTGCCTTGTCCTCGAGGCCGAGATCACGCAGCACTTCCATCGTACGCTGGTTGGTGATGTGGGCGCGCGGCGTATCCGACAGCCAGCCGTATTTTGTGATCTGGACGTTCTTGACCCCGTAGCTCGACAGCAACGCCGCAGCGGCCGAACCCGCTGGACCGCTACCGACCACAAGCACATCCGTCTCCAAGATCTGCGGCATCTTATTCCTCCCGATAGCCAACCCACTATGCGTGCTGTTTCCTCGCGGCTTCGCATGTCAGGCTGCAACGCCGATGACGCGCTCTTCATCGATCACCGGATTGCGCAGCAATCCAATCCCTTCAATCTCGACTTCACAGATGTCGCCATGACGCATCAGCAAGCGTGGTGTACGCGCCCAGCCGATGCCGGCCGGCGTGCCGCTGACGATTACATCGCCCGGCTCCAGCGTGATCGCTTCGCTCACGACCGCGATCACCTCGCCAACGTCGAACAGCATGTCGTCAGTCTTTGCCGACTGGACGACGACGCCATTGAGGCGGGTTTCGAGGCGCAGCCCCCTGCCGCCAGCGGGCAGCTCATCGCTGGTTACAAAGACCGGGCCGAACGCGCCTGTTCCGTCGAAGTTCTTGCCGACGGTCCATTGCGGCGACTTGAACTGGTATTCGCGCACCGAGCCGTCGTTGAAGATCGAATAGCCAGCGACATGCTCCAAGGCGCGTGCCTGCGAGATGTGCCGTCCCCCACGCCCGATGACGGCGACCATTTCTCCTTCGAAGTCGAGACTGTCGGAAACCAGCGGCCGGACAAGTGGCTGACCATGCCCGATCAGACTGGTGGCGAAGCGTGGAAACAGGGTCGGGTAGTCCGGCTGCTCGTAGGGAGATTCCTTGGTGTGGTCCGCATAGTTCAATCCAACGCAAATGATCTTGGCTGGATTGGTGATCGGAGGCATGTAGGCGATTGAGGCCGGATCGACCACAGGCGCATTGGCGAGCATCCTGCCGACACGTCGCAATTCGTCGTCGCCCAATGCGATCAACGCACTCAGTTGTGTCGGGTGCTTCGCGCTGGACCCTAGGCTTCCGCGCAGTTGTCCGTCGATCTCGACTGCGAGGCCGGATTCTTTACCCATACAAAAACCAACGAAGCGCAATTGATTCACCTTCCCTGAGCCTATCGACCCTAAAACTACGACGAACGATGCAGGCCTACTTGTCCGTGAAGCACCGGATTTTTGTCAGGTCGGAATCGATTTGGCGGCATTAGGGCTTTTGGTCGTTGATCTCTCCGGGCGCAGGTGAACTCCCCGCGGGAAGCGGCCGAAATGAAATGACTGTACGGCGCGAGCAGTCCCGGTGGCAGTTCCTTCCGGGCCCACCATTATCGTTATTTATCAATGCTTACCGGTATATTTTGGTTCGTCAGCCAATTCATAACTGGCGAACCTCCGTCCATATCGGCTCCCGAGGCCGCCCTGCGCGCCGCCGCATGGGCTATCGTGGTGCATTTAAAGCTTGTACGGCAGGCCGTCGCTGGCGACACGGCGGCCAATTGGACCAGCCGAGGTCCCATGAACCGGAGCCGCAGCCTTCTTGATTGGCATGAACGCTGCTTCGGCGGCCATCAACGGATTTGGCGGTCGGCGCGGGAGGTTGCCACTGGTTCATCCTGCCCGAAGACGACACATGCCTCCAGCCGGCGTCTTCGGGGCTCGCGACACCGATCTGCCGGGCTTCACAGGTGTGTCGTCGGCGTTGATGTTGGGCGGCATCTCGTGTTGCGCCCGCCGACGTTACCATTGCGGCGAGCTTCGGTCGGTGAAAATCTGACATCCATTGAGTTCCGACTGTCATCCGTTGGTGCCGCGCAGCGTCTCGAATAGAAACCAGACGCGCTTCTCGCTCTCGTCGATCCAGTTCTCCAGCAGGCTGCCGGTGGCCACGTCGCCATATTCGTCGCAGAGATCGTGCATCGGGCGCATGCTCGCGACGAGTGTTGCATTGTCCTGACGCAGTTCGGCGAGCATTTCGTGCGGGTGAACGAAATCCGCGTCGTTGTCCTGGAGCCGCTGCCGGCGGGAAATGTCTCCGATCGACTTGATGGTGCCGGCGCCGAGAGCGCGGACCCGCTCTGCCAGCGGATCGGTCATCGCAACGATCTCCGCGCTTTGATCGTCGAGCAGACGGTGGTAGTCGCGGAAATGCGGACCCGACATATGCCAGTGGAAATTCTTCGTCTTCAGATAGAGAGCAAAGATGTCGGCGAGTAGCACCGTCGCGGCGGCGCCGATGTCTTTCGTCGCGTTCGTACAGAGGCCGGTCGGTGTCTTCAGGTCGTAAGCTGTGTGTGACTTTACGGTCGTGTTCATGAGGCAGTTCCTGGTGTTGCAAGGGCGGACGTCCGGTCCGCCGTTCGGGGGATTGATGCGAAAACCGCTCGGTCCTTTGTTTTGCACGGCGTGCTTCCTTGAGGTTGTCGGGCTCACGCCTGGGAAGGTTGGCCGGAAGGGGTCAGCAAGCTGAGGCCGACCAGCACCGGAGGCACGACGAAGCACCAGGTCGGAGAGGCGACGAAGGCGAGTGCTGCGGCAGCGCATCCAATCGCAAAGCTGAGAAGGCTGGTTGCCATGCGCTTCAGCCGCTGCTTGACCTCGCGCGAGTGGTCGGTTGCCGTGCCGGACATGAGGTCGGCGAGATCGATCATGATCTGCGTCGTCGTGCCGGTCATCAGCGTCGTCGGCGGCAGCTTGGAAAGATAGGCTCGATGCAGCCCGTTCTGGATCGCCATGGCCGTTACGAGGATCATCCCGATGGTGATGGCGGCAGGCGAGTCGCCATTCGAGACAGGGCCGTGAACGAAGGCGGCGATGGCGGCGATCGTGAAGAGCATAAATTTCAGGGAGAGGAGCGTGACGATGGCTCTTCGTCCGGCGAGCTTGAGGCGCAAGGACAGCACGCTCGTCAGCAGGATGACGATGCAGAAGACCGGCAATGCGAGCAGCTTCGCGATAATCCCTGTCGTTCCGAAGACGAGCGCTGCCCCCAAGGTCACGAAGTTCCCCGTGACATGGGCAGTAAAGAGGCCGGCAAAGGCCAGGAAGCCCATCGTGTCGACATAACCGCCGTTGAAACTGAGGAGCACGCCGAGCGACGGTCTGGTCATGAAGATCTCCGCTTACCTTATGTTCCCTAGGCGATTCACACCGAACTCAGGGCGTGTGCAAGGACAACGATCACCCCTCACGATCCTTATCATCTGAAGCGCGCTATCCTTGATCGACGTCCGTAATAGAATCCCTTCCGAAAGAAGGGATTATAGGGAAGCGGCCCGCCGCGGGTCGGCTCGTTCATTCGGCTGGTCCTGACATCCGGCGACTGGCAAGGTCGTTTCCGGCAACAAGGACAAAGGCTCCAGCAAGCCCGACATGCTCGAAGAACGCATTCATGGCCATGGACTGCGCGAGGCCGGGCGGCAGTTCCCAGTAACGCAGGGCGATCCGTGTCGCGGCGAGGGTGAAGGCGGCAAGCGCCAGCGCTCCGATCCAACGCCAGTATCCAGTCAGAATCAGCGCCGACATCGCGAGTTCGAAGACGATAACGACGGCGGCGAAGAACGGTGCTGGCAGAAGTCCGAAATGCTCCATCTCGGCGATAGCGCCGCCGAAATCGAGGAGCTTGACGAGCGGCCCCTGGATATAGGCCGCACACAAGGCGAGCAGCGCGAATATGCGCAGGGTAGGTGCGGTGAGCAGTCTGCCGGCGAGTCCCTGTTCAATCGCGATAGTATTCGTGTTCATGAATGGCTCCCTGGATCAGACGGCCCAGCAACTGCAGCCGAGCGCGCCGAAAAAACCCTTGAGGTCGGACACCGGCAGCTTCGAAAGCCTGGCGCCGGCATGATCGTGACCGTGCACGCCGCATGCGGATGAACAGCCGCACGAGGTGATCGCGGTTCTTCGCAGCGAGTGGCGCCCGATACCGTCCGCCTCGCCCCAGGCGCCATAGCCGCCGAAGACGCGGACCGGTGACCAGTCCGGCATCGCGGGCGGAACGGCGCTCTCGTCGAGATCGGCGAAATCACCAACGCCATAGACCACCTTGCCTCCAACAATAGTGAGTTCCGAAGTAAGAAACGAAATCTCTTCCTCGGCACAGGCGAAGAAATCCTTGTCGGGGACGATGAGGTCGGCGAGATGCCCTTTTTCGATCCGGCCTCTCTTGCCCTCGTCGTTCGAGAACCAGGTGACATTCTCGGTCCACATGCGAAGAGCCGTCTCGCGGTCGAGGCAGTTGCGGCGCGGATAGATCCGCATGCCACCGACCGTGCGCCCCGTGACCATCCAGGAGAGCGAGACCCATGGGTTGTAGGAGGCGACGCGGGTGGCGTCGGTGCCGGCCGAAACGCGGACACCCCTCTCCAGCATCTTTGCGATCGGTGGTGTCGCCTCGGCGGCGCCCTGGCCGTAGCGTTCGACGAAATATTCGCCCTGGTAGGCCATGCGATGCTGAACGGCGATACCGCCGCCCAGCGCCGCGACCCGGTCGATCGATTCCTCGGAAATCGTCTCGGCGTGGTCGAAGAACCAGTTCAGGCCGTCGAGCGGAATATCCTGGTTGACCTTCTCGAAGACGTCGAGCGCCCGGCTGATGGTCTCGTCATAGGTGGCGTGCAGCCGCCAGGGCCAGCGGTTCTGTACAAGGACTCGGACGACTTCCTCGAGTTCGCCTTCCATTTCCGGCGGCATGTCCAGACGTGGCTCGCGGAAATCCTCGAAATCAGCAGCAGAGAAGACGAGCATCTCGCCCGCGCCGTTGTGACGGAAATAGTCTGTCCCCTGTTTGTATTTGACCGAGGAGGTCCAGTTGAGGAAATCGCTCTTCTCCTCCTTCGGCTTCTGCGTGAACAGATTGTAGGCGAGCCGCACCGTCATGAGTCCGTCGTCGGCAAGCTTTTGGATAACCGCATAATCATCGGGATAGTTCTGAAAGCCGCCGCCGGCGTCGAGGACGCCGGTCACGCCGAGACGGTTGAGTTCGCGCATGAAATGGCGGGTGGAATTGATCTGATAGTCGAAGGGCAGTTTTGGACCTCTGGCAAGCGTCGCATAGAGGATGCCGGCATTCGGCTTTGCCAGCAGCAGGCCGGTCGGATTGCCGGCCGCATCGCGGGCGATCTCGCCGCCGGGTGGGTTCGGCGTTTCCTTGGCGTAGCCGACGGCGCGAAGGGCTGCGGCATTGAGAAGAGCACGGTCGTAAAGATGGAGAATGAAGACCGGCGTGTCGGGGGCGATAGCGTTGAGTTCCTTGATGGTCGGCAGGCGTTTCTCGGCGAACTGGTGCTCGGTGAAGCCGCCGATCACCCGCACCCATTGCGGCGGCGGGGTGATTTCCACCTGCCGCTTCAGCATCGCCATGGCGTCGGCAAGCGATCGGACGCCGTCCCAGCGCAGTTCCATGTTGAAGTTCAGGCCGCCACGCACGACGTGAGTATGGTTGTCGATCAGCCCGGGCAGCACGCGCTTGCCCTTGAGGTCGACAATCCTGGTCCTGGTGCCGGCCAATGCCATGATATCATGGTCGCGGCCGACGGCCAGAACCTTGCCGTCCTCGATGGCGACGGCGCTCGCGGCCGGATTGGAACGGTCAAGCGTAGTGATCAGCCCATGATGCAGGATCAGGTCTGCCGTGGTATTTTTGTCCATGATTCATTGTCTCGCAAATTTGGAAATCAGCCCTGCGCGCTCGTGTCCGCACGTTGGCTTCCCGCCGACTCGGATGGCAAGCCGCCTTGCGGCAAATGCCCGAATACATGGGGGCGCACCTGATGCAGCCATGAAAGAGCCGCGGGCTCGCTGCGCCACATGTTCTTAATCAGCGGCGGAAGCTGTTCGCCGATGAGAATGCCAAGAAGACCGACAAGTGCGATGATGGGTGGGGCCGGAGAGCGGACGTTCAACAGTCCATAAATGATGCCCACCAGAAGGCCGGCGGCAAGCGAGATGACATAGGCTTTCATGGGGCGCTCCAGGAGAACGGAAGGGATTGTCGGAGTGCCGCCGGGGAAATCGCCGGCACCACTCCGGACGGTTCAGCCTTCGTGGGCGCCGAGCATGGTCTTGGCATAGATGACGCCGAGGCCGTAAGCGCCACCAAACGTCTTGGCGATGCCGGTCGTCAGGCCATAGGTCTCGCCGCGTGCCCAGTCGCGCTGCAGCTCCAGCAGGTATTGGAGCGATGTCATAGGCCGCACGCCGGCCTGGATCATCCGTTGCATGGCGCGCTCATGCGCTTCGTCGGAGACATCGCCGCAAGCGTCTGCAATCACGTAGACTTCGAAGCCCTGATCGAGCGCGGACAGCGATGGGCCGACGATACAGACGCTAGTCCAGAGGCCGCACATGACGAGACGATTTTTGCCAATCGCATTGACTTGCTTGATGACGGCGGCGTCCTCCCACGTATTCATAGAGGTACGGTCGAGCAGCGCCTGGCCGGGAAAAGTAGCTGTAATCTCGTCGAACATCGGTCCCGAGAAGGTCTTCTCGGCAACAGTGGTTAGGATCGTCGAAACTCCGAAACCGGCGGCGGAATGGGCGACCAGCGCGGCGTTGTTGCGCAGCAGGACGGCATCGATCGACTTGGTGGCAAAGGACATCTGCGACTGGAAATCGATCATGATCAGCGTGTGGTCTTTCGGCGAAATCAGCTCTGAACCGGGTGTCGGAGTGGCATTCATCGGCATGGTCGTCCTTGTCTGAAATGGATTGACGTTCGGTGCAAAGCCTGACCGGCAGAGCATTCTGCGCTTGCGCCTCTCCCTCGAGAGCGTCGGGAAGCTTCGTTTTCCGTAAGGCACATTTGATCACGGCTCGAAATTCAAGGCTTGTAGGAAGCCTCCGCGCTTTTGACGTTTCTCGCAGGATTGCCGACGGTTCAGCAGAGGCTGCTTCGAGGCATCGAAGCAGCGCGTCGCTCAAACGGCAGCGAGCTGCGCCTGCGCCCGATGACGTCAAGGCCGCTCGCCGCGGTTGGCTGGTTCAATCGCATGGGCGTTAATTCACATGTCGATCATGCATGAGACGTCAAAATGCCCAGTGCTTTGTACAAGCACCGAGCGCCGGCCCGTGATCAAAGCATGCTCTCGTAAGCAGCGCCCAGCGTCGGGAAGGTTGAACTCGCCGCAAGTCCCTCTCGCCATCTCGCAAGCTGCTTGAGAGAGGAAGATTCATGACGACAGTCCGGACCCCATGGTCACCGCAAAGCAGATTGTCTCGGTCATTCCGTCCCTGCCTTGCTCGTGCAGCCTGTTCTGCCGCCGTGCACATCCTTCTTCGTGTGTGCAACTCGATACGGCTCTCCAGGAGAGCAGGGGCGCTCGCGCGAGCAATTGCGCTTGGCCTGTTCGCAAGCCAGCTCACTGCATGCATTGCAGCCTTTCCGCGGGACAGCGTCCCACAGCAATTTGCGTCGGCGGCCGAGCCGCCCGGCTATCAAAACAACATCCGGGTCTGGGGCGATTCCTATGCCAGCTATCCGGCCGGCCGACTTGTCAGGCTGCGCGACGAGAGACTGAAAGCGTCGAAGGCCGATCCGTCCATAAAGATGAGAGAGCTCAACGCTCTTACTTTGTCGGGCGGTGGCAGCAGCGGCGCCTTCGGAGCGGGGATTCTTGCCGGCTGGGCTAAAGCTGGAACCAGACCAAAGTTCGACATCGTTACCGGGATCAGCGCAGGTGCGCTCATAGCGCCCTTTGCTTTCCTGGGGCCAGCCTATGATGGCGAGCTCAAGGATGGCTTCACCGAGGTCAGCGACGCCAATATCTATACAAAGCACAGTTTGCTCGGAGCGCTCTCCAGCGGCTCATTCACCAGCAATGCGCCGCTCGCCAAGATGCTCGACGAACACATCACCGACAACATGCTTGCGGCGATCGCCAGCGAGTACGCCAAGGGACGCCGCCTGTTTATCGGCACGACCAACCTCGATGCCGACCGGGCCGTCATCTGGGACATGGGAGCCATTGCAGCGAGTGGGCGGCCGGATCGCAGGAAGCTGTTCAACGAGGTCATCCTCGCCTCAACGTCCGTTCCCGGCATCTTTCCACCCGTCAACCTGGAGGTGACCGCAGCCGGCAGGACCTATCACGAGATGCATGTCGACGGTGGCACCGCCAACGAGGTCTTCCTGATGCCGGCCGGACTAACGCTCGGCGAACTCGACAAGACCTTCCACACCAGGGTCAAGGGGCGGCTGTACGTGATCCGCAACGGTCGAACCACACCGGAGTACAGCTCGGTCAAAGCCGGCCTGCCGAATATCGCCGAGAAGGCTGTCTCGTCGCTCATCAAGACGCAAGGCATCGGCGACCTCTATCGGCTCTACGCAGTCGCCGAACGGGATGGGATTGACTTCAACTCCATAGACATCCCCGCAGACTTCACTGTCGAAGCGAAGAGCCCGTTCGACAACAAGTTCATGCGGGCGCTGTACGCAAAAGGCTACGAAATGGGCCGCGACGGCGTCCCGTGGAAAAAGACACCGCCTGGATTTTCCAGATGAGCCTGCTGTTGAAACGACCCGATGACAATCGCCATCAGGCATTGTCCAGACCAGATGATTGGAGACCCAGGTGTCGGACATGTCGCGTGACCCGATAAGCAAGACATCGGATTCGAGTGACGAGTCATTGTCGCCCGGGACCGGCGCGCCGGTGGCGCGTCTTGACGGTCTTGGAACTCCGGACCGAAGCCTTGGAAGCCCTCAAGCTGAATTGCACCAACCGGATCTTGGCGCGTCAGTCCAACTCGCCGCCGCTGAGCCGCCCAGAACCTCGAAAATAGCGGCGATTATCGTTGCGCTCACCGCGCTGGCGACCATCGGTCTGTCCTTGTGGTATCTCGTTCAGCCGCAGCCGCTGCTGGTGCAAGGCGAAGCCGATGCCACGCGCGTTGATATCGCGGCTCGTATCGATGGCAGGGTCGGACAGCGACCGGTCTCGCGCGGCGACAATATCACGACCGGGCAATTGCTGGTGGCGATCGACAATCCGGAGCTGTTGATGAAGCTCAGCGAGGCGGAGGCAGCAAGGGCCGTCGCTCAGGCGGACTTCACGCGTATCCAGGTCGGCACGCGCGCCGAGGAGGTTGCGGAACGCAATGCTGAGGTCGCGTCGGCTCAGGCCAATTTGACGCTTGCCCAGCAGACCTACGACCGGGTCAAGCAGGTCACCGAGGGCGGCTTCGAGTCGGTCGCAAAGCTCGACGAGGCGACCGCGTCGCTGGACGTGGCGAAGCGAACACTGGAGCAGGCAAAGTTCGCCTATCAGGAAGCTGTCGCTGGCCACACCGCTGAGGAACGCGGCGTGGCACAAGCTGCCGTCGCCAAGGCCGAGGCCGCCATCGCGACCCTGCAGGCGCAGGTCAACGAGATGACCGTCAAAGCGCCGATTGCCGGGCAGGTCTATCAGGTCGGCGCAGAGGTCGGCGAATATGTCTCACCCGGAGTGCCGTTGCTCTCGCTTGTGGATCTCAGCGATGTCTGGGTGGGCTTCGATCTCCGCGAAGACCTGATCAAGGGTCTGAAGGTGGGAGACCGGTTCACGGTCAAAATCCCTGCACTTGGCGACATGCCCGTCACCGTCGAGGTGCGGACCATTGCCACACGTGGCGAGTATGCCGGATGGCGCGCAACGCGTGCGACAGGCGACTTCGATCTCAGGACCTTCGAGGTGCGGGCCTATCCGGTCGAAAAGCTCCCCGACCTCAGGCCCGGCATGAGTGCTTACGCGGATTGGAAGGGGGCGCACTGATGCCGACTGTGCGTCGTTTCGGCATTGTCGATGTCGCTCTCCGTGAGGTGGCCTGGATCCGTCGCGACAAGGTTGCCCTGCTGCTCGTCATCGTCATCCCGTTGATTGCCTTTGCGATCCTTGCCGCCACATTCAGCAATGCGGTCATCCGTGATCTTCGGGTCGACGTGGTCGATCAGGACAGGACGAAGACGTCCGAGACCTTTGTGCAGGCGATCAGCGCGGCACCGGGCGTCACTGTGGCGAGACGTTCCTCCGATCTCAATGGCGCCATGCATGCCGTTCGCTCCGGCGAGGCCATTGCCACGGTCTATATCCCCGAGAATCTCGAACGCGACATCGCAGGGGGGCGCCGGCCGCAGGTCGTGGTCTTCTTCAACAAGCAGTTCTTCACGCCTGGCAACGTCGCCTCGAGTTCGCTGCAGGCGGCGCTATCGGCAGCCATTGCCGACCTGCCGGCAGGACCACACACCGCCGCCTTCACGCTCGGTCCGCTTGTCGTCGAACAATACGTTCTCACCAACCCCGCGCTGAATTATGCGCAGTTCCTTTTGCGAGCGATCCTGCCGACGGTGCTCCATATCGTGATCGCAATCTCCGCCGGCTATGCGGTCGGCTCCGAGTTCGGGTCGCGCAACATGCGGGAATGGCTGGCGACGGCCGGCGACAGCATGCTCATCGCGCTCGTTGGCAAGCTGGCACCTTACTTCGGCATCTTCCTCGTCATGATGGCTGTCGGGCTCGGGATCATTCACGGCATTTTCGAGATACCCTTCCGCGGCGACCCTGTGCTGGTGGCCACCGGCGCTTGCCTGCTGATCATTGCCTATTTGTCGTTGGGCGCGCTGCTGCAGCTTCTCGTCAGGAATCTTGCATTCGGTCTCAGCCTGACCGGCATCATCTGTTCGCCGGCGTTCGGCTTCGCCGGCGTCGGGTTTCCCGTCTTGGCTATGAACACCTTCTCCCGCGCCTGGGGGGCAATGCTGCCGCTGCGCTGGTACATCCAGATCCTGTTCGACCAGGCGGCCCGTGGCGTATCGGCAGCGGATTCCGCCGAGCCTTTCATGATGCTGGGCGGATTGGCGGTCATCTATTTCAATCTGACCTGGCTGACGTTGCGATTTGTTGCTCGGCATCCGAGGCCAAAGCCGGTCGAATCCCCCGAACAATACAGGTCGGAAGGAAGGATCGGCATTGTTCGAGCATTCACCGACGAATATGGCCGGATTATCCGTAACCGCATGGCCTTCGGTCTTATCGTTATGGCGCCTATCGTTTACGGTGTGTTCTACCCGCAACCCTATTTAGGCCAACTTATCAAGGACATCCCCATTGCCGTCGTGGATGACGATTCCTCCGACGTCAGCCGTACGATCATCCAGGCAGTCAATGCCGACGAAGCGGTGAAGGTGCTGCTTCGGCCGACGACGTTGGCCGAAGCGCAGGCCGCGCTCGCACGCCGGGAAGTGTTCGGCATCCTGGGTATTCCGGCAGGAACTGAACGCGACATCCTGAAGGGCGATCAGACCAGACTGCCTGCCTATGTCGATTCAGCCTATTTCCTCCTCTACAATCGGACGCTGCAGGGTATTCAGGAAGGCGTGGGCGCGGTCACAGCAGATCTTGCGGCGCGCAGCGCCCGCTCGAATGGCAGCCTCTACCGCGCGGCTCTCGTGCAAAGCTCGCCTGTAGAGATTTTGAACCAGCCGCTTTTCAATCCCACCGGCGGTTATGGCAGCTACATCGTTCCAGCCGCCTTTCTGTTGATCCTGCAGCAGACGCGACTGATGGGCTCGGCCTCGGTGGCCGGGATGGCCTATGAGCAGGGCGGCCGCAGCGCTCGCCGCCGTCGTGGAACTGTGGCAGCGGTGATCGGTCAAAGCCTCGTGCATCTGCTGCTTGCGCTGCCGGGCCTGGCGCTGTTCCTCATCGTGCTGCCGAGGGCCTACGGTTTCTCGGCAAGCGATCATGTGCTCGACCTGATCGTTCTCGCCATCCCCTTCATCCTATCGGTCAGCCTGCTCGGCCAGTTCGTTGGGAACTGGTTCAAGCGGGGCGAAACGGCGGTCCTCCTGTTCGTTGCGATCAGTCTTCCGATCTTCTTTCTGGTCGGCGTCGCATGGCCGCTGGAAGCGATCCCGCCGATGCTTCGGACGGCCAGTCTTATTCTTCCAAGCACCTTCGGCATCGATGGCCTGGTGCGGGTCAACCAGATGGGAGCGACTTTGACAGACGTCTGGAAAGACTGGATGGGGCTGTGGGTGCTGACAGGCGTTTACGCTGTCCTTGCTATCGCCTCATCCAGAATCGCCGCGGGTTGGAGGGTGCCCGATGCTCGCTAGACCGCGATATGGTTTTGCAATCGCATTGGCCGCGGCAGGCACGATACTATGCAGTGCCTGGCAAGCGTCGGCAGAGCAGGCAAAGCCACCGATCGCCGGCATGGTCCGGCAGACCGAGATTCGCATCGCACCCGAGACGACGGGGCGACTGGCGACGATAGTCGTCATTCCAGGCCAGCGTGTCCACAAAGGCGATCTTCTTGCCGTGCTTGACAACCCCGAACTGACAGCAGCCGTTGGTGAAGCCAAAGCCGCTGCGTCGAGCGCCAAGGCAGAGCGGGATCGGGTGTATTCGGGCGTGCGGGCAGAAGAGGTGGCAATCGCCACCCAGGCCGTCCAGACGGCGCAAGCCAATCTTCTGCTCGCCCAGCAGCGGTATGACCGCGCATCGGCACTTGCGGGCAAGGACATCGCCAGCAAACAAACGCTCGACGACAGCACGGCCTCGCTTGCAAAGGCGAAAGCTGACCTTGATCTCAAGCAGGCGCAAGTCGCCGAAGCAACCGCGGGTCCCACCGCCGAGGAGCGTGCTGTGGCCGATGCCCAAGTGGTGTTGGCCGAGGCGACAGTCGCGGAACTCCAGGCCCAGTTGGACAAGACCAGACTGACAGCGCCGACGGACGGCACAATAGGCATTCGCGTTGGCGAGCCCGGCGAGATTATTGGTCCGGGAAAGCCGGTGATGACGATGGAGGCGGAGGGTCAGGCCTGGTTCGCTTTCACGCTGCGTGAAGACGATCTGAACGAAATGACGCTCGGCAAAACGGTAGCGCTGACGGTGCAGGGCGGGCGCCAGATCGAGGCTCGCGTAACGGAACTGCGCCCACTGGGAGAATTCGCAACCTGGCGCGCGGCCCGCGCCGTCGGGGGCCATGATCTCAATTCCTTCCGACTGCGCCTTGATCCAAACGGCAGTGCTGGAAGGCTGGAGCCCGGCATGACCGTTTGGCTCACCACCCAACCGTAAGACTTGAAGGGTCGTCGGATGAGGTCGGTCGTGGCCGCGACAAGAAGACCCGGAAAGCGGCCGTCGGCTTTGAGCGCCATATTCAGAAGGGCAATCGTCTGCGACCTTCCCATAGGGGTGGTAGATCGGAACGGATCAAAGGTGTCCGCCAGGCTCGTCTTCTTCAACAAGCAGTTCTTCGCAACCGCAATGTGACCTCCAACTCGATTCGGTCGGCAGTTTCAGTCGCCGCCGACCTCAGTGTAGGTCCGCACAGCGGCGCTCTCACACTAGGTCCTCTTGTCGTCGAACAATACGTGGCTCCCAATCCCATGGTTACCTACGCACCCCTATCCGAAATCATCGCGGATCCCATCGTCCAGACTGGCGTGCTCACCACGCTGGGCGCATTGGTTACGCGCATTCTGCTCCGCAACCGACCGACCCTCCGCTTGGTCGGCCAACTGGCGTTCTTTTTGGCGCTCACTGCGCTGCTGCTATACCACGGGATCATCCCGTATGAGGTTGATCCGGCCGACATCTCTAGGGTGCAGCGCGTATTCACTGGCATCGTCAAGGTGATCTGGTGGATCAATGCCGCATGGTCGCTGATCGGCGTGGTCCGCGTATTTCTCATCCTCGATCACCAGCCCCGTGAGGGACGGCTTCTTCAGGATCTTGTCGTAGGCATCATCTACGTGACAGCGGTCCTCTCGATCATCGCTTACGTATTCAACGCCCCGGTCGGAACACTGATAGCCACATCTGGCGCCGTCGCTATTGTCCTCGGCCTTGCCTTGCAGAACACTCTGGGGGACGTCTTCTCGGGCGTAGCGCTCAATCTCGCCAAGCCTTACGGAATCGGCGACTGGCTTGTGCTGAGCAATGGCTTCGAAGGCAAGGTTGTGGAGATGAATTGGCGGGCCACCCATCTTCTGACCGGTGCAAACGACCTAGTGGTTGTCCCCAACAGCGACCTCGCGAAGGCAAGGTTGACCAACCTCAGCAGTCCCGAGCGGAGCCACGGGGTAACACTGACGGTCCGGTTCCGGCCAACCACAGCGCCGTCCACGATGGCCGATGTGATGCACTCGGTTCTCTTGAGCAGCAATTCGATCCTGACACGACCGGAGCCGAGTGTGCAAATACTGTCGCTGGACGGAGGTGCAGCGGAACTGGAGCTTGCTTTCAGGGTTGCGGACAGGGCCCTCGCCGGCAAGGCAAAGAGCGAGGTCTTCGACCTGATTTTCCGTCATGCCAAGGCGGCCGGGCTCACTCTTGCTGCGCCCACGGAAGCTGTTGGCTCCGCATTCCCGGAATCGAACGGGGTTGAGATGCCGTTCGGTTTCCATACCACGCCACGGCGACTTCTGGACGCGATCCCCCTGTTTGCCCCGCTGACCGAGGATGAGAAGGAAGCGCTCGCTTCGACGATGACACGCCGGACCTTCCGAAAGGGAGAGGCCCTCGCAAAGCAGGGGGAGGTGCTGAAGTCGCTGATGATCGTGCGCAGCGGCGTCGTAGCCGTAAATCGGCGCGAGGGCGCGCGCGAGATGGAACTGGAGCGTCTTGCGCCGGGTGACTGCTTCGGCGAAGGCGGTCTTCTGACGGAAGCCGGCGAGTTCGGCGGCATCAAGGCTCTCACTTTCGTGGTCGTTTATGAGATCACACAAAAGAGCCTGGCGCCGCTGATGCGGGATCGCCCCGCAATCGCCGACGAGCTGGCCTTGCTTCTCTCGAAGCGGAACGCATCAGAGCTGCTTCGGCTCGGCCGAGGCGACGGGGCGAATGCCACGACGACGATGCCGCCGCTGCGGGCGCGTATCAGGCACCTGTTCAATCTCTGACTTCGACCAACCAATCCTTGGTAGATGGCGCGTCTAACCTCAAACAGCAGCAATCCTGCGAGAAGTGTCCAAAGCGCAGACGCTTCCTACAAGCTTTGAATAGTTTGCCGTGATCAAATGCTACTCACGGAAAACGAGACGGCCGAAAGGCCTGCCTTCGCACAAACTCGGAGGTCCCAATGTCCAATCAAGGTTTCAAACTGGTTAAGTCACGTCCTGATTTGGCGCGCATCAAAGTGATTGGGGCGGCACTCGTACTAGTCGCCATGTTCTCCATACCCGCGGCGGCGGAGGCTGGATCGCCTCTGTGCGCCTCGCGGCCGGAAATTCTGAAGCAACTTTCCACACGATTCAAAGAAGCGCCCGTTGCCCTCGGTCTGGCTAAAAACGGCTCAGTCGTCGAAGTGCTGACCAGCGACGACGGCGAGACCTGGACGATCATGGTCAGCCAGCCGAACGGCCCAAGCTGCCTAGTCGCGGCCGGCGAAGGCTGGGAAGAATTGAAGCGGGTCGGCGCCAAGGGCGAGCGCGGCGCCTGATCGCGTGGATCGCAAAAGAAGGAACGCTAAGATGGTTGACGTCTATTCCCGCGAAAGCGCACCGCGACATAAGTCGCGGTGCGGTATCGTCCCGATTGCTCAGCAGCTTTGGTCAGAGCAGGCATCTGACCTTGGATCGCACGCCGTTGCCCGCAGGGTGCGGGCCACGCGCCCTGACGACGCGCACGGCATCCCGCTGGCATTCCTGTCGCGGTTCATCGTTCTTCAGGCAATTGGCGCCGCCGCAATCGCCGGCCTGTGGGTCGTCGGCGTTGCCGGCAAGCCGTTCGCTGGCAACAACGGGTTTCTGTGCTGGCTGATCGCAGCCATCGGCGCCCTGGGCATTCTGTGCGTTTTCCTCCGGCGCTGGCGCGACGTCGATTGGCTGGCGACCCATGTGGTGCGGATCGGGCTGCTTGGAACCGTGGTTGGGCTCATCGTCGCCTTCTCCGCGGCGCGTACCGGCGGCTCGGCCGACCCCAATGCAATCCGGCCGATGATCGCGTCGGTCATCGACGGCATGTATGTCGCGCTCTATGCGACGCTGCTGGGCATAGCCACGAACCTGTGGCTCAAGATCAATCTTCGCCTGTTGGGGAACTTCGATGGATGAGGAAACTCTCACTGTCTGGCTCGACACCGCTCTCCTGATGCTCGGCGGCTTCGTCCTCATGACCGTGCTCATGATGACGGTGATGAACCCGCCGGCCAAGGCAAGCGAGACCGATGGCATCACGGCGCCGGGAAACGTCACCGTCGAGACGCAATGGCCCGACAAGCTCGACGCCGATGTCGATCTATGGGTCCAGGCGCCCGGCGATGTGCCGGTCGGCTACTCCAACAAGAGCGGCAAGGTGTTCGATCTGCTGCGCGACGACCTCGGCATGGCGCAGGACATGACCGACTCCAACCACGAAGTGGCCTATTCCAGGGGCGCACCCGCGGGCGAATACGTCGTCAATGTTCACATGTATCGCGGCGTCAACGTCACATATCCCGTCCCGGTGAAGATAAGCGTCAATGTAAAGCGCGACGCCAAGTCGTCAGCGCCGGTGGCCACACCGACGGTCCAGCTACGCAAGCCCAACCAGGAGCTTACCGCCTTGAGATTCCGGCTCGATTCGACTGGCCAACTGGTGCCGGGCAGCATCAACAGCATCTTCAAACCCCTACGCGTGGCGGCCTCCCAATGATGATCGCTCCCGTCATCTTCGCGCTGCTGCTCGGCGCGTTCATCTTCGTCATCCTGCCGCATGCAGGCATTGCCCGCCGCGCCCTCTCGGTCGGCATCTTCCTGACGCTGATCGCCGTCGTCTATGTCGGCGCCAGCGAGCTTCTTGGCCGTCCGAAGCCGCTGACGCTTGAGTGGCGCGACACGGCAAAAGCTCAAGTGGTGGGCGCCGTCCCGGTTGAGAACGAAGCCATCTACGTATGGCTCACCACGCCCGCCTCGACTGAGCCGCGCTTCTATGTGCTGCCATGGAGCCAGCAAGCCGCGCAACAACTTCAGGATGCGATGGGCAAGGCGGAGGCCGACGGCACTGGGGTTGAGATGAAGATGCAGACCGCCGACGCGGGTCTCGAGACCCGCGAACCGATGTTCTACGCCCTGCCGCAACCGGCCCTGCCGGCAAAGGACTATACGAGCGTCGCTAGCCCACTCGTTTCCAAGTGAGCCATTGACACGATCTCGGCGGCAAACATTCGAGCTAGGTGTTCCGCGAGTTCGTTCCGTGCGCGTGCGTCGCCAAGGCATTCAATCATATTGACGTTCAGGTCCTGCCGGAGCCGGCAGTATCGAGTAGCCAGCGGGTCCTGTTCGACTCGTGCGATGATGTCGACGCGGAGGCCGAGGTTCGCAAGATCATCGAAAGGACCTTGGCGGGCTCGAAAAGGGCGGACCACTGGCCGGGCTACCGTTCGTTCACTTGCGGCCACCAATTTCATCAAGATCCTGACGGTCAACGGTGTCGGGCCAAAGCTCGAGATCGGTCGGCCTCGGGCGCCTGTTGGCACTCCAACGGCGGGTGCGAGCTCGCCATGGGATGCTGAGGTAGGCCGAACTTGCCGAACGGCCAGAAAGATCCTGCGAGAAACGTCAAAAGACCAGATGCTTCGTACAAGCCCTGAATCTTGAGGCGTGATCAAATGCAACTCTCGGAAACCAGACTTCCCGAAGCTCTCGATGGAGAGAAGCCATGGCCGACAATCTCGATATGACGACCGGGCAGCGCGTCACTGATGACAATATTGCCCTGCCGCCAGTTCCTGACCCGCGCGTGTTGCTTGCTTCCATTGTTCACGATTTCAACATATTGCTGACGCCGATCGTGTCCGTCCTGGAGGAGATGCAAAATCGCGGGGTCGTAACTGCACGGCAACTGAAAAGGATTGACGGAGCGATTTATTGTGCTTTTCGCGCCAAGACGTTGGCGCGGCAACTGCTCGATTTTGCGAGCCCCCGACCACTCAATCTTGCTGCGGTCGATGTCGGTCGGCTTCTGGAACGGCTCGAGGCACCGTTTGCAAGTTTGTTGTCGACGCATTTTCGTCTTGACCTCGACATCGCTGAGGGTCTCCCCAAGGCTTGCATCGACCAGCAGCTGATCGAGCGGGCGTTGCTCAATCTCGTTTTGAACGCCCGTGACGCGATGCCGGCCGGCGGACGTGTGACGATCGCTGTTGCGCAGGATTGCCCGTCCAGCAGTCGGGCGTGGGGAAGCGGCTCGATGATCCGTCTGACAATCTCAGACTGTGGCATCGGCATGGATGAGGCGACCCTGAAAATGGCGGGGGAACCCCATTTCTCGACCAAAACAGACGGAACAGGCCTCGGCCTGGCGACCGTCAAGCAACTCATGGAACGCCAAGGTGGCGGGCTGTCGGTCGCCAGTGCGCCTCATTGCGGCACCACCATCGATCTGTGGCTGCCGGTGATGTCAGCGTCATTCGCCGATTAGCCTTGTCGATCAGCCGGCCTAAAGGAGACGTGCGATGGATGTCCGCATTCTAATCACCAAAGTTGCTTCGAGCACTCGTGATTTCTTCTGGCCGCGCTACCGACCAGAGCTGTACTACATGCGGGGCGCCGGGCCGGCTACTGCTCGCCGTGCCGTCATGGTTCGTTCGGGCCAAGTGCTGCCAACGCTGCGCGAAGAGCAGCGGCAGTCTCTCCTGGCGGCGCGCTGCTACTCGCCTGGACAGGGCTGCGCTTGGACCATCGGGCGCTACCCTGCGGACATTCACTTTGATCCTAGGATCCGTTGAGCCCGCCACCGTCGGAAGGCCGCAAGTGCGTTCCGCTCGATCGTGACCCAATCATTCCAAACACAAAACCAGCATTGGAGGAATAAAATGAGAATCACCACTCTTGCTGTCGCAACCCTCCTCCTTTCAGACGGAGCTGTCCTTGCTGCAAGCGATCACTAGGGATCGCAAGAAGTGCAAAGACCTGCGACAATGTCCGACCCGACATATACCTTCTCCAACGAGATCGGCATTGCTGGCGGCCAGAGCCTCCGGCAACCAAGGACGGATACGGCCGCGGTCCTTGGGGCAGGTAATCTTGAACGAACCTGAAAGGGCCGGTCACCATCGGCCCTCCTCGCCGAATAGACTACGCAAGCACGCCAAGGTACCTCGTTGGCCCCGCTAGCATCTCGTATTCCGGGGCCGCCCGCCGGGCGAACGACTTTTTGGACGGGCGCGACCGAACGCGGCAGGCCGCTTCGGGTCGCAGCAAGTCTTTACAAGAAACAGGGCATCCCACGAGCTATTCGATTTGCATGGTCGTCAGATCGGCCAGCTGCAAGATCCCCGGCTAATCATGAGGTGATGAGCGATGTTGGCTGAGACTGGTCCCGCCGAAAATGCCGCCGACGGTGGTGGCTCACGCACCATGCGGCCGCGGGTCGTTATCCTAGGCGCCGGTTTTGCCGGAGTGGCAGCGGCGCGGGCCCTTAAGAGATCCGATGTGGACGTGGTTCTGATCGATCGCCGCAATCATCATATTTTCCAGCCGCTGCTCTATCAAGTAGCAACCGCAGTGCTTGCACCATCCGAGATCGCGGCGCCGATCCGGCAGTTGGAGGCGAGGCAGGCAAATTTGAATGTGATGCTCGCCGACGTCGTTGATGTCGATACGACCCATCGTACCGTCGATGCCCTCTTTCCCGGGATTGGCATCCGCAAGGTGCGGTTCGATCTCCTCGTCGTCGCCACGGGTACGCGTCCGAGCTATTTCGGCCACGACGAATTCGCAGCCTTTGCACCGGGGATCAAGAACCTCACCGACGCCGAGGCGATCCGAACCAAAATCCTCAGCGCGTTCGAAATGGCCGAGGCGACCGACGATAAGAACGAGCGCGCCCGCCAGATGAACTTTGTGCTCGTCGGGGCCGGACCGACCGGTGTCGAACTTGCGGCATCGATTGCACAAATGGTGAGGGTCACGCTGCGTCGGAATTTCAGGAAGATCGATCCGGCAACCAGCACTATCACCTTGATCGAGGGAGGAGATCGGGTTCTTCCGAGCTTTGCTCCGTCACTGTCGAAAAAGGTCGCCAGACACCTCGCCAAGCTCGGCGTGAAGGTTGTGACCGGCGTCAAGGTGGATCGTGTCGACGCCCAGGGTGTGATCGCGGGCGGCGAAAGAATTCCAAGCGCGACCGTTTTGTGGACGGCAGGCATGGCCGCATCGCCGATCATCCAGCTGCTCGGCGCCAAAACGGACCGGGCGGGCAGGGCGCTGGTCGAACCTTTCCTCAATTTGCCGGGCCAGCCGAACTTATTCGTGGTCGGCGACGCCGCGTCCATACAGCAGGATGGGCGACCCGTGCCCGGCGTCGCGCAGGCAGCCATCCAGCAAGGGCGCTATGTGGGACGAGTGATCTCCGATCAAATCAAAGGGCGCGAACCAAAGCGGGCGTTTCGATACCGAGACAAGGGCAACATGGCGGTCGTCGGCAAGAACTTCGCCATCCTGGAGGCCGGTCATCTGAAAACGGCTGGGTTCCTGACCTGGTTTATATGGGCTTTCGTCCACCTGTTGGCTCTCCCCCAACTTCAGAACCGTTGGAGGGTTCAATCGCAGTGGCTGTGGTCGTATCTGACCGGCCAGCGCAGCTCGCGGCTGATCTCTGAACCGCCGCGACCCACAAATGCCGCGGTCACGACCAAGCAAACCACGGCGCCGTGATCCGTCTGGCGCGCGAAAGCGACGATCTCTCAAGTCAGCCACGCCGCTGTCGGACGTGACTTCGCCTGGCCAACGGCGACTTCTTTGCCTCTGCGCTTGCGGGGGTTTGCGAGGGAGTCGCGCTACCGTGTGTTTGTCGAAATCAAGCGAATTGCTGGTCGCTATTCCTTGCCATTTGGCAGTCTTACTTGCCGCCGAGACAAACAAGCCGGCGCACGTCGATCAAATCCAGCGACGACCGGTCCCGATAAGCTCCTGCTGCAACCGATTGAAGTGCGAGGCAGCTGGCAGGAGCGCGGCAATGACCAAGAAACCCACGACCGACGATGGTTCTGATCGAGCGACGCTCAGGGAAGCCGCCAACCATCTGACGAATGGCCTGATTGATCAACTGCACGACATCCTCGAACACACCGCGCAGGAAAATCTGAGAAGCGCACGAGAATGCGGCCAGACGGCGCTCAATGTGATGCAGGCCGCGGCGGTGCTCAGGACGGTCCACGGCTATGCCTGCATGACATCCAGGCGGCTCCAGCAGATCGCGTCACTCATGCAGTTGGGGGAGGGGGCGGGTGACAGACCTGAGTACCTCGAATTCTGTGACCGCGAAGGCCCCGGCTGCGCGTGCGAGATAGTGTGCAGATACAAGCCGAAGCACCTTCGTACGGAGGGCGAGAAGGCATTCGCCGACGCCGAGCGACAGAGCCGTCAGTTCTTTCAGAACCAACCGCCGAATGGATAGCGCGAACCAAGCTCACGTTTCGAGCGTGAAAACATGGCCTTGCCGGCAAGCAAGCTCCGTCCGTGAGGGCCAGCCGTCTAACCGATGTGATTGTCGGAATTTACGGCACCCCGCCTCGCGACCTGACTACTTGGAGCGCGGACGCCATCGGCCGACATGGCGCGATGTCATCGGGATGTTGCCTTCATCCTCACTGCCAAACCGTGCTCCCGGGCGTTGCAAAGTCACTGGATCAACCTGATTTTTGATCCCGTTCGTGGGCGGCAGTTCACGCCGCGCCCACGTACAAATCAACGCTGGAGGCGCGCCAAATCGGGCACAGGCGTCCTACCCGCCGCAGAGTTCTCCAAGAAGAAGCCGCCGGCTGAAGCCATAGTCCTGCTGACATTTCATTCCGAGAGATCGGACAATCGAGCAGGAGAGCGAGAATGGCAGTGGCAATCGCAACCAAGGAAGACAAGCAGGCCAAGCCTTTGCCGGCGCCAAACAGCGACTTCTACCAGCTTGTCGATGTCCTGACCCCCGACGAATTGGCGGTGGTCAAGAAGGTGCGGGCCTACATGGAGAGCAAGGTCCAGCCGATTATCAACAAATACTGGTCCGACGATGCGTTTCCCTTCGAACTGCTGCCTTCGTTCAAGGAGCTGGGACTCGGAGGCCTTGGATACGAGGGCTATGGCTGCGCCGGCGGCAGCCAGAAGCTGTTCGGCTTTGTCGCAATGGAGCTGGCACGTGTCGACGCTTCGTTCTGCACCTTCTTCGGCGTGCACAGCGGCCTGGCCATGGGCTCGATCTATCTCGACGGCTCTGAGGAGCAGAAGCAGAAGTGGTTGCCGCCGATGGCGCGCTGGGAAAAGATCGGCTGCTTCGGCCTTACCGAGCCACTGGTCGGTTCGGGCACGAGCGGAGGGCTGACTACGACTGCCAAGCGCGAGGGCGACACTTGGGTGCTCAACGGGCAGAAGCGCTGGATCGGCAACGCGACGTGGTGCGACGTTTCGATCATCTGGGCGCGTGACCTCACCGACAATCAGGTGAAAGGCTTCATCGTCGAGAACAAGACGACGCCGGGATTCAGCGTCGAGAAGATCGAGCACAAGATCGCGCTCAAGGTCGTCCAGAACGGCGTGATTACACTGAAGGACGTCCGCGTGTCGGAAGCCAACCGCCTGCAGGGCGGCAACTCGTTCCGAGATACCGCGCGCGTGTTGCGGATGACGCGATACATGGTCGGCTGGGCATCGACCGGCATCCAGATGGGCGCGTTCGAAGCAACACTGAAATATACGCAGGAGCGTCTGCAGTTCGGCAAGCCGATCGCTTCATTCCAAATGGTGCAGGATATCCTCGCCAAGATGCTCGCCAACCTGACCGCGTGCCAGTGCCTGATGGTCCGCCTGGCGCAGATGGATGACGAAGGCAAGCTTGCCGACCATCACGCCTCGCTGGCCAAGGCGTTCTGCACGGCAAAGTCACGCGAGACGGTTGCATGGGGGCGTGAACTGCTCGGCGGTAACGGCATCGTCGCCGACTACAATGTCGCGCGCTTCTTCAACGACGCCGAAGCTCTCTACTCATACGAAGGCACCTACCAGATGCAGAATCTGATCGTCGGCAAAGCCATTACCGGCCTCGGCGCATTCGTGTGAGCAGCGGCGAGCCAGGGTCGCTCCCCCCACCCTGGCTCGCCCCCTGAACAGGAGATTCATCATGGCCGTGGAAACGGCGGGCCTGGCGCTCGCAAACGTGCTCTATGCGAAGAAGGGCAGCATTGCCTACGTCACCGTCAATCGCCCAAAGGTCCTCAACGCGCTCAACACGCCGACATGGTCGGATTTGAGAAAGGCCTTCGAGGACGCTCGCGACGATGCCACGATACGCGGCGTCATTCTGACGGGTGCCGGCGACAAGGCTTTCATCGCGGGCGCCGACATCAGCGAGCTCGCGCAGGTATCGGCATTCGAGGCTGAACAGTCCAGTCGCTTCGGGCAAGGGGTACTGGACCTCGTCGAGAATCTTGGCAAGCCGGTGATCGCGGCCGTGAACGGATTTGCGCTCGGCGGCGGCTGTGAGACGGCGATGGCCTGTACCATCAGGATCGCGGTGGAAACGGCGCGGTTCGGCCAGCCGGAAGTCGCACTGGGCCTGGTGCCCGGTGGTGGCGGAACGCAGCGACTGCCACGGCTCGTCGGCAAGGGCCGCGCCCTTCAGCTCATCCTCTCGGGCGAGATGATCACGGCGCAGGAGGCGTATCGAATCGGGCTGGTCAACGAGATTGTTCCGGCCGCCGAGTTGATCACACGCGCCGAGGCCGTCCTGCACAAGATCGCCTCCAACGCTCCGATTGCCATCAGGTTCGCGCTCGAGGCGGCGAACAAGGGGATGGAGACGAGCCAGGGCGAAGGCCTGCTGCTCGAGGCCTCCTACTTCGGGCTCTGCGCCGCAACCGAGGACAAGAAGGAGGGCACGGCCGCCTTCCTCGAGAAGCGCGCGCCACAGTTTCGTGGGCGCTGAAGACATCCGACGTACACGGCAATTCAGAAAGGACAGCCCATATGGCAACCGACAACATTTTCGCCGGACTGAAGGTGGTGGACCTGGCCAGCTTCATCGCGGGGCCAGCCGCCGCGGTGATCCTGTCCGACTTCGGCGCCGACGTCATCAAGGTCGAGCCGCCAACCGGCGACACGTGGCGGATTGGATACAAGGTTCCGCCGCAGCCGCGATCAAAAGACAACTATCCATGGCATCTCAACAATCGCAACAAGCGCGGATTGGCGCTCGATCTGAAGTCGCCCGAAGCGAGTGACGTTCTGCGGCGGCTGGTCGAGTGGGCGGACGTCCTGATCGTCAATACGCCGCATCCGGCTCGCGAAAAACTCAAGCTCGGCTATGACGATGTCGCGGCGTGGAATCCACGTCTGATCTATGCGGACGTCACCGGCTATGGCGACAACGGGCCTGACGCCCAGCTCCCGGGATTCGACCTCACGGCGTACTGGGCCCGAAGCGGCCTGCTGTCGCTGACGCGAGATGCGGGTGCTCCGCCGACGTTCCCGGTCACCGGCAGTGGTGACCATGCAACGGCGGTCAGCCTTTATTCGGCAATTGTCACCGCACTCTACCGGCGCGAACGCACCGGAAAGGGCTCGTACGTCACCACCTCGTTGCTCGCCGCTGGCGTCTGGGCTTCTGCGGTCATGGCACAGGCCGCGCTTGCCGACGCCACGTTCTTCCCCTTGCATGATCGCGCCAATCCGCCGAACGCGACCTTGAATGTCTATCGGGCGGCCGACGAGACATGGTTCTTGATCGTGCTGACACCCGACAAATGGCCGGCTCTGGCCAACGGAATAGGCCGTCCGGACCTCTTGACGGATGCCCTGTTTGCCGACCCTGCAAAGCAGGCCGCGAATTCAGGGCAGCTCACCGCGATCCTGGATCAGACGTTTGCCGCGCAGCCAATGGCGCATTGGCGCGAAGTCTTTGAGCACGCCCATCTCACCTTTGGCGTGGTGCAGGCGCCCGCCGAGGTGATCAAGGATCCGCAGCTCAGGGCGAATGACATCGTCGTGCCACTCGATGGCGCCGGTGGGAACCTCAAATTCACGATTGGCAGCCCCCTGCAGGTGCATGGCGTCGCCAAGGCTCCGGCCCGACGCGCGCCAGAACTCGGCGAACACAGCGAGGAAATCCTCGAGCAGCTCGGCTTCGACATCAGCGATATAGACGCTCTGCGCACCAGCGGCACGGTTCCGAAGGCACCGGGACGCGCCGCCTAGAGCGAGGTTCGCACCATACCGAGGTAGACGATCATTGGACGGAAATTGAAGACGATGGATGACATAGTTACGGAGCGATCCGAAGGCATACTTCGCGTTGAACTCAACCGGCCGGAAAAGAAGAACGCGCTGACTTCGAGCATGTACGCGAAGCTCGCTGATATCTTCAATGAGGCGGGCAAAGACGACAGCGTACGTGTCGTGCTTTGGCACGGAGCAGGAGATGCATTCAGCGCCGGCAACGATATTCAGGACTTTCTGAAGAATCCTCCGGGCCGGGGAGAATCCCCCCAGGCCCGACTCATGAATGCGCTGGTCGATTTCGACAAACCGATCGTTGCGGCCGTGCGCGGCGCCGCGATCGGTAGCGGAACCACCGTGCTGTTGCACTGCGACTTCGTCTATGCGGGCGAAAGCACCAGATTTCAGATGCCCTTCATCAACCTGGCTGTGGTGCCGGAATTTGGGTCGAGTTACGCCGTTCCGGCTACGATCGGGCACATTCGCGCGGCCGAGCTGATTCTGCTGGGATCGCCGTTCGATGCCAGGCACGCCGCGGAATTGGGATTCGTCACGCAGGTCGTGCTCGATGAGAACCTACTGCCGGTGGCGACCGAAACGGCGCGGAAGCTGGCAGCGAAACCGGCTGGTGCGCTGCAAGCGTCCAAGCGACTTTTGAAGCGCTCCTCTCGTGAACAGATCAAGGCAGCGATGCAGGCTGAGAACGAGGCATTCAGCGCGCATGTTCGCTCCGAGGAGGCGAAGGAAGCACTGACGGCCTTCCTGGAAAAGCGCCCGCCTGACTTCACCAAAACCAGCAATCCTGCAGCGGCCGCGTAGAGCCGTTGGCGACGATCGAATGTGCAGGATGCCGCACTTCGGCATCGAGGCCCGTGAAAGGAGAGAGCTATGAATGAGGCTTTCGCGACGAAGTCGAAACCAACATCGGACCGCAAGGACGCGGTTGGCCGACTGTTCGTTCTCGAGCTGAGTGGTGACCGTATCCACTCGATGAGCCCGGACGGTTCTGACCGGAAGGTCATCGTCACCGATTGTCATCTGCCCGACGGCATCGTGGTCGATGTCGAGGCCGGCCATATCTACTGGACGAATATGGGGGTGCCCAACCTCAATGACGGTTCCATCGAGCGTGCCGACCTCGATGGTAGCAATCGCAAGGTCATCGTCCCCCAGGGCATCACACACACGCCAAAACAGCTTCACCTGGAGAAGCGGAGCGGCAAGCTCTACTGGTGCGACCGCGAGGGCATGCGGGTGATGCGCGCAAATCTCAACGGCACGAATGTCGAGACGCTGGTCCAGACGGGCGAGGGCGAAGACGATAGCCGCGACGCCACCAAATGGTGCGTCGGTATCACGGTCGATCCCGTGCGTGGGCAAATCTACTGGACGCAGAAGGGTCCGGACAATGCCGGCCTCGGCTGCATCTTCCGGGCGGGCATCGAGGTACCCAAGGGCGAGGATGCCGCCAGTCGAACGGACATTGAAACATGGTTCGACGACCTGCCCGAACCGATCGACCTCGAGCTCGACCTCGAAAGCCGCTTTCTTTACTGGACGGATCGCGGCAATCCGCCGGCCGGCAATACCGTCAATCGTGCCTCGATCGATGCGCCGGCCAGGAATGGATACGCATCGGAGCCCGTCGTCAGCGATCTGATGGAAGGCATCGGTATCGCGCTCGACGTTGCCGGCGATCGGATGTTCGTCACCGACCTCGGTGGCTCGGTCTATACCGCAAAGCTCGATGGCTCCGAGAAGCGTACGTTTCTCTTCGCCCAAGGCAATCTGTCCGGCGTCGCATACGCCGAAATTCCCTCGAAGGAGAAATGACCATGGCTGGCAGCAAGCAAATCTCTCAGGTCGCCATTATCGGTACGGGTGTCATCGGCGCCAGCTGGGCGGCACAATTCCTGGCAAAGGGCCTCGATGTCGTTGCGACAGATATCGCCCCCGATGCCGAAGCCTCATTGAGACGCTTTATCGACGCGGCCTGGCCCGCGCTCGACAGGCTGGGTCTTGCTCCGGGCGCCTCTCCAATGCGGCTGGCATTTACCGCCGACATGTCGGAGGCCGTCAAGGGAGCCGATCTCGTCCAGGAGAACGGACCGGAGCGGATCGACTTCAAGAAAAAGCTGTACGGCCAACTCGACGAACTGCTGCCATCCGATGTGATCATCGCCTCGAGTTCATCGGGCCTGACAATGAGCGAGATCCAGTCCGGTTGCCCGTTCCATCCCGAGCGCTGCGTCATAGCGCATCCGTTCAATCCGCCGCATCTGGTCCCGCTGGTCGAGATCGTCGGCGGCGCGAAGACGTCCGAAGAGACCATCCGGCGCGCTTCGGAATTCTATACGGCTCTGGGCAAGAAAACGGTCCGCCTGCACAAGGAAGTGCCGGGGCATGTCGCCAATCGGCTGCAAGCTGCCCTTGCCCGGGAGGTGTACTATCTGGTTAGCGAGGGCGTCGTCAGCGTCGCCGACGTCGACACTGCGGTCTCCTGGGGACCTGGACTGCGCTGGGGCATCATGGGCCAGGTCCTCCTCAATCACCTCGGTGGCGGCCAAGGCGGCATGGAGCATTTCCTGAAGCAATTCACCGGTCCGATGACGGCCTGGTGGAAGGTCCTGGGTTCGCCGGAACTGACACCGGAGCTTCAGCAGAAGCTCATCGATGGCGTTCGCGCCGAGGTGGGCGCGCGGTCGATCGACGACCTGGCCGCGGAGCGGGACGAGGTTCTTCTTGGACTTCTGGAATTGCGGAACAAGGCGGTTGAGGAAGCGGCGCAGCCGAGAAAAGCCGATCGCGTCGCCTAGAAACGAGGCGGGTCAAAATGAGACCCGTCGTCATCAACGCCACTTGGCCGGCGTCCTCGCCATCGAGCAGCTGACGCGTGACATATCCCCGAGGACGCCGCCATGGCCGGAAGACCTATAGAAGTCACCAAGTCCGCATATCAGTATCCGCTGCTCATCAAGCAGCTTTGGCATACCCCCCTGCTGCAGGCGCTCGATCAGGAGATCGTCTATCGTGACCTGAGACGCTTCACCTACCGCGAGTTGCGCGAGCGCATTGGGCGGCTCGCGTACAGCCTCGACAGGCTTGGTGTCCGCGCCGGCGACACGGTCGGTGTGCTCGACTGGGACAGCAACCGGTTCCTGGAGGCCTACTTTGCCGTTCCAATGATGGGAGCTGTCTTGCAGACAGTGAACGTCCGTCTGCCGCCGGAACAGATCGCCTATACGATCAATCACGCGGGCTCGTCGGTGCTTCTCGTCAACGACGACTTCGTCCCGGTTCTGGAAGACATCAAGCAGCAATTGCCCAAGGTGAAGACCTTGGTCCTGATGTCGGATCGGGCGGTTCCCCAAACAGGCGGGCTTTCGTTCGCCGGCGAATATGAGGATCTGCTGCTCGGCGCTTCACCCGACTACAGCTTCCCGGACTTCGACGAGAACACCCTTGCCACCACCTTTTATACGAGCGGGACAACGGGTTCGCCGAAGGGTGTCTACTTCAGCCATCGTCAACTGGTTCTGCATTCACTCGCCGAAATGGCTTTCCTGGGTAGCGCCGCAAAACAAGGCCGGTTTTGCCGCGACGACGTCTATATGCCGATCACCCCGATGTTCCACGTGCACGCCTGGGGCTTTCCGTGGACGGCGACGCTTTCCGGCGTCAAGCAGGTGTATCCTGGGCGCTACGATCCCGCTTTTCTCCTCAAGCTGATCAAAACCGAGGGCGTGACCTTCACGCATGGCGTGCCGACGATCCTGCAGATGCTGCTCGGCGCCGCCACGGCGGCAAACACCGATCTCGCCGGCCTGAAGATGGTGATTGGAGGTTCCGAACTGCCGAAGGGGCTTGCCAAACAGGCGCTTGCGCTGGGCGTCGATGTCTTTGCCGGCTACGGCATGTCGGAGAGCGCACCGCTGCTTTGTCTGGCGCAGGTGAAATCCGCAGACCTCACGGGCGACGAGAAGGAGATCGATATCCGAACCAAGGCCGGCATGCCCGCGCCACTGGTCGATATCCGTTTGGTCGGCACGGACCGCAGCGAACTGCCTCATGACGGAAAAACGCCTGGCGAAATCGTCGTGCGCGCGCCGTGGCTCACGCAGGGCTATGTCGACAACGCCGAAGCGTCCGAGCAGTTGTGGGCGGGCGGCTATCTGCACACCGGCGACATCGGCGTCATCGAGCCTGGCGGATACGTTCGGATCATCGACCGCATCAAGGATGTCATAAAAACCGGCGGCGAATGGGTGTCATCGCTCCAGATCGAAGATCTCATGTCGCAGTGCAAGGGTGTATCGGAAGCCGCCGTCATCGGCGTCAAGGATGACAAATGGGGAGAGCGGCCGCTGGCGCTCGTCGTCAGGGACGCCCACGCAGGTGACGATCTCAGCGACATGCAGATAAAGGCGCATCTGAAAGCCTTCGCCGATGCCGGGGTGATTTCGAAATTCGGAATCCCCGACAAGATCCTGTTTGTCGATGCGCTCCCCAGGACGAGCGTCGGAAAGTTCGACAAAAAGAAGCTCAGAGAGAGGTACGGCCAACGCTAGCTCATAACCGCGCCAGGGATGCCCAAGGGCGCCCGCTTCAATCCTCAGCGCGGGTTAGGCTCGCCTTGCCCGCCTTGCTGTGGAATAGACATGCCGGAGCATGCCATCAAATCAGAGATGTAAGCCCACCTGTGGCCGACCACAACAAAGCTGGCGCTTTGGAACGCAGCGGCAGCCGCAGCGTAAAACGATTAACATTTCAGAACGCCTCTTAACAAGCCAGCCAAGGCCTTTCGGATCATCTTCTCCCGCATACGACTTCGGAGCGTTTGTCGAGGGTTCGATATGGATAGGCCGTACAGCGATGTGGCAGATGTTTCGTCGTCAACCGATCTCGAGTTTGGCTCCCTTGCAAACAGCCTCGTGCTGCTCCTTGAAGCAGCCAAGAGCGAACTAGAACATGACCAGGAGGCGGCAAAGACATCTCTGGCCGTCGCGTCATCCATCCTCCTGTCGGAGATCGAGCGCCGTTCAGGCGCCACGGGTTCCAGAATGGGCGGATTGGCGGGTTGGCAGATAGCGCGTGTCCGATCGTTCATCGACCGGAACCTGCACCGAACCATTCACGCGAATGACCTCAGTGCTGTTGCACGGCGGAGCACGGCGCACTTCTCACGTTCGTTCAAACAGGCATTCGGAGAACCGCCGCACGCCTACATCGTAAGGCGGCGGCTCGAGGTAGCCTGTCACCTGATGCTGACCAGCTCAGCTTCGCTGAGCGAAATTGCTCTGAGCGTCGGGTTTTCCGACCAGGCACATTTGTCCAAGCTCTTCAGGCACGCGTTTGGCCAAAGCCCGGCTTACTGGCGGCGCGAACGTGAGACCCTCTGGCGCCGTTGACTTCCATGCGCGCGGCGCAGTAGCACGGGCCAGATCGGAAAAGCCTATACCGCAACCGGGCCGGGCGGATCTGCGTGTTTGCCCGGCAACCGCGTCTGAAAGCACCTGCGCACCGATTGGCATGTCGTCCCGACAGCAGCGCCGCCGAGCAGGGAGCTCTGAGCTTGGGTCCCGTTTGGAATTGTCGGTGCGCCTCACTCCGACACATTGACGCGCTGCGCAAGCGGACGCTCTTCGGTTGATGCCCTGACGGAGTGGTCTGTGCTAACGATTCTCCGGTAGTGCATCCACCGCCTTGGGCAAACGCTCGACAACTGAACAGTTGCTCACTTATCCTCCACTCGGTGCAGCATATTGAAAAATGCCCGCGCGCGCCAAGCTCTCTAGCCGGCTTAGATGCTAAATGGATTATGTGCCGCAGCACTGCGACGATTCCGGATTGACGCAAACCCATAGTTGTGAGTAATTGCTCATTTGCTAAGCAAGTGCTCACATCACGTGCACGGTCGCGGCAGATGCCAGCTTCCACGCTGCCAGATGCATTGTCCATGTTCTGAAAGGAGCTGCACCATGTCGAACGAGACCGAGCACTATCTTTTGCGTGGCATCTGGGCCGATGGCTCACGCTTCAACGAGGGTTCCCTGCCTTTCAAGGTAGTGGCCTGGTACGGTTTTGATTGACACTCATGGGCTAGGCGCCTGTTGCGCCAGACGGACGACGAGTCTAACGCCCAGGTCTTGGTGGGGCCAATCATGGCGATTGAGCAGCAAGGCTCAGCGAGCGTAGCCAAGGTTCTGTTCGGTCCATTCGAGCTGAACCTGAGTGAGCGCTCTCTCAAAAAGGCGGACGAAGTCGTTCCGCTCGGAGCGAGAGCATTTGACGTTCTTGTAAGCCTCATCGACCGAGCCGGCGAGGTTGTCGGCAAGAGCGAGCTGATTGCCAAGGCATGGCCGGACGTCACTGTCGAGGAAGGCAGTCTGCGTGTTCATTTGTCCGCGCTGCGCAAGGCGCTAGGCGACGGGCAGTTCGGTCGCAAATACATCATAAACGTGCACGGGCGCGGCTACTCCTTTGTTGCACCTGTCGCGCGTCAGCGAGCCGAGGACCAGCAGACGAACTCACTTGCCCCGGGTTCGAACCTGCCAGCTTCGCTCGTCGCGATGATCGGTCGTGACGACGTCGTTCTCCAAATCCGCACCCGTCTCCGGGCGGAGCGCCTGATCACAATTCTAGGCGCAGGCGGCATCGGGAAGACCACGGTCGCCTCGGCCGTCGGACATGCTGCCACGGCTGACTTCTCGGGCGCGGTCTTCTTCCTTGATCTCTCAGTGCTTAGGAGCAAGGACCAGGTCGTCGCGGCCATGGCTTCCACGATGGGGCTGGCTGGGCGCGGCGACCCCGAAGCGGCAGTGTTGGAGTATCTGCGCTCCAGAAGGGCTCTCCTTATCCTGGACAGCTGCGAGCACCTCATCGAGCAAGCCGCAGAGATCGCCGATCGCATATGTCAATGTGGGCCGAACGTCTGCTTGCTGGCTACCAGCAGGGAGGCGTTGCAGACCGCAGGCGAGCACGTGTTCCGACTTCAGCCGTTGGATTGTCCGCCCGAGCAATCTGGACAGACTGTCGTTGAGATTCTGTCCTATCCGGCTACACGGCTGTTCATGGACCGGGTCAGCGCGCGGGGTGTTGAACTTGCGCTCGGCGCGGACGATGTGCCCTTTGTGGCCGAGATATGCCGCAGGCTCGACGGCATCCCGCTGGCGATCGAACTCGCCGCCGGGAGGGTCGCAGTCTTCGGCGTACGCAATACTGCGGCGAGACTGACTTCACACCTTGACCTGCTGAAGCTCGGTCGACGAACAGCAAGCCCACGGCATCAGACGCTGAGAGCGACGTTGGACTGGAGCCACGACCTCCTCTCTGACGTCGAACGCGCTGTTTTGCGGCGCATGGCGATCTTCACGGGGCGCTACGCGCTGGAGGCGGCGTTGGCTGTCGCGGAGCAAGAAGGCACTGGCCAGTCAGACATCGCTGACGCGGTGGGCAGTCTCGTTGAGAAGTCGCTGATCGAAGCCAGCATCGACTCGCAAGGAGCGTCCTATCGACTGCTCGACACAACGCGTTCCTATGCTTTGGAAAAGCTAATCGCGAGCGGTGAGCACGACTCGATTGCGACCCGGCACGCGAACCATTCAATCCAGATGCTAGAGGCCAATAGCACCGCCTCGAAGGATACGCAGCTCATGAAGGACTATCTCGGAAATGTCCGAGCCGCCCTCGAGTGGAGCTTCGGTCCTGGCGGAAGCGACGAATTGGCCATCAGGCTGGCGGCGGCTGCCGGGCCGTTGTTTCTGGCCATGTCGCTTCTGACCGAATGCCGAGAGTGGATGGCGATAGCCGTCAAGCGGTTGGACGTCGCGAATTTGGGCACTAGGCGAGAAATGATCATTCAGTCGGCACTCGCCAGCTGTCTGATGTTCACCGGCGGCATGACTGATGAGTCGTACGCTGCTTGGGCAAAGTCGCGCCTGCTTGCCGCCAGCCTCAAGGATATGGAGCATGAGCTGGTCTCTCTGCTCGTCCTTTGGGCACACCAAGTGCGCCTTCCGAACTACGCAGAAGCGACCAAACTTGCGGATTGCCATGGTGATATGGCGGGGCGGATTGGCGATCGAGGTGCCATCGCAACGGCCAATTACATGCGCGCGGTAACCTACCATCACACGGGACGACTGTCGGAGGCCGAAGGCCACTTCGAACTTTCGCTGCATCACGATGATGAAACATCGAGACAGGCCATGATTGAGCGATTTGGCTATGATCGCAGAGTGGACGCCATGGCCGTCTTGGCCAATCTGAAGTGGTTGCGCGGTCGTCCCGACCATGCGCGGCGGCTCAATCGGACGGCCATCGCCGAGGCGCGCCAATTCGACCAGGCTGTGCCGCTCTGCGTGGCGCTCACCTGGGCAAGCTTCAGCATGTATTTGACGAGTCCGGATGACCACGAGACCCTGTCACTCGTCGACGAGCTTGTCGAGGTCGCAGGAAAACACGGCGTGCAGAGCTACCATGGTTTCGGGCTCAGCATGCAGGGGCTCTGCAGAATGCGGCAGGGAGCAACCGATGTTGCCTCGGGACTGCTCTACACCGGTTTGGAGAAACTCTCGGCATCTCGCTACGGAGTTTTCAACGGAATCTTCCAAGCGGAATTCGCGAGGTTGCTCGCCGCGACTGGCCGCGCACGGCAAGGACTTGAGATGTTCGAACGTGCACAAATTCGGCTTGATGTGAACGAATGGTACACCCCCGAATTGAACCGCATCAGGGGCGAACTGGCTTTGAGCAATGATGAAGGGCTCGCGGCGTCCAGGGAGTACTTTTTACGTTCATTCGAGTTGTCCGCTCGACAAGGGAGTCTGTCGTGGACCCTCAGGGCCGCCACAAGTCTCGCTCTAGCGGAATGGTCGGTTGCCGAACTGGAGGGTGCGCAGAGGACGTTGCGGGCAACCTGTGCAAAGTTTCCCAAAGGACTCGACACGTTCGACCTCAGGTTGGCTGAGCAGGTCCTAAGCGGGTCATATGGGCGTGATCACGTTACCCAGGCGATGCGGTAACGGGCTCGTGCTGGTAAAGGCCCATTGGTCGATGTCCGTTTGGTCGACACCGACCGCAACGAAGTACCTAACGACGGAAAAAACGCCTGGCGAAATCGTCGTGCGCGCGCGGTGGCTCACGCAGAGATATGTCGACAACGCCGAAGCGTTCGCCGTAGAGCGCCGCCGCATTTTACCGCAATCCGCTTTCCTCCATATGCGAGGGCGACTATCTGGCTCGCCTTTCTCTTTGCGATAGAGTGCGCAGAAACAACCAAATCGCAGCACGCCGATGCAAGCGACGGGCATCCTTCCCGGCTAGGCTTCTCGCTAATATACCAATAGCGGACAGGCGTCTTTGTGGGCCGTCTTTCCGCCAAGGGCTTGGAAATGCTGAAGGGTTTTGCGTCCCGCTGTCTCCGCTGAGGTTTGCCGCATTGACATGCCGCCGTCATGGCATTTCGCGGGTGACGTCCCGGCGGTCAGGTTCCGGAGTGACCCGGAACTATCGGCCAATTGTGAGGCGGGGTATTCTTTCGCAACTCCCCGCAGGCACGGACGGCAAGCCAGCGTGGATGAACTGGTTCGCAGCATTTCGGATTTGCCCCTCATCACAAACATATATGGATTGGCGAGGGCGAACTCGCCTGTCTCGGGCGCATTCGCATAATCTTGCAGATACCGGCCTTGCAGAGCGTCTGTCCCGGAGGATGAGGCGAGTCTCGCGGAAAGTTTCGGCAATCGTCCGACCAAGGCGAGGGGATATGGTCCGTCTCTAGCGCAGGGGGTAAGATGCCCGCGCCACCTTTGCCGGGTCGTCAGCGATCCTCTGCGACATGGCGTCTCCGACAAAGGCAGGTCCAGATCTGGAGGCCGGCCATGGAGCGACGTGTGTCAAAGGACGGTAACGGAGGCGAGGAGGCACTTTTCAGCGGCGAGCAAGAGCTTCGCTTATTGGTGGAAACGATCCCGACGTTGGTGTGGCGGGCTGAGCCCGAGGGTAATATCGAATACGTCAACAAGCGTGTGCTTGACTATTTTGGCGCGCCGCTTGGCGAAATCACTGGCTGGGGATGGGCGGAAAGAATCCATCCGGAGGACGTCGCCTTCAAGGTGAGCAGCTGGCTCGAAAATCTCGAAACGGAAAGTCCTCACGATGTCGTCTGCAGATTTCGCGGAGCCGACGGCCAATATCGCTGGTTCAATGTACGCGGAGCACCCCTGAAGGCCAGCGATGGGCGTGTGCTGCGCTGGTACGGCGTCCTGGTCGACATCGATGAAGCAAAGAAGGCAGAAGACCGGCTACGTCGCAGCGAAGCCCATCTGGCCGAAGCGCAGAGCCTGAGCCGCACCGGTTCCACGATCTATAGCGAGACCACGCTTCTCTATTGGTCGGAAGAGACTTACCGCATCTATGGGTTTGATCCGGCATTGGGCATTCCGAGCTTTGAAGCCGTGTTGGAACGGGTCCACCTCGACGACCGGGACCGGGTGCTCGCTGCGGCTGAGCGTGCGTACACCGAGAAAAGAGGCTATTCGATCGCGTACAGAATCATACTGCCCGATGGAACGGTCAAACACCTGGAATCAATCGGCCGTCCTGTTTTTTCTTCGAACGGAAGGATTGTCGAGTTTTTCTGCACAAACATGGATGTGACGGAACGCAAGCGGGCCGAAGAGGCCCTGCGGGAAAGCGAACACAAGCTCCGTCAGATCTTCGAAACGGTACCAAGCCTGCTGTGGTCAGCGGACCCCGCCGGCGAACCGACCCAGCTCAATCAGCGCCTGTTGGATTACAGCGGCATGCGACTTGAGGACTTCAGGCATGGCGGTTGGGAGACCTTCCTGCACCCCGACGATTTCCCAGAAACCGCAAAGGCTTTCCAGCACGCAATTCAGACCGGAACGTCGTACCAGGCTGTGAACCGTCTGCGTCGAGCGGACGGCGAGTTTCGTTGGCACCATACGCGTGGTGAGCCTCTGCGCGACCAGCAGGGGCGCATTGTCCAGTGGTACGGCGTGTCTGTCGACATCGATGAAGCCAAGAAGGCCGAAGACCGGCTGCGCCGCAGCGAAGCCCATCTGGCCGAAGCACAGAGGCTCAGTCACAGCGGTGCGACGGCCGCCAACAAATCGAAGGTCCTCTATTTTTCGGAGGAGGCTTACCGCATCTGGGGGTTTGATCCGACGCTGGGTATTCCGAGCTTTGAAATGATGGCCGAACGGCTTCACCCAGACGACCGGGATCGGGTACTTGCAGGGGTTCAGCTCGCATTCACAGAGAAAAGAGGCTACTCGCACGAGTACCGAATCCTACTGCCCGATGGCACGGTCAAACACATCGAATCAATCGGGGAACCTGTGTTGTCCGCAAGCGGGGAGCTTTTCGAGCTCGTCGCCACGCAGATCGATGTCACGGAGGGCAAGCGGGCTGAAAAGGCTCTTCGGGAAAGCGAATACAAGCTCCGTCAAATCTTCGAAACAGTACCAGGTCTCCTCTGGTCATTGGACCCCGCCGGCGAACCGACCCAACTCAATCAGCGCCTGTTGGACTATAGCGGCATGCGATTTGAGGAGTTCAAGCAGCGTGGTTGGGAGGCCTTCGTGCACCCTGACGACCTTCCACAAACTGCAAGCGCTTTCCAACACGCAATTCAGACCGGAACTTCATACCAGGCTGTGAACCGTCTGCGTCGGGCGGACGGCGAGTTTCGTTGGCACCATGCTCGTGGTGAGCCCCTGCGCAATCGACAGGGACGCATTATCCAATGGTATGGCCTGTCTGTCGACATTGATGGAGCCAAGAAGGCTGAAGAGCGGCTACGCCGCAGCGAAGCCTATCTGGCGGAAGCACAGAGGCTGAGTCACAGCGGTGTGTCGGCCTTCAACGAGACGAAGATTCTCTATGGGTCGGAGGAGACTTACCGCATCTGGGGGTTTGATCCGGCGCAGGGGGTTCCGAGCCGCGAAGCCGTGTTCCAACGAATCCACCCAAGCGACCGCGACCGGCTGAACGCAGAGGTTCAGCGCGCGGTGGGCGAGAAGAGAGGCTACTCGATCGGGTACAGAATCGTACTGCCCGATGGAACGGTCAAACACCTCGAAGTAATCGGCCAAACTGTGTTCTCCGCGAGCGGGGAACTTGTCGAGATTGTCACCACACAGATCGACGTGACAGAACGCAAGCGCGCCTCGGAAGCATTGCAGGAGAGCCAAGCGAAATTCCGCGACTACGCCGAAAGTGCCTCCGATTGGTTTTGGGAAATCGGCCCGGACTACAAGTTCACGCTGCTGACCGAGAATGCATTTGGTTCAGACTCGGCTGATCGAATTGGCACGGCGTGCTGGGATGGCGCTCTCGATCTCGAAACGGAGCCGGAGAAATGGCGGCTTCTCCAGGCAACTCTCGATTCCCGTAAACCATTCCGTGACTTCGTATATCACTCCGCTCGCCGCCACGGCTCGTCCATCCATGTGAAGGCAACTGGCAAGCCAGTGTTTGACGCCGAGGGAGAATTCCGTGGCTATCGCGGCACCGGCACCGACGTGACAGCACTCATGCGCGCGCAGGAGGAGCATGAGAGGCTGCGCCAGCTGGAGTCGGATCTTGCACACATGAACCGCCTGAGCGTAATGGGAGAACTGACCGCCTCGCTGGCACACGAAATCACGCAACCGATTGCGGCGGCGCGCAACAACGCCCGTGCGGCCATGCACTTTCTGGACAGAAATCCACCGGATCTGGGCGAAATCCGAGAAGCGCTCGCCAGCATCGTCGACGATGCCGACCGAGCCGGAGACATCATCGACCGTATCCGTGATCACATCAAGAAAGCGCCTCCTCGAAAGTCTCGTCTCGACCTGAACGAGGCGATCGACGAAGTGATTGGGTTGGCGCAAAGCGCGATCACCACGAATGGAGTCTCGGTCCGAACCCGCCTCGCGGAGGGGCTGTATCCCGTCGAGGGGGATCGTGTTCAACTGCAGCAAGTCGTGCTGAACCTGATCCTGAACGCTGTCGAAGCCATGAGTACGCTCCAGGCCGAGCCACGGGAGATGTCGATCAGCACCGAGCAAACGCAGACCGGTGGCGTTCTCGTGTCTGTGCGCGATTCAGGTCCGGGCATTGATCCGGATAATCTCGATCGAGTTTTCGAGGCTTTCTACACCACGAAGTCAAATGGCGTCGGGATGGGACTGTCGATCTCCCAGTCGATCATCGAAGCCCACGGGGGCCGGCTGTGGGCAGACATGAATGCATCGGGTGGGGCCGCACTTCGGTTCTTCTTGCCCGGCGCGGGCAAGGCACTCACGAATTCTCGTCGCTCGGCCGCCCAGACTGGAGAGCCTCACGAAGACGCCGTGATGGCGACATCAAAGAGGCCCGCGACGTGACGACTCCGTCCGGACATGCACCTGAGACCGTTTGGGAGGACGGGGAGTTCGTCCTGTCCCGTGGCCTGTGGGATGGCGAATCCTTGCCGCTCCTCGCAGCCATGCCCTCATCGGCGCAGCCCTCGCCAGAAACCCTTGCGCGGCTGCAGCACGCCTATGCCCTGAGGGATGAGCTCGACCCTGTCTGGGCGGCCCGACCCTTGAGGCTGGAGCTTCACCAGGGGCGGCTTACGCTCTTCAGCGAGGACCCCGGCGGCGAGCATCTGTTGCGGCTCCTGGAGCGGCCCTGGGAGATTACAGCGTTTCTACGCCTCGCCATCGGCGCGGCTACAGCGCTTGGTCAGCTTCACCAGCACGGCCTCATCCATAAAGACGTCAAGCCGGCGAATATGCTGGTGAATCCCGTCACCGGCCAGGTATGGCTCATGGGCTTTGGCATCGCCTCGCGTCTGCCACGCGAGCGCCAGGCCCCCGCGCCGCCGGAGGTGATCGCCGGCACACTCGCCTACATGGCGCCCGAGCAGACCGGCCGGATGAACCGCTCGATCGACGCTCGCAGCGATCTCTATTCGCTCGGCGTCACGTTTTACGAGATGCTCACCGGGACATTGCCGTTCACAGCCTCCGATCCCATGGAATGGATCCACTGCCACATTGCCCGCCAACCGCCACCGCCCGACGAGCGGGTCGCGGGCATCCCGGGGCCGGTCTCGGTGATGGTGATGAAGCTTCTCGCCAAGACGGCCGAAGACCGCTACCAGACCGCCGCGGGGCTCTCGGTCGATCTGCGCAAGTGCCTGGCGGAATGGCAGTCGCATCGTCGCATAGAGCCGTTTCCGCTCGGCATTTGCGACGTGTCGGACCGACTGATGACGCCGGAGACGCTTTACGGCCGGGAGCATGAGCTCGGGACGCTGCTTGGCGCCTTCGACCGGGTCGTGGCGAATGGCGCAACAGAGCTCGTGCTCGTGTCCGGGTACGCCGGCATCGGCAAGTCTTCGGTGGTGAACGAACTCCAGAAGGCGCTCGTCCCGCCGCGGGGCCTGTTTGCGTCGGGCAAGTTCGACCAGTACAAACGAGACATTCCGTATGCCACCCTGGCGCAAGCCTTCCGGAGCCTCGTGCGGCCCGTTCTGGGCGAGAGCGAAGCTGAGCTTGGCCGTTGGCGAGACTCCCTGAGCGAGGCGCTCGGCCCCAACGGCCAGCTCATCGTCAATCTCATTCCCGAATTGGAGCTCGTGATCGGGAAACAATCGCCGGTCGCGGACTTGCCTCCACAGGATGCAGAGAACCGCTTCCAGATGGTTTTCCGGCGCTTCCTCAGCCTGTTCGCGCGGGCGGAGCACCCACTGGCGCTGTTCCTCGATGATTTGCAATGGCTGGATGCCGCGACGCTCGACCTCCTCGAGCATCTGGTCACCCATACGGAAGTACGGCATCTGCTGCTGGTGGGGGCTTACAGGGACAACGAAGTCGGCCCGGCGCATCCGCTCATACGAACGCTCGGCGGGATACGCGAGGCGGGAGCAAGAGTCGAGGAGATCGTGCTGACCCCTCTTGGACTGGACGATATTGGGCGACTCGTCACCGACGCTTTGCATTGCGAGCCGGAGCGCGCGCGGCCCCTGGCGCAACTGGTGCACAAGAAAACCAGCGGCAATCCGTTCTTCGCGATCCAGTTCCTTACGGCGCTGAACGAAGACGGGCTTCTCGTTTTCGATCCCGTCGCTCCAGCCTGGCGATGGGACATCGATCGCATCCGCGCCAGGAGTTACACCGACAACGTCGCAGATCTGCTCATCGAAAAGATGAGGCGGCTCTCCGTCCCCGCCCAGGAAGCGATGAAACAGCTCGCCTGCGTTGGTAATGTCGCCGACGTCGCCACTCTGACTCTGGTTTACGAGGAAACGGAGGAGGCGATGCACGCAGCGCTCTGGGAGGCCGTCTGCGCCGGGCTCATCCTCCGATCGGGCAGCACCTACACATTTCTCCACGACCGTATCCAAGAGGCTGCTTATGCGCTCATCGCCGAAGGCGAGCGTGCTATGGCGCATCTTCGGATTGGCCGATTGCTCGCGGCGCAGACCACGTCGGAAGAGCTGGAAGACAGCATCTTCGACATCGTCAACCAGTTCGACCGCGGCGCGGCGCTGATTACCGCGCCGGAGGAGCGCGAGCAGGTCGCCGAGCTCAACCTCATGGCGGGCAAACGTGCCAAAGCGGCAACCGCTTATGCCTCAGCGCTGCAGTATTTTGCCGCCGGCCGCGCTCTGGTGGCGGAGGACGAATGGGAACGGTGCTACCGGCTCACGTTCGACCTCGAACTCAACTGGGCTGAGTGCGAGTATCTATCCGGGGAGTTGGCCTCAGCGGAAGAACGTCTCTCGGTGGTGTCAACGCGCGCACGGACAACTGTTGACTCTGCTGCCGTCACCTGTGTGCGTATCAACCTCTACACGAACTTGGACCAGAGCGGCAGCGCCGTGGCCGTCGGCCTGGACTATCTCCAGCGGGTTGACGCCCAGTGGTCGCGGCACGCGACGGCGGAAGACGTCCGCCAGTCCTATGATCGATTGTGGCAGCGGCTCGGGTCTGGCTCGATCGAAGCACTGCTTGACCTGCCGCTGATGAGCGATCCGGATCGGCGCGCAACCATGGACGTGCTCACGGTGCTCACGTCGCCGGCCTTGTTCACCGACTTGAATCTTTTTCGCCTCGTCGTCGGTCGGATGGCGGCCCTCAGCTTGGAACATGGCAACAGCGACGGATCATGCCTCGCCTATGCGTGGCTGGGCGGTATCCTCGGCACGTACTTCGGAGATTACCGGGCAGGGTTTCGCTTCGGCAGGCTTGGTTTGGATCTGGTCGAGAAGCGTGGGCTCGATCGCCTCAGTGCCCGCGTCTATCTGGTCTTCGCTGTCCACGTCGCGCACTGGACGCAGCAGTTGACGATCTGCCGCGTCTTCCTGCGACGCGCCTTCGACGCGGCGCAGAATGCCGGCGACCTTACTTATGCGGCATATAGCTGCATCGACGTGATCACGAATCGTTTCGCCTCTGGAGATCCGCTGGGTGAGGTCGAGCGAGAGGCCGAGAATGGGCTCGAATTCGCGCGGAAGGTGCGGTTCGGTCTGGCCGGCGACTGCATCACCGGGCAACTCAGGCTCGTCCGGATGCTCCGTGGTCTGACACCAGAGTTTACCTCGTTCAATGATGCGGAGTTCGACGAGGGCCGCTTCGAGCAACGTCTGGAGAACAATCCCGGGTTGGCCATTGGCGCGTGCTGGTATTGGATTCGCAAGCTGCAAGCGTGCGTCTACGCCGGCGACGGCGCATCTGCAGTCGCGGCTGCATCGAAGGTTGCGCCGCTGCTTTGGACGGCGCCGACGCAATTCGAGTTGGCTGAATACCATTTCTACGGGGCACTTGCTCGGGCGGCGCGTTGCGATACGACCTCAGCCGAGGAGCGGCAACAGCATCTGGAGGCGTTGGTAGCTCACGACAAGCAGATTGCGCTTTGGGCGAAGAACTGTTCGGAAACCTTCGCAAACCGCGCGGCACTGATAGGCGCAGAGATTGCACGCCTGGAAGGGCGCGAACTGGATGCGATGCGCCTCTACGAAGAGGCCATCAGGCTGGCTCGCGAGCACGGCTTCATCCAGAACGAGGGCTTGGCGCACGAGCTCGCCGCGCGGTTTTGCACGGCGCGCGGCTTGGAGACGATAGCTCACGCCTATCTGCGGAACGCAAGGTACTGCTATCTCCAATGGGGCGCGCTCGGCAAGGTCAAGCAACTCGAAGAACGCTACCCGCACTTGCAGGAGGAAAGGGTCCCGACCTCACGCGCCGCGACCATTGGCACGCCCGTCGCGCAAATGGACGTCGAGACGGCGATCAAGGCTTCGCAGGCCGTGTCTGGTGAGATTGTCCTCGAAAATTTGATTAAAACACTCATGGTGATCGCGGTTGAGCACGCGGGCGCTGAACGGGGCCTCCTGATCCTGCCGCGGGGTGATCAGTTATGGGTCGAGGCGGAGGCGATCACCGGTCGAGAGGATGTGACCGTGCGTCTGTTGAACGGCGCCCACACGACTGCCGGGCTGCCGGATTCGCTCGTTCGCTATGTAATGCGCACCCAGGAAACCGTAATTCTCGATGACGTATCATCGCAGAATCCATTTTCTGCCGATCTCTACATCGTTCAGCGTCCCTCCCGTTCCATTCTTTGTTTGCCATTGATCAACCAGGCCAAACTCATCGGTATTCTCTATCTTGAAAACAATCTGACGCGATACGTTTTCACTCCCGACCGCGTCACGGTCTTGAAGGTAATTGCGTCGCAAGCAGCAATCTCGCTCGTGAATTCGCGGCTTTATCGCGATCTCGAAGATCGCGAAGGGAAGATTCGGCGCCTGGTCGACTCCAACATCATCGGCGTCTTCGTCGGGGACTTCGATGGTCGGATTCTCGAGACCAACGACGCGTTTCTGCGGATCGTCGGATACGATCGCGAGGACCTCGCGGCGGGCCGCATCAACTGGAAGGATCTGACCCCCCCGGATTGGCGCGAGCGCGACGCACAATGGATCGAAGAGCACAAACGGACTGGAGTGCGGCTGCCGATCGAGCAGGAATACTTCCGGAAAGACGGCAGCCGCGTCCCCATTCTGCTGGGCTCGGCGACCTTCCAAGAGGGAGGAAACCAATCTGTCGCTTTCGTGCTCGATTTGACCGAGCGCAGGCGGGCGGAAGAGGCGCTCCGTGAATTGGAGTCAGATCTCGCCCACATGAGCCGCCTGAGCGTAATGGGGGAACTAACCGCCTCGCTGGCTCACGAAATCATGCACCCGATTGCCGCGTCGCGAAACAATGCCCTTGCGGCCCTCAATTTTCTAGGCAAGCAACCGCCAGACCTGGACGAAGTCAGGGACGCGCTTCACTCTATCGTGGGTGATGCCGATCGAGCCGGAGATATCGTCGACCGCATCCGTGATCACATCAAGAAAGCGCCTCCCCGAAAGTCCCGTTTCGATCTGAACGCGGCGATCAACGAGGTGCTTGTATTGACGCGAAGCGCATTCGCCAAGAATCGAGTCTCGGTCCAGACTCGCCTTGCGGAGGCACTGTTTCCCGTCGAGGGGGATCGTGTTCAACTGCAACAGGTCGTGCTGAACCTGATTCTGAACGCCGTCGAAGCCATGAGCACGGTCGAAGCGGGGCCACGGGAGTTGTCGATCAGCACCGAGCAAACGCAGACCGCTGGCGTTCTCGTGTCCGTGCACGATTCTGGGCCGGGCATTGATCCGGACCATATTGAGCGCGTTTTCGACGCTTTCTACACGACGAAGTCCAGCGGAGTGGGGATGGGACTGTCAATCTCCCGGTCGATCATCAAGGCCCATGGGGGCCGGCTGTGGGCCGACATGAATGCATCACATGGTGCCGTACTTCGGTTCTCCTTGCCCGGCGCAGGCAAGGAACTCACGACTTCTCGTCGCTCGGCCGACCGGACTGGATAGCCTCACCGAGACACCGTATCAGATGCCGCTCATCAAACGGCTTACGAAGGTAACAAACGACCCCATCGTTCAATGCGCGGGCCTGGTCAAGGTCGTTGGGATAGGCCGTAACGAGGATCGTTGGAATCGCATAGCCCGCCTCGATGAGATGGTCATAGAGCTCGAGTCCGGTCATCGCCGGCATATTGACGTCAGCGATCAGGCAGGCGGTTTCGGCGAGACGAGGCGATGCAAGGAAATCGCCTGCCGACGGGAAGGCCGCGACGTCGTAGCCAAGCGATCTCATGAGCCTCCTCATGGATTCGCGAAAGAACTGATCGTCCTCAACGACCGAGATCAACGACGCCACCGGCATATGTGCTCCGGAAGTGCGCACAAACTGCGACGCAGGCGCTCCGACAACGCCACCGTACCCGCCTGCGATGGGTCAGCCTGCGCCCAAGAGTGAGGCTGGAGCAATACCGGTGTTCGTAAACTTTGGCTTATGCCAGGACGCGAATTCCGCAGTTGCGCGGCAGGGGGGCCACCAAGCGGATGGTAGAGCGCATAAACTTTCGTTTACACCTGCGCGCGTCCTCCTATGGAGAATGAGACTGTTCACGCCCATCGGTCGGGACTAAACTTTCGGCAGAGGAGCCACGCGAACTTTGCAGACCGAGACAAAGGCTCATTTGACCGCCCTTTGATCGTGAGCAGCAGCGATGTCGGACGCGAACCCTACCATCCTGGTCATCGACGATGATCCAGCCCTGCGAGCCTCGATCGGGCGTCTGTTGCGATCGCTCGACCTGGAGGCTCGGCTTTTTGCGTCCATCTCCGAGTTTCTCGAGTCGGACCCGCCGAATGGTCCCACTTGCATGGTACTCGACGTCAGATTGCCGGGACGAAGCGGCCTTGATCTTCAACGTCAGCTCGCCATGGCGAACCGGGAAATCCCGATCATCTTCATCACAGGCCATGGCGATATTGCCATGTCGGTGCAGGCGATGAAAGGCGGCGCCATTGAGTTCCTGACCAAGCCGTTCCGCGACCAGGAGCTCCTCGACGCCATTCAGCTCGGCCTCTCTCGCGATCGTGCCCGGCGGGAGAATGAAGAGGCTCTGGTCGTTCTCAGGGAGCGCTTCGCGTCGCTGAGCCCCAGGGAGCGCGAGATCATAATTGAGGTCGCGCGCGGCCGCCTCAGCAAACAGATCGCCGGCGACATCGGCATCGCCGAAGCCACGGTGAAGGTGCACCGCAGCCGTCTGATGCGGAAGATGAAGGCCCATTCGCTTGTCGCACTCAGCCGAATGGCGGAAAAGCTGCAGTTGGTACCCGAGGAGCCGCAACACCGCTGAGCCGAAGCCGCACTGGCGGCGGTGGTTCCACTCGCATTCGATCTTCCGTCCTTCGCGTGTAATCCAAAGTTCAGCACAGTGAAACCATGACGCTACTCCGCGCCACCCGCGTGCAATAGATCGCGGCATTCCAAATCATCACACTGTAGGTCACCGCAGCGAGACCGTGGTTTGTCGCTCCTTGAGAGACGGCACACGAAGTTCGTCTCGGCTGGCACGGATGTTTGTGAGGTTTCGATATGGAAAGGCCATACAGCGAGGCTGCAGCGGTTTCGTCTCCAACCGATCTGGAGTTCGGTTCCCTGGCAAACAGCCTGAACCTACTTCTTGAGGCTGCCAAGAGCGAGCTCGAACATGATCAGGAGGCGGCAAGGACATCGCTGGCCATCGCGTCATCCATCCTTCAGTCGGAGATGGAGCGCCGTTCAGGCGCCAAGGATTCCAGAACGGGTGGATTGGCGGGTTGGCAGATAGCGCGTGTCCGATCCTTCATCGACCGGAACCTAGACCGGACCATTCACGCGAGTGACCTCAGTGCCGTCGCGCGGCGGAGCACGGCACACTTTTCGCGCTCGTTCAAACAAGCGTTCGGAGAACCGCCGCACGCCTATATCGTGAAGCGGCGGCTCGAGGAAGCCTGTCACCTGATGCTGACCAGTTCAGCTTCGCTGAGCCAAATCGCTCTGAGCGTCGGGTTTTCTGACCAGGCACATTTGAGCAAGCTTTTCAGGCAAGCCCTTGGCCAAAGCCCATCTAATTGGCGGCGTGAGCGCGAGACCCTGTGGCGCCGCTAACCTCCACGCGCGCGGCGCTCCGAGTGGAGAGCGATTTGCTGTCCCCCGATCGAGGGCCGAACTCGCACGGGCGCGACCGCGGGGACGCGCACGTCCCCGCGGTCGCGATCGAAACGCTGCCCAGAATCTATGTCGGCCGCGAGCACTGCGCCCCTCGCTCGGACGCGTGTTCGGACGCGCTCCTCGATACCGTGGAGCGACAGACGCTCCGATATTTCTGGGATTTTGGCCATCCGACGAGCGGCCTCGCGCGCGAGCGGAGCAACGCCACACCCCATGTCGTCACGACCGGCGGGTCCGGCTTCGGCATCATGGCGATCCTTGCAGGCGTCGAGCGCGGGTGGATCGCGCGGCAAGCTGCTCTCGACCGCCTGATCACAATGGTGTGCTTTCTCGGCGAGGCCGAGCGCCACCACGGCGCCTTTCCTCACTGGATGGATGGCGACAGCGGCCTAACCATACCCTTCAGTCGCCGCGACGACGGCGGCGACATCGTCGAGACGGCATATTTGATGGCGGGGCTGCTTTCGGCGCGGCAGTATTTCGGAGGTCCGGAAGCCAAGGAGCGCATCTTGCGGAGCCTCATCGATACACTTTGGCGGGACGTCGAATGGGACTGGTTCACCCGCGACTCTGACTCGCTCTTTTGGCATTGGAGCCCGGTGCACGGATGGGCGATGAACCACGCGATCCACGGCTGGAACGAATGCCTGATTGCATTCGTCCTCGCCGCCTCCGCCCCACACCACCCGATCGAGCCGAGTGTCTACCACCGCGGCTGGGCGACCGGCCAGGCCTTCGCCAACGGGCGAAGCTTCCATGGCATATCACTTCCCCTTGGACCCGATCATGGCGGCCCCCTCTTCTTCGCGCACTATTCATTCCTCGGGCTCGACCCCAGGCGGCTTCGCGACAGCTACGCCGACTATTGGCGGCAGAACGTCGCCTATACGCGCATCAACCAGGCGCACTGCATCCGCAATCCCGAGAGATTCGACGGCTATAGTGCTGAATGTTGGGGTTTGACCGCGTGCGACAGTGTCCACGGCTATGTTGCGCACGCCCCCGACCGCGACCTAGGCGTGATTGCTCCGACCGGTGCCCTCGCCTCCCTCCCTTACGCACCCTCTGAGTGCAAGCGGGCACTGCGCCATTTCGCTTCGCGCGGCGACCGGCTCTGGGGCGAGTATGGCTTCAGGGACGCATTCAACCCGGCGATTGATTGGTACGCGGACTCCTATCTCGCCATCGACCAAGGGCCGATCGTCGTCATGATCGAGAATTACCGGAGCGGGCTCCTGTGGCGCCTGTTCATGAGCTGTCCGGAGATCCGGGTCGGCCTGGCGAAGCTCGGCTTTTCTTAGCGGGCAAAAGCCTCCGCTGTAATTTCACGAGAAAGATGATGAAGGGACGAGCGGGGACAATTCGCCGAACTATCGCGGCAATCCGATACAAGTCCTCGCAGTCCCAACCAAGATCAGCCAGCAGGGAAGCCACATGTTGAGGCCCTGAAACGATCTAGGTGTTAGGCGGCATGAGCAAGCAGGTAGCAGATATCATCGTTGAAACCCTGCAGAGCGCAGGCGTCGAACATTGTTACGGCATCGTGGGCGACACGCTCAATCTGATCGCGCGTTCGCTCGAGCGAAGCAAGATCGAGTGGGTGTCAGTGAGACACGAGGATGCCGGGGCTTTCGCGGCACAGGCCGAAGCACAACTTACGGGTCACTTGACGGCTGTCGCCGGAAGTTGCGGCCCTGGCAGCCTGCATTTCATCAACGGGATTTTTGAAGCAAACCGAAACCGCGCGCCGGTCATTCTCATCGCAAGCCAGATCATTCGCGATGAGTTGGGCTTCGATTTCATCCAGGAGGTCGATTTCAAGCAGATCTACAAAAGCTGCAGCGTCTTCTGTGACATGATCTACACGCCGGAGCAGGCGCGACGCAAAACCGTTATCGCCTGCCAAACCGCCTTGTCGAAGCGGGGTGTCGCCGTTCTCATCGTCCCGGCGGACGTTTCCGCCTCAACGGTGCACGATGACATTCCGTACGCAGTTCACGTTTCAGAGCCCGTTGTTCGTCCGAGTGATGCTGATCTCAACGAAATCGCAGGGATACTCAACAAAAGCGGGAACCTTGCCATTTATGGCGGATCCGGCTGCCAGGGGGCGCATCAGGAAATCCTCGCCGTTGCCGAGAGGCTGAAGGCCCCGATCGCTCATACCTCGCGCGGGAAGGACTTCCTGGAGTTCGACAATCCCTACAACATCGGCATGACCGGGATGCTTGGCAATGAGGCCGGCTATCACGCCTTGCTCAACTGCGACACGCTGCTGCTTCTGGGGGCCGATTTTGCGTGGCGGCAATTCTATCCCGACAAGGCGAAGATTGTGCAAGTCGATATCGACCCGACACATCTCGGCCGACGGCATCCGGTCACAAAAGGTGTTGTCGGCGACGTGAAAGCAACCCTGGAAGCGTTGCTGCCGAAGCTGGCGGAACGCACTGACGCCTCCTTCCGTGACCAATACGTGCGGCGCTATGCCAAAGCCAGGTAATCGGAAAAGACAAAGGCTGTCGCGGGTCACGGTGGGTGTATTCCTGGAACCTACCTCACCGAGGCGATCAACCGCCATGCCGCGAAGGACGCGGTATTTTCTGCGGACGATGGCACACCGGCCGCTTGGCTTGTTCGCTACATCGAAACCAATGGTCGGCGCCGCACGTTCGCCAGTCTGCTGCATGGAACTATGGCTGGCGGTTTGCCATCGGCCCTTGGGCTGCAGAAGTCTCAGCCAGGCCGCCAGGTCATCTGTCTGGCCGGCGATGGCGGGCTCTCAATGCTTTTCGGGGACCTGATGACCGTGGTGCAGGAGGAATTGCCGATCAAGATTGCGGTGTATGACAACGGCAAGCTCGGCTTCGTGGAGATCGAGCAGAAGGCCGAGGGGATGCTCGATACATTCACGCGGCTAAAAAACCCGAACTTTGCCGAAGTTGCGCGAGCGTTGGGCCTCTGGGGCCAAACGGTTTCCAAGGCCGACGACCTTGAAGCGAGCGTCAAAGACTGGCTTGCGCAACCGGGGCCCGCGCTGCTGCACGTGCACGTCAGTCCATTGCAGCTGGTCATGCCACCATTCATGGCCGCGGCACCAGCAGTTGGCATGGCGCTTTATTCAGCTCGCGCCGTTTTGCACGGTCGGGGAGGGGATGTTTGGGAAATGGTGAGGGAAAACTTCCTGTGACCCGGCATCGTCGTGTCGAACAGGCAAATGCGGCCCTGCGGCTGCAGGCGATGCTGTCGCCAGGCCAACCATTTATCGAACTGGGCGTAGGGCTTCACGTCAGTGTCCGATCGGATCGTGATCGTGCTGACCCGTATGACCGAAGCGAGGAGGCTTCCCCGAGACGTGAATTGGATGCGCCTGTCTTGCTGAGGAATTCACCTCTCTGAGGGGAAAGGCAGAATTGCAACCCAATCTTTGAGCATGATCGGTACCGGTTCAGCAGCACCGTACAAGCATAACTCCCCTGGAAGATGCAAGCTCGAGGAATAGTGACGACCTCGATGACGACGCTTCAATGGCCTTTATTCGAATGAACTCGGAGCAGCAGAAATGAGCGTCAAGACCATTGCTTATCAGTTTAGCCAGACTCGGGGCGAGGCCGGTTTATTGCACACCCGTGCAATTGATTTCTGCATGCTCATGAAGCCACGAGTGATGGTGCTTGCTGTCTTCACCGCGTTCGTTGGATTGGTTATCGCCCCGGTTGACCTGCATCCCCTCAACGCGTTCGTCGCAGTTCTCGCGATCGCTGCGGGGGCCGGCGCCGCCGCAGTGCTCAATATGTGGTACGACGCCGATATTGACGCCGTCATGGCGCGTACTGCGAAGCGGCCAATCCCACGCGGCAAGGTCTTGCCGATCGAAGCTCTCGTATTCGGGATTGTTCTTGCGATGGCTGCGATCGCGGTACTTGCCCTGGCGACCAACGTCGCAGCGGGCACACTGCTCGCGCTCGCAATCCTCTTCTACGTCATTGTGTACACGGCGTGGCTGAAGCGGCTCACGCCACAGAATATCGTCATCGGCGGCGCTGCCGGCGCACTTCCGCCGGTCATTGGCTGGGCAGCTGCGACTGGCCAAATCGGGATCGAGCCGCTGGTCCTGTTCCTCATCATCTTCCTCTGGACGCCGCCCCATTTCTGGGCACTGGCCCTCAACCGCACGGATGAGTATGCCCGTGCCGGCGTACCAATGCTGCCCGTCGTTGCAGGGCGCGCCGCAACGACGCGGCAGATCCTGATCTACTGCGCGCTCTTGTCTGCGGCTTCCGTGCTGCCCTGGGCGCTCGGGTTTGCCGGCCCAATCTACGCTGCGGCAGCCATCGGATGCGGAGCAAAACTTGTCGTGCTCGCGATCCAGTTGCGCATAAGCGACGAGGCCGACCGCCGCGCTCCACGCCGTCTGTTCGCTTTCTCCATTTTCTATTTGTTCGTGTTGTTTGCAGCGCTCCTGATCGACCACGCCGATCAGCCGCAGCGCTCCACGCCTGTGTTCAGTTCCCGGACTGTCCACGCCGAAGCTCTGCCCAATGCAGCCCGAGCCGCAGGCATTTCAATCACCACCGGCACAGATGAGGTTTGATATGCGGCTCAGGTTGCTCGCTACCAGCTTGATCGGCGTAGTGACGCTCGCGGGCTGTTCGGAAGGTGTTCTCAGTCCGCAAGGACCTGTTGCCGCCGCCGAACGACTGGTTCTGTTCAACTCGCTCGGCATCATGCTGGCGATCGTGATCCCAACGATCCTCGCCACACTCGGTGTCGCCTTTTGGTTTCGGTCCTCGAATGGGCGCGCTCGCTACTTGCCCGATTTCGAGTATTCGGGTCGTCTCGAACTGCTCGTCTGGTCGATCCCTGCCATGACGGTACTGCTGGTTGGTGGCGTTGCCTGGGTCGGCGCGCATGACCTCGATCCGCGCAAGCCAATAGCTTCCGCCGTCGACCCTGTCAGGGTTCAGGTGGTCTCGCTCGACTGGAAATGGCTGTTCATCTATCCCGACCAGGGCATCGCAAGCGTCAATCGATTGACCATCCCGGCTGGCACTCCGGTCAGCTTCGAGTTGACCTCCTCAGGTGTGATGAACAGCTTCTTCGTCCCGCAGCTCGGCAGCCAGATCTATACCATGGCCGGGATGGTGACACGCCTTCACCTTCAGGCCGACCATCCCGGGACCTTTCGAGGGCTATCGGCCCAGTATAGCGGCGAGGGTTTCGCCGACATGCGGTTTGCCGTTGATGCGGTGCCAGCCCCGGCCTTCTCGCAGTGGGTGAACGCAACGCGCGACGCCGGCCCGATGCTCGACGCACAAGCCTATGCCGATCTGGCCAGGCCAAGCGAAGCCGTATCGCCTTTCACCTACCGCGACGTCGCTCCCGACCTGTTCAACCACATCCAGAGCTTTGCTGCGCAGCCGAATGATCCTGCGCGGCTCGCAGTTCTGACGTCACAGAGGACAGACAAATGAACCTGCTCGGCAAGCTCGACTGGAGCGCCATCCCATTCGACCAGCCGATCATCATGGGGGCAGGGGCCTTCATGGTCCTGGCCATCGTCGGCATCCTGTCATGGGTCACGCTGAAAGGATATGTCCCCTATCTGTGGCGCGAATGGATCACGTCCGTCGACCACAAGCGGATTGGCGTCATGTACTTCCTGCTGGCGCTGGTCATGCTGCTGCGCGGATTTTCCGACGCGATTATGATGCGGGCGCAGCAGGCCGTCGCTGCCGGCGGCTCCCAAGGGTATCTGCCGCCGGAGCATTTCGATCAGGTCTTCTCGGCACACGGCACCATCATGATCTTCTTCGTGGCGATGCCGTTCGTCATTGGCCTGATGAACTTCGTCCTGCCGCTGCAGCTTGGCGTCCGCGATGTTGCTTTTCCGACGCTGAACTCGGTGAGCTTCTGGTTGACCGCCTCGGGCGTCCTGCTGATCAACGTCTCCCTGGTTGTCGGTGAATTCGCCAAGACGGGATGGATCGCCTATCCGCCACTCAGCGAGCTGCAATTCTCGCCCGGCGTCGGCGTCGATTACTATCTGTGGTCGCTGCAGATCTCGGGCGTCGGCACTCTCCTGACCGGGATCAATTTCGTCACCACAATCCTGAAACTGCGGGCACCGGGAATGGGCTACATGCGGATGCCCGTCTTCTGCTGGACTTCGCTTGCGGCCAACTTTCTCATTGTCGCGGCCTTTCCGGTTCTGACCGCCACGTTGGCGATGCTGCTGCTCGACCGGTATCTCGGCTTCCACTTCTTCACGGTCGACGGACAGGGCAATGCGATGATGTACGTCAACCTGTTCTGGGTCTGGGGTCATCCGGAAGTCTACATCCTGATCCTTCCGCCGTTCGGCATCTTTTCGGAAGTCGTCGCAACTTTCTCGGGCAAGCCGCTGTTCGGCTATCGCTCCATGGTGGCTGCTACAATGGCGATTTGCATCCTCTCCTTCCTCGTCTGGCTGCATCACTTTTTCACGATGGGCGCGAGCGCCGACGTCAACGGCTTCTTCGGCGTCATGACCATGATCATCGCCGTGCCGACAGGCGTGAAAGTCTTCAACTGGCTGTTCACGATGTACGGCGGGCGCATCCGCTTCGAGGTGCCGATCCTGTGGTCGGTGGGATTTATGGTGACCTTCGTCATTGGCGGCATGACCGGCGTGTTGATGGCAGTGCCTCCGGCCGATTTCCAGCTCCACAACAGTCTCTTCCTAGTCGCGCATTTCCACAACGTCATTATCGGCGGCGTCGTGTTCGGCGTCATGGCGGGCTACAATTATTGGTTCCCCAAGGCATTCGGCTTCAAGCTGGACGAGCGCTGGGGCAGGGCATCGTTCTGGTGTTGGCTGATCGGCTTCTACGTCGCCTTCATGCCGCTCTACGTGCTGGGCCTGATGGGCATGACCCGGCGCATGCAGCACTATGACAATGTCGCCTGGCAGCCATGGCTGGTCGTGGCGACGATCGGCACCGTGATCATTCTGGGCGGGATTGCCTGCCAGATCGTGCAGCTGGTTGTCTCGATCCGCGACCGCGACCTGCTTCGCGTGACCGGCGATCCTTGGAATGGCCGCACGCTGGAATGGTCCACGGCCTCGCCGCCGCCGGCCTGGAACTTTGCGGTCCTGCCGCAGGTGGCCGAGCGGGACACCTACTGGGTCACGAAACAACGCGCCGGCGAACAGCAGGCTCAACCCGAGCCACCGCCCCAGTACGAGCCGATTGAAATGCCAAAGAACAGCCCAGTCGGGTTCGTCAACGCCTTCTTTGCCGTCGTCATAGGTTTCGCCCTGATCTGGCACATCTGGTGGATGGCCGGGCTGGGACTATTCGGCACGTTCCTGACGATACTCATCTTCGCCTTTCGCGATGGGGACGAAACCGAGGTGCCGGCAATGCAGCTCGCCCAATTCGATCGGCTTTACCGGGCGGGGGTGGCGATATGAACGTCACCGTTGCCGTTGAGGCTGGTAAACCTTTGCTGAGCGCGAGCGAAGCCGGCCCAGCGCCAAAGCGCGTTGTCGTTGCTTACGGCTTCTGGATCTTCCTGCTGAGCGACATCGTCATGTTCTCGGCGCTCTTTGCCGGCTACGCAGTGTTGCGGCATGCCACCGCGGGCGGACCGACCGGCGCCGAGTTATTCAGTCAGGGTAGGGTCGCCATCGAAACCGCTTGTCTTCTGGCGTCCAGCTACACATGCGGGCTGATGGCATTGGCGGTCAACTCGCGACGCCGCCACGGCACATATCTGGCTGCCTTGCTCACCTTCGCGCTCGGCGCTGCGTTCCTCGCTCTGGAGATGCGCGAATTCGCCGACATGATCGCACATGGCGCGAGCCCCCAACGCAGCGCATTTCTCTCATCGTTCTTCGCCCTCGTTGGCTGTCACGGAATTCATGTCGCCGCCGGTCTGATCTGGCTGGGGGTGATGATGGCGCAGGTCGCGGTGAAAGGGCTTCAGGCACCCGTACTGCGTCGGCTGCAGTGCTTTTCACTCTTCTGGCATGCGCTCGACATCATCTGGATTGGGCTGTTCACGGTGGTCTATTTGATGGGAATCGCTCCATGACTGCAACACGTTACGATCGCGCTCCCGGCGACCGGTCGATAGTGACCGACAAGGATGAGCCAATCTCCTCCGGGGTGCTCGTCTACACCATCGGCCTGCTTCTGGCGGTGATACTGACAGGCCTGTCGTTCTGGGTGGCCAACACATCACTGCTCTGGGCAGCCGGAATTCCTCTCGGCCTTGCCGTCCTCGCGATTGCCCAGATGGGTGTCCACCTGGTGTTCTTCCTGCACCTCACGACCGGCCCGGACAACACCAACAACGTGCTCGCGCTCGCCTTTGGCGTGCTCATCGTGTTCCTGGTGATGGCCGGTTCCCTTGTGATCATGGCCAACCTGAACGGCTCAATGATGCCGCCTGCCGGCCCGATGGATATGCAAATGCACTACTGACCCTTTGAGCGGGCAGCCTAGCACTACTTTGGCAGATTTTTAGCGGAGAGGGTTCCGCGGCAGTGGGGACAACGGATTGGGGGCGGCTGCGCGAGCGCGGTG